>NZ_JBFTMR010000021.1:0-41690 GCF_056397065.1 Arthrobacter sp. 05N428_2 | reverse complement strand
CCGCAGTGTCGACGCCGTTTCGAAGCAGACACTCACTTACAAAGGAAGGCTCCGTCCCTAATGGGACGGAGCCTTCTCAGAAGGGCCGATCGCTGGCCGCTAAAGTGGAGACATCGCATTTGCGAGTCCAACTTTCGGGGACCAGTTCAGGGTTTCCTGGGGCCGGCTTTTGAGTAACCGGACAAATCATCCGGGGCATAACTTCCAGAGCAGCAAGAGCAGGAGTACAGCATGAAAGGCAAATTTCTTTTCGGCACCGGTCTCGCGGCAGGTTTCGTCCTCGGATCCCGCTCCGGTCGGGCTGCCTACGAAAAACTCAAGACCCGGGCAACCGGCCTTTGGGATAGCAAGCCGGTCCAGGACCAGGTGGCGGCCGCTACCGAGGCGGTCAAGGAAAAGGCCCCCGACCTGTCCGGCCAGCTCAGCGAGGCCGCCCGTCGCGCCGCCACCGTCATCAGCTCCGCGGTTCACCGGGACGACACGGCCTCCGGCTCTGCAGCGTCCGTGAAGCCTCCGGCCGCAGCCGGCACCCCGTCCGACGGCGCCGTCCCCGCCCACAGCACCCACCCTGAGACAGCGAACCTGGGGACGTCCGGTGGTGCTCACACTTCCGTGGACTCCGCGCCCGATGTCCGCTCCGATCCGGCTTTGAACGATGAGACCGGTCAGGACTGGTCGGATGAAGGCGGCGCCACGCCTGCCGGCCCGGCCACCAACGTGGACCCGGAGAAACACTGACAGCTCCGGCCCGGGCGGCCACTAACCCTCCTTCGCGGCAGGAACGCCGCCCAGCACGACGGTGGCGTCCAGTTTCCGCGAGCCGAACACACGGCCGGAGAGCCCGCTCCCGGCGAGAATCTTGACGGTCTGCGGCGCCTGCCGCCGGCTCGTTTCGATCAACAGATGGCCGCCCGGCGCCAGCCACACTGGCGCCGCGGCGGCTATTCGCCGTTGCAGCTCCAGCCCGTCGGGGCCGCCGTCGAGCGAAACCCGCGGTTCGTGCAGGCGCGCCTCCGGCGGCATGGTGCCGATCATTCCCGAGGGAACGTAGGGCGCGTTGACCGCCACGAGATCCACCCGGCCGCGGAGCCGCTCGGGCAGCGGATCGAACAGGTCGCCCTCGTGTACTTCTCCCCCCAGCGGGAGCAGGTTGCGCCGCGCGCAGGCGGCGGCAGCGGGGTCGACGTCGGCGGCGTGAAGCTCGAGCGGCCCGGCTGCGGCGGCGAGCGCGGCACCGACGGCACCCGAGCCGCAACAGAGATCCACGACCACTGGCCAGCGCGGCGCCGGGCGGGCGCTTAGGAGCCGCGCCGCGCACTTGACGAGGTACTCGGTCCGGCGGCGTGGCACGAAGACCCGGGGGTCCACCAGGATGCGGAGGCCGCAAAACTCGGCCCAGCCAAGCACATGCTCCAGCGGGAGCCCCGAGACCCGTTGGCGGACAAGCCCGTCGAGTTCCGCGCCGGCGGCGGCTGCTGCTTCCAGCAGGACCGCCTCATCTTCGGCGAAGACGCAGCCGGCGGCGCGGAGCCGCCCGACCAGCTCGGGCCGCGGTGTGGCGCGAGACTCCATGGCATCATCCCTTTCCACCGAAGCTGCAGTCAGCAGGTCCTGGAAGCCCCATGCTATCCAAGCGGAAGGGCGCCGCCGGGCGCGCGGGCGCCGGGGTCGGGCCTGCAACCTCGCCTTGGAGCCTTCCGGGCTACGCCTCAGCCTGCCAGGCGGAGCGGGGGCAGCGTCCGGGCGGGAGCGAGCCTGGCGGCGAGTTTGTGCGCCGCGACGGCCGAGGGCCGCGCTTCGGGATCCATCGCGGTCATGGCCGTCAGCAAGGACACCCAGCCCGTACCGAGTTGGGCGGGGATTTCCGGGGCGCGGAGCGTCCGGGCTACGAGCGACTCGACGGGCGTCCCGGGATAGGCCCGGACACCCGTGAGGCACTCGAGCAGCACCAACCCGAGTGCATAAATATCGGTGGCAGCGCGGAGGGGCTGGCCGGAGGCCTGCTCCGGGCTCATGTAGTGCACCGTGCCTGACGACTCGCCGGGTGCCGGTGCCGTGCCGGCCGGAGTGGCGATGCCGAAGTCGGCGAGGCGCACCGGGGATCTCCTTAGCGCACTGAGCAGGATGTTGGCGGGCTTGATGTCGCGGTGTACCAGTCCGTGCCCGTGGACGTGGCCGAGGCCGGACAGCGCGGCGGCTGCCCAGCCGGCCACCTCCGCAGAGCCGGAGTCGCCGCCGCGGATCCGTTCGGCCAAGTCTCCGCCATGTGCGAATTCCTCGACCAGGAAGGGCCGGCCCGCCCACGGACCATCGCCGGGGACCGTGCCCGCGGCGATGAAGCTGACAACTGAGGGGTGATCCAGGGACGCGAGGATTCGCGCCTCGGCGTGGATCCGGCCCGCATGTTTCTCGGATGGTCCCTCGGCCACCTTGATGGCCACCGGGCGGTCGTTGACCAGGTCCGTGCCACGGAAAACGGTGGCGGTTGCGCCCCTGCCCAGCAGTTCGTGCACCTGGAACCGGCCCCCGGGGGCGTCCGGTAGTGGCAGGATCGTGGCGTTGAGGCCGGCGCCGGTGGTCGTGGCCTCCGGACGGATGGCCGCGCCCGCGGGTAGCGTCACCGCCGTCGTGGCGCTCACGAAAGGGCGGCCAGCGAGTGGCGGGTGTGGACGATGCCGTCGAGCTGGAACCCGCAGGAGCAACGCCACACGGGCGGCAGTGGCGCTGAATCAGTGCCGGCGTCGAAGGAGTAGTCCGTCCTGGCGCCAAGGACCGGGGCGGTCCATCGCATCGGGGTGCCGCAGTGGCGGGGCGCCTGGCCAGCCGGGTCCGACGGCAGCGTGGGAACTACGACGTCCTGCCCTGCGGCGGACCGGCGGGCGGCCAGCTGTGCCACACCGGCCCCCGGGGTTCCGGTGATCGTCAACACTTTAGCCACGACTCCTCCACACACGCTCATCCGACAGTTAGTAAGCCTACATACGACTTAGTAAGCATACATATCACTAGGTCAACTAGCTAGTTTTGTATCCGGCAGTTTTGTGCGAGTTCGATGTCCTGCTCAGTGGCGTCGCGCGGGGCCGTCCAAGGCCTCGGTCATGCGCTGCAGGAATCCCACAACGACCCGGCTGTCCTCGGCACTGAGCTCTTCCGCTACGGCCAGCATCCGACGATGCATGTCGCCGAGCGTGGCCCGGACTTCCGCGTCGGTGCCCGCCGTCGGAACGATCACCAAGGAACGCCGGTCGGTGGGGTGCGGCTCGCGGCGGACGTGTCCACTGCCCACGAGCCGGTCGATCAGTGAGGTGGTGGACGCGGTGGTGATGCCCAGGCGGCGGCTGAGATCCTTCGGCCCCACCTGCTCCCCCGCCGACTGGGCGCGTAGCAGGTACCGCAGGGCCAGCAGGTCGGTCTCGCCCATGCCCATCGAGTCCCGGGTGGCCTTACGGGTGGCCACCTCGGCGGCGCGGTAGTTCCGCAGGGCGTGCAGCACGGCCGAGGCGGGATCCAGCCGGCCCTCCGGGCCATACCAGTACCCCGAGCCTGCTGCGCTGTCCGAGTTCATCCGGCAATCCTAGCCCGACTGATAACTAGGCTGTCGTGCTATCTGTGGGAAACCCTGCACGAGGAACCCGCCGGGATGCATAAAAACCCCTGGCCTCCTGTCGCCAGGATGCCAGGGGTTTCTCCACTCTTCGCTAAAAGAGTGGGCCCTGTGGGGATCGAACCCACGACCCACGGATTAAAAGTCCGATGCTCTACCAACTGAGCTAAAGGCCCCGGCCGACACCGTCAACGGCAGAGAATTCCCCCGTAAGACGGGCACGTCGGCCCAGTCCATTTCTGAACGTTAACACTGTACCCCAGACCCGGGCAGGCTTTTTCACCCGGCCCGACACGCCGGCGTCGACCGGCTCCCCGCAGCCGTCCCGGCGGCACTCCGGTGTCCTGCCGGCCGCCGGGACCATCCTCGATTCCCGGAATACACAGGAGTAGCGTGGTGGCATGAACGAGCAAGCAGGAGCCAGCAGCCCGGGACCGCACCGACACCACAAGCCGAAGCCCTTCGCGCCGCTCGACTTCGAACCGTTCGCCGGCGGCGCCGATCCGGCGCGAGTCTCGGAAGCCGCACACCTCGCGGCGCAGGCGCTGGTACGCCGCGGCCGTGACAGCGACGACCCCAAGATCACCCGGCGGCTGGTCAAGCTCGCGGATGAACAAGGCCTCGATGCCATCGCCGAGATGTGGGCGGAGAGCCCGGCGCGCTCCCTCCCCGGCGCCCTCTGGCGGCTCTACGCCCTCCGCGCCGTGGCGATCCGGGATCCCGAACGGATCTCGGTCTACTTCCGGGCCGGCAAGGACACCGCGCAGGTTTCCCACGTGGTAGCCGGCGCCGCCGAGCCTCCGGGTGCCGAGGAAATGAAGTCAATGGCGGACGCCATTCTGTCCGGGGCGTTCGACGGCGACTTCGACGTCGCGCTGGAGCGCTCGGCGGCCTTCTGCCGGGTGGTGGCGTTGGGCCAGGCCACGCTCGCCGACAGTGCGGAGCACAGCAACGCGAACCACGCCAGCAAGCTCACGCGGAATTCGCACCTCCTGGTGAAGACCGCCGAGGACTTGGAACACGCAGCGAACGCTTGGCGGCTGGGCGAGCTGGACTAGGGCCTTTTGTGCGCGCACGGCCCGGGAATCCGCGAATTTAGCGCGGCTCTTCGGTACTGTCAAGACGCACGCCGGGCCCGCACTGTCAATGTTGACTTGGTCCCCCCGACGTAGAAAACTAAAAGCGGTGCCGAACCGCGAAACCCCCGGGCTTCAACAATTAGCCGCCTAGAGCGGCCTACCGCCGAGAGGCGTATCCGGTTCGGCACCATTTTCATGTCTCCGGCCGGGCAGCGGGCGGCGGGTCCCGGCAGTTCGAGTCCGGACGGTAAAGTAATGTATATGCGCGGGTCATCGTCACGTTCCAGGGCCGGCAGACAAGCCCCGTGTAAGCCTCGTCCGGAGACCGGTAACCCCACGTGAAGCTACGCCTTTTCCCCCAGGAGCCCGTCGGGCTGAACCTGCTGTCCCAGATGGCCCACCAGATAGTCCTGGGCACGGGAACGTTTGCCGAAATCCTCGGCGCCCCCGCGAGCGAGCATCCGCGTCTCGTGGAGGACATGCACAATCACGAGGCGAAATCGGCCGAGCTGCACTTTGCCCTCCTGACGCACATGCGGACCAGCTTCCTGAACCCGCTCCCCCGCGAAGATATGTACGGGCTGTCCCGCTACCTTAACGAGGCGATGGAGAAGCTGGACGCCGCCGCGGACCTCGTCCTCCTGTACAAGCTGGAGCGGCCGCCCAAGCGCGCGGCCGAGCAGCTGGAAATCATCAGCCGGCAGGCCGAGCTGACGGTCGACGCCATGCGCAAGCTGAACGACCTGGATGACCTGGAGGACTACTGGATCGAGATCCTCCGGCTTACCAAACGGGCGGAACGCACCCACCGGGTCTGGGTCGCGGACATGCTCAAGGACATGAAGTCGGCCCAGTACGCGCGCCACCGCGACGTCGCGGACCAGCTCGTGGACGTCACCAAGGACATGCGGCGGATCGCCACCCAGGTGGGCAGCATCATCGTCAAGGAATCCTGAGGGTGACCATCGTTTTGTTTGCCCTGGTGGTTCTGTTCGCCGGGGCGTTCGCCTTTCTCAACGGTTTCAGGGACGCTTCGTCCTCGGTTGCCCTCGCCGTCCGGACGCGGGCCCTGACTCCCACCGTGGCGGTTCTCCTGGCCGGGTTGTTCAACTTCATCGGCGCCGGGCTCAGTGCGGGCCTGGCGTTGGCGGTCAGCCGGGCCTGGGTGGTTCTTCCCTCCGGCGGGAACGGCCTGACCATCCTCATCGCCGGACTGCTCAGCGCCGTGCTCTGGGGTCTCTACACCTGGTGGCGCGGCATCCCCTCCTCCTCGACGCACGCGCTCGTGGGGGGCCTCGCCGGCGCGGCCGTCGCCAGCGTGGCGGTGGGCCACCCCGGCGTCGCGGGCGTGGACGAGTCCCTGCTGTTCCAGGTGGCGTTGCCCCTGCTGCTGTCCCCGGCCATCGCGTTCGCGGGCGCCTACCTGCTGGTCTGGCCGGCCACCTGGGCGGCGCGCTACACCCCGCCGAACGTGGTGAACACCAGGTCGCGGCGGGCCCAGGCCATCGCCGCGGGCGCAGTCGCGTTTGGCCACGGCCTGCAGGACGGCCAGCGCACCAGCGCCGTCGTGATCCTAGCGATGGTGGCGGCGGGGCTGCCCGACGGCGGTTCCATTCCGGCCTGGGTGGCCCTGCTGACCGCCGGCATGCTGACCGCGGGCACCCTGGCGGGCGGCTGGCGGATTGCCTACACCATCGGGTATCGGATGATCCGGATCGATCCGTTGCGCGGCTTCGTTGCGCAACTGTTCAGCAGCGCGCTGCTGCTGGTTGGCGCGATCGGGCTGTACTGGCCGATCTCCACCACCCATACCGTGACTTCTGCCGTGCTGGGGGCGGGCGCCAACCAGAGGTACCCGGCAACCAACCGGAGGGTGGTGCTCCGGATCCTGGCCTTCTGGACTCTGACCCCGCTGGTCACCGCCGCGGCTGCCTTCGTGCTGGGACTCGCCCTGTCGCCCCTCACGGGCCTTTAGGGACTCGTCGGTTGTTCCCAGCGCCGGGTTTGGCGGGCGGGTTTATCCGAAGCGTCCCGAGACGTAGTCCTCGGTGGCCTTCACGGTCGGGTTGCTGAAGATGGTGTGGGTGTCGCCGTATTCGATCAACTTGCCGGGCTTGCCGGTACCGGCGATGTTGAAGAACGCGGTCTTGTCCGAGACGCGGGCTGCCTGCTGCATGTTGTGGGTCACGATCACCACGGTGTATTCGTCCTTGAGCTCGTTGATGAGGTCCTCAATGGCGAGCGTGGAGATCGGGTCCAGCGCGGAGCAGGGCTCGTCCATCAGGATCACCTGCGGCTCCACGGCGATGGCGCGGGCGATGCAGAGGCGCTGCTGCTGGCCGCCGGACAGTCCCGAGCCCGGCTTGGCCAGTCGGTCCTTGACCTCGTTCCAGAGGTTGGCGCCGCGCAGCGACCGCTCCACGAGTGCATCAGCCTCACCCTTGGACATCTTCTGGTTGTTCAGCTTTACGCCGGCCAGCACATTGTCGCGGATCGACATGGTCGGGAACGGGTTGGGCCGCTGGAAGACCATGCCGATCTGCGATCGCACCGTGACCGGGTCCACGCCGGGACCGTAAAGGTTGTCGCCGTCGAGCAGCACCTCGCCTTCCACCCGGGCGCCAGGGATGACTTCGTGCATCCGGTTCAGGGTCCGCAGGAAGGTGGACTTGCCGCAGCCGGAAGGGCCGATGAAGGCCGTGACGGACTTGGGGTCAATATTGATGTTGACGTCCTCGACGGCAAGGAATTTGCTGTAGTAGACGTTCAGGTCTTTGACGTCGATGCGCTTAGACATGCGGTTCCTTCACTTGTGGAGATGGAGGCGGGTGCCGGCGGCCTAGCGGCCGGTCTTCGGGGCGAAGATGCGGGCCACCAGGCGGGCGCCCAGGTTGAGCAGCATCACGAGGATGATGAGGACCAGGGCCGCGCCCCAGGCACGCTGGTCGGAGGGACCCGGGTTGGACGGCGAGGTCGGGTTGAGGATCTGCGTGTAAATGAAGGTGGGCAGCGAGGCCATCCAGCCGCCAAACACGTTGTTGTTGATGGACGTGGCGAACCCGGCGGTGACCAGGATCGGGGCGGTCTCACCGATCACCCGGGCGATGGCGAGGGTGATGCCGGAGGCGATGCCCGAGATCGCCGTCGGGATCACCACCTTGAGGATGGTCCGCCACTTGCGCACGCCGAGGGCGTACGCGGCTTCGCGCAATTCGTTCGGGACGATCTTGAGCATTTCCTCGCTGGAGCGGACCACCACCGGGATCATCAGCACGGAAAGCGCGACGGCGGCAACGGCTCCGGTCTTCGTGCCCGGGCCGACGACGGCGAAGAAGAACGCCGCGGCGAACAGGCCGGCCACGATCGAGGGGATGCCGGTCATCACGTCGACGAAGAACGTGATGGCGCGGGCCAGGGCCCGATCTTCGCCGTATTCGACCAGGTAGATCGCGGTGAGCAGGCCAACCGGGACAGAGATGACGGTGGCGAGCAGGGTGATCTGCACGGTGCCCACCAGCGCATGGTAGATGCCTCCCACCACGGGGGCGCCTGCGTCGACGCTCTTGTTGTCGAACGCGCCGGTGACGCCGTTCATCGACGTGCCCAGGAATCCGGGGTCCAGCAGGCCCGGCAGGCCCTTGACCAGTACGGTCCAGATCACCGAGATCAGCGGCAGCAGTGCGATCAGGAACGCGCCGACCACGAGGCAGGTGGCCAGTTTGTCTTTGGCCTTGCGGGAGCCTTCCACGGCTGCGCTCCAGCCGACCAGCCCGGCTGCGAAGAGGATTGCGGTGGCGACGCCCCAGCCGAAGGCGTTGAACCCGATCAGGGCCAGAATGGCGGCGCCGATGACGAGCGCCAGGGCCAGCACGATGTAGGGCGCGGCCTTGGGCAGCTGGCCCTTGGTCAGGGCGGAGCGCTTACGCACCGGGGTCAGGGTGGAGGTCATTTTAGTTGGCTCCCGAAAATTCTTTGTGCCGGGTGATGATCCACCGAGCAATCATGTTCACGCCCAGCGTGATGACGAACAGCACCAGGCCGGCGGCGATCAGCGTGCTGACCTTCAGGCCGCTGGCCTCCGGGAAGTTCAGGGCGATCTCGGCGGCGATGGTCTGGTTGCCCGATGTGATGAGGCTCGCCGTGAGGGCGCCGGAGGAGAGCACCAGGGCGACGGCCATGGTCTCGCCCAGGGCGCGGCCCAGGCCCAGCATCACGGCGCTGACGATGCCGGGGCGGCCGAAGGGCAGCACGGCCATCCGGATCATTTCCCAGCGGGTGGCGCCGAGCGCGAGGGCCGCTTCCTCGTGCAGCTTGGGGGTCTGCAGGAAGATTTCGCGTGTCAGCGAGGTGATGATGGGCAGGACCATGACGGCCAGCACGATGCCCGCCGTCAGGATGGTCTTGCCGGTGGCCGAGGCCGGGCCCTGGAAAATCGGCAGCCAGCCCAGGTTGTTCGCCAGCCAGTTGTAGAGCGGCGAGATTTCCTTGGCCAGGAACGCGGCACCCCAGGCGCCGTAGACCACGGAGGGGATGGCGGCCAGCAGGTCGATCACGTAGCCGAGGCCGGAGGCCAGTCCCCGCGGGGCGAAGTGCGAGATAAAGAGCGCGACGCCGATCGCGACCGGCGTCGCGATCACGAGCGCGATCGCGGCGGCGATCAGGGTGCCGATGACGATCGGCCAGATGTAGGCGAAGAAGCCCTGGCCGCCCTGGATCTTGTCCGGCGACGCCACGAGGGCAGGGATAGCCTGGACGACAAGGAAGAGCGCCACGCCGAAGAGCACGGCAAGGATCAGGCACCCTGCGGCCAAGGTGGCTCCAGAAAAGACTTTGTCGCCGGCGCGGCCGGCGCCCCGGGACTTGGTCAGGGAGGTGGTGGTCACTTCACGATCCTTCAGCTTCGATCTGCACCGGCGGCCAAGGGGATCTCTCCGGGCCATTGGCGGTGAATCTTTTGGTACTTCGGACAAACGCCTAGGTTCCCTGCCCCGGGCGGACGGTCAATAACCGCCTTTTCGGAACAGGGAACCTAAGTCAGGCTGGTGTTTCCACTATGCCTTAGTAGCGCAACAGATCCCTAGGCCTTGGCCTTGATGGTTGCAATGGACTTCTGCGCCTTGTCCTGCAGGGTCTTGGACAGCGGCGCGGACTTGGCGGCGTCGGCTGCGGCCTTCTGGCCGGCGTCGGACGTTACGTAGTTCTCGAAGGCCTTGACCAGGTCTGCGGTTTCCTTGGTGTCGTAGGTGCTGCACACGACGTGGAAGGAGACGAGCACGATCGGGTAAGCGCCCTCGATCGTGGTCTTGCGGTCCAGCTTGATGGAGAGGTCGTTGGCGTTGCGGCCGTCGACCGGCTTGCCGGCGTCGACAGCCTTGGCGGCGGCGTCTGCGGAGATCTTGGTGAACGAACCGCCGACCTTGATCTGGGCGATGCCGAGCTTGCCGCTGACGGCGGAGTCATCGGCGTAGGTGACGGCGCCGGGGGTGTCCGTAACCGTCTTGACGACGCCGGAGGTGCCCTTGGCGTTTTCGCCCTTCAGGGACGCGGGCCAGATGCCGGAGGACTTGTCGGTCCAGACCTCGGGCGCGGCGGCGGCGAGGTAGTCGGTGAAGTTGGTGGTGGTGCCGGAGTCATCCGAGCGGTTCACCGGGGTGACCTTGAGGTCCGGCAGCTTGGCGTCCGGGTTCAGCGCGGCGATGGCCGGGTCGTTCCACTTGGCGATCTGGCCGCGGAAGATCTTGGCCACGGTGGGAGCGTCGAGCTTGAGCTCCTTGAGGTCGGGCAGGTTGAACGCGACCGCGATCGGGGAGATGTAAACCGGAATGTTCAGGGCGCCGTCGGGGCCGCACTTGGCCTGGGCGCTGGCAAGCTCAGCATCGGTCAGGTAGGCATCGGAGCCGGCGAACTGCGCCGAGCCGTCGATGATCGCCTTGCGGCCGGCGCCGGAGCCGTCCGGGGAGTACTGCACGTTGGCGCCCTGGTTGGCGGAGGAGAAGTTGGTCTTCCACACGTCCATGGCCGCACCCTGCGCGGAGGAACCGATGCCGGTCAGCGTGCCGGTGACCTTGACCGAGGAGGACGGCGCTGCCGACTGCGCGGTGTTGGTGGCGTTGTCGGAACCGCAAGCGGTGAGCGCGAGAGCGCCGGCTGCGATGACAGCGATGGCCGAGTTGCGGCCGAAGCGTGATGCCTTCACTAGATGTACCCCTTCCAGGGTTATTCAGATGCGTGCCGGACCGGAGACGTCCGAACAATAAGACGGTGGATACGGTTTGTACCTTTATCGAAGTTAGGTGTCCCAAGTGAAGAGAACTGTGGTCCAAAGTGAACGGCAGGTTAACTACTCCCGACCATTCGCCAACATCTGACGGGTTGCTGTTGCGTTAGCTGCGTCACAGTCGTAGGGGCTCCGCCGTGCGGCGCGGTCCACTGGAGCCAGCAAATAGACTGGTGGGCATGGCCTCCGCTACTGGATTCACCGCAAGCGCACGATTCCTGCGCGGCCGGGCCCGCACCGGTTTTATCCGGAGCCGCAAATCGCTTCTACCCGCCGTCCAGATGACCGCCTGCGCCGTCGGGGCCTACGCCTTCGCCGAGTACGTCCTGGGCCACACCGGCCCCTTGTTTGCCGCGACCTCCTCCCTGATTGCCCTGGGCTTCTCCCGGGATCCGCGGCTGCGCCGCGTCGTGGAGGTGGGCCTGGGCTGCACCCTCGGCATTGTGGTGGGCGACCTGCTGCTGAATTGGCTGGGTGCGGGGATCTGGCAGGCCGCCGTCGTGCTGCTCTTCTCGATCCTACTGGCCCGTTTCCTGGACAGCGGGACTATCTTCACCACCCAACTCGGCCTGCAGTCCCTCCTGGTGGTGCTGTTGCCGGCCCCGGCCGGCGGCCCCTTCACCCGGAGCCTCGATGCCGTGGTGGGCGGCGTGTTCGCCCTGGTGGTGACCTTCCTGATTCCCAAGGATCCGCGGCGCGAACCCCGCAACGACGTCAAGAAGCTCCTGCATGAACTGGCGGAGGTGCTGCGGGAGTGTGCCTCGGCCCTGAGCCACAGCGACTCCACCCAGGCCTGGCATGCGTTGATCCGCGGCCGCAACTGCCAGCCGCTGGTCGATTCCATGCGCCAGACCCTGCGTTCCTCCGGTGAGGTCGCCACCCTGGCCCCGGCCTACCGGCGCTACCGCGACGAGCTGGACCGGCTGGCGCAGTCGGTGGACTTCATCGACCTCGCGCTGCGCAACAGCCGCGTGTTCGCGCGCCGGCTCACCAGTGCGATCAACCACGCCGCGCTCTCGGACGAGGCCACCGAGAACATTGCCGAGGTCCTGCAGGAGACGGCGGCCGCGATCGATGAACTGGGGCTGGGCCTGGCAGAGGTGCACGACGGCGCCCGGCGAGCCCACCTGCGCACCGCGAAGGTGGAGTTGAGCGAGACGGCCGGCCGGCTGCACCCGCGGCTGCTGGACGTGCAGCGGCTCGAGGGCGAAACCGTGGTGATGCTCTTCCGGCCGCTTATGGTGGACCTCCTCGAAGCCACCGGGATGGATCCGGATGAGGCCCGGGACATGCTGCCCTCCCTATAGCGGGGCCGGCATAGCGGGGCCGGCGCTCGGGAGTACTAGACGCAGGAGCGGTCGTAGTCCAACCCGCCCGAGACGTATTGGGTCAGGGATACCTGGCCGCCGCCGGTGAGCGCGGTGTCGGAGCATTTGCGTCCGGCCACGGCCAGGGACTTGGCGCCGGCGAGCCAGCTCGGCAGTGCATAGAGGTTGCTGGAAGACGGCACCGCCCCGACGATTTGGTCCCACTGGCTTCGGGTGGAGTAGAGGCCCGTTCGGGCTCCAATGCTGGCGTAGTAGGCTGCCATGCCCTCGAGATCCGCGCGGTTCGCCAAAGTGTCCGTTGACCAACTGCTGCCCGTCTCGACGTCAAGCCACCATGTGTAGGACGACGGGTTGTTCACGCCCCTGATGTTGGCGTCGTCGTAGGCCTTCGCGAAACCGTACATATACGAGCAGGCGGGCCCGTAGGATCCCTGGTTGCAGTCCCCGTACGGGTTGGTCACGGTGGTCCCGCCGTAGGTGTTGCTGGTGGGCCACCATGATCCGGACGCGCCGGGATTTGCGGTGTTGACGTACAGGGCGACCAACGGCTGGCCCGTGCCGCCCTTCGACGTGCCGGCCCACGTCAGCTGTGTGCTGAGGCACGGGTTTGTGGTGTTGGCCAGGCCGTTGTTCACGCCGACAATCCCGAAAGCCTGGCCTTTCGGCAGCGCCTTTCCGCACTGCGGCCACGACACGTCGTTGCCGGGCCCCGGCTGGGTGGCCGCCTCGGCCGGCAGGGCCACCAGCGTCAGCAGAGCTGCTGCGGCGGCGACCAGGAGGACCCGGAAGCGCCGCGGGGAACCAGTGTGCATACGAGGGGACATCGTCGGCCTTCCGGTTGGGCCTTCCTAGCGAGACAGAATCCCAGCATGAACGGAACCGTCGTCCACGGTCAAGGCTTTGCCGCACCCGCCCGCAGTCCGGACTTGAGCCGGCGGACCCTCGAACGTCGGTGCCCCCGGTTAGGGTGGAGCAATGGCAACAAAGACTTCCCGTGCCGTCAAGGCACCGGGCTATAAGTGCGCGGAATGCGGCTGGACCACTGTCAAGTGGGTGGGCCGGTGCGGCGAGTGCCAGGCCTGGGGCACCGTGGAGGAGACCGGCGGCGCTGTGGCGCGGACGACGGCGGCGACCACCGTCCTGGAGCCGGCCCGCCGGATCGCTGACGTCGATGCCACCACGGCCGCATTCCTCCCCACCGGCGTGGACGAACTGGACCGGGTGCTCGGTGGCGGCCTGGTCCCCGGCGCGGTCATCCTGCTGGCCGGCGAGCCCGGCGTGGGCAAGTCGACGCTGCTGCTGGACGTCGCCGCCAAATTCGCCCGCACGGCCCAGGACGTCCTGTACGTCACCGGCGAGGAATCGGCCGCCCAGGTAAAGCTGCGCGCGGACCGGATCGACGCCGTCGCCGAATCGCTTTACCTGTCCGCCGAAACGGACCTCGGCCAGGCGCTGGGACAAGTGGAGAAACTGGAGCCACGGCTGCTGATTGTGGACTCGGTGCAGACGCTGAGCAGCGCCGACGTCGAAGGCAGCGCCGGCGGCGTCTCCCAGGTCCGCGAAGTCGCGGCCTCCCTGATCGCCGCGGCCAAGCGCCGCAATATGACCACCCTGTTGGTGGGGCACGTGACCAAGGACGGCTCCATCGCAGGCCCCCGCCTGCTCGAGCATCTGGTGGATGTGGTCTGCCAGTTCGAGGGTGAACGGCATTCCCGGCTGCGGCTGCTGCGAGCGGTCAAGAACCGCTACGGCCCCACCGACGACGTCGGCTGCTTCGATCTGAACGAGGACGGCATCGTGGGCCTGGCCGATCCCAGCGGCCTCTTTGTCTCGCGCACCAAGGACCCGGTCTCCGGCACCTGCATTACGGTGACACTGGAGGGCCGCCGGCCGCTGCTGGCCGAGGTCCAGTCCCTGCTGGCCGAAAGCGCCAACGCCCAGCCCCGCCGGGCCACCAGCGGGCTGGACAGCTCGCGGGTAGCCATGCTGCTGGCTGTGCTGCAGCAGCGCGCCGGCTGCCTGCTGCAAAAAGATGACTCCTACGTGGCGACCGTCGGCGGGGTGAAGCTCAGCGAGCCGGCCACGGACCTGGCAGTCGCCCTGGCGGTTGCCTCCGCCAAGGCCAAGAAACCGCTGCCGCAGCGCCTCATCGCCTTCGGCGAGGTGGGCCTGGCAGGGGAAGTCCGTCCGGTGCCCGGGATCAACCAGCGCATCCAGGAAGCCCACCGGCTGGGCTTCACACATGCGGTAGTGCCCGCCAGCCCCAACGGCCCCGGCCCGGTCCCGGCCGGTTTCTCGGTCCGGGAGGTCAGCCACCTGACGGAGGCCCTTAGCCTGCTGATCAGCTGACGACGGCGCCGCGGGGCAGTTCGGCCCGGTGTCACCCGGTGCCGCCCGGAACCGGTGTCGTCCGGAACCGGTGTCGTCCGGAACCGACGGCGCCGCGGAACTCTGGCGCTCCCTGCCCTGCGGGCGCACCATTGGATCAGTAGCTTCCACTGGCGAAGGGACCGGTCATGATGTGGGGGTACGGGCAGAACCTGTGGTGGATGTGGCTTTGGGGCATGCTGCTGCTGCTCGGCATCGCGGTGCTCGTCCTGCTGGCGATCCGGGTATTTGGCGGCACCGGCCAAGGAGCCCAGGGGCACGGAGCCGCCGGCCCCGCCGGCCTCTACGGCCAGCCGGGACTTCCGGGCCGCAACGCCGGCGCCGCCGGCGGCAGGAGCCAGGCCCGGCTCATCCTCGATGAGCGCTTCGCGAAGGGCGAGCTGACGGCGGAGCAGTACCGCGCGAATGTGACGGAACTTGGCGAAGGCCCCTAGCGCGCCGGCGCGGCCCGCGGAGCGTAAAGATGCCCATGGATGACATTGAGGCTGCATCCTCCTTCGGACGCTCGTATGCCCGCCTGGGACCGAAGATGGACGGCCGCGGCGCCTCGGCCCACCGCCGGCGGCTGCTGGCAGCGGCGAGCGGCGCCGTCGTCGAAATCGGGGCAGGTTACGGTGCCACGTTCCCGCTCTACCCGCCCGCGGTATCGCAGGTCCTGGCACTCGAACCGAACCCCACGCTCAGGGCGCTGGCGCAAGCCGCCGCAGCCGCAGCCCCGGTGCCGGTCACGGTGCTCCAGGGGGCGGGCGAATCGTTGCCGGCGGCGGACGCTTCGGTGGACGCCGTGGTCTCCAGCCTGGTGCTGTGCAGCGTGGCCGACCCGTCCGCCGTCCTGGCCGAAGCCGTCCGGGTCCTCAGGCCGGGCGGCCTGCTGCTGTTCTACGAGCACGTCCGCTCAACACACCGCTTGCTGGGAGTCGCCGAAGACCTCCTCACACCGCTCTGGAGCCGGCTGGCCGGAGGTTGCCACCCGAACCGAGACACTCCGGCCGCCGTCGTACGGGCCGGCCTGACCATACGGTCACTGGACCGCTTCGGCTTTTCGCCCCTGCCGGGCAACCCACCGCTGGCCCATGTGCTCGGAGTGGCGGTCAAAGCCGGGCCGCCCGGCCCGGGCGCCTAGGCCTTCTTCGGCGGCAGGGCCAGCCGGAAGATCTTGGCCCAAGTGGAGCCCACCTGCTTCCAGATCGGGCCGGTGGTGTACGGCAGGCCGTACCGCCGGCAGACATCCTGCACCTTGGGCGCCACCTCTGCGTAGCGGTTGGATGGCAGGTCCGGGAAGAGGTGGTGCTCGATCTGGTGCGAGAGGTTGCCGGTCATCAGGTGCATGAACTTGGAACCGGAGATGTTGGCCGAGCCGATCATCTGGCGCACGTACCAGTCGCCACGGGTCTCACCGTCCACCATTTCTTCGGTGAAGGTGTCTGCCCCGTTCGGGAAGTGGCCGCAGAAGATCACTGCGTGGGCCCAGACGTTCCGCACCGCGTTGGCCGTAAGGGTGCCGTAGAGGGCCTGCTTGCCGGAGCCGGTGAGCATGGCGACGGCGGGCGTGGCGGCGTAGTCCTTGGTGAACTGCTTCAGGGCCTTGCGGCCGAGGGCCTTGAGGTCCTTGGTGAGGGCTTGCTTGGACTTCTTGCCCTCTTTGAAATCTTGGAGTTCAAGATCGTAGATCGCGATGCCCCATTCGAAGACCGGGGCGAGCAGTGCGTTATAGAGCGGGTTGCCCAGGTTGAAGGGCGTCCATTCCTGCTGGGGGTCCATGCGCAGCAGGTTGTACCCGATGTCGTTGTCCTTGCCGACGACGTTGGTCCAGCGGTGGTGCAGGTCATTGTGGGTGTGCTGCCAGGCACGGGCGGGGGTGACGAAGTCCCATTCCCAGGTGGTGGAGTGGATGTCCGGGTCCCGCATCCAGTCCCACTGGCCGTGCAGGATGTTGTGGCCCAGCTCCATGTTTTCCAGGATCTTGGCGAGGCTCAGCATGGTGGTGCCGGCGACCCAGGCCGTCTTATTCTTGCTGACCAGCAGCGCCGCGCGGCCGGAGATCTCCAGGCCACGCTGGATTTTGATCATGCGGCGGATGTAGGCGGCGTCGGAGGCGCCCCGTTTGGCGAGGATTTCGTCGCGGACGGCATCGAGTTCGCGCCCCAGTTCGGCGACCTGTTCGTCGGACAGGTGTGCCGCCGCAGGCGGCCGGAGCAGGGGGCTCCCCGTCTCGGCGAGTGCGCCGGGCCGCTTCTTGACGCCCGGGACGGAGGTCCCGGCGGGGGCGGCGCTGGCGCTGCCTTCCTCGGCGAGATCAGGCTTGTCTGCAACTGTGGTCATCTGATGGTTCTCCTCAGAGGTCGAGGTTAACGGGCCCGGCGGCTGCCGAGACACACGTCTGGATTAGTTGGCCGGGCTCGCCGTGCACTTCACCCGTCCGCAGGTCGCGGATCTGGCCGGCGCGCAGCGGGATGAGGCAGCTGTGGCAGATACCCATCCGGCAGCCGCTGGGCATCAAGACCCCGGCGTCCTCGCCGACGTCGAGCAGGGGGGTCTCGCCGTCTGCTTCGACTTCACGGTCGGAGGCCTCGAAGGTGACGAGTCCGCCGTCGTGCCCCTCGCCGCCGGCCAGCGTGGTGCTGAAGCGTTCGATGGTCAGGTTCGCGGCCGAGGCGTCGGGGTCGGCCGCTTCGGCTGCCCACAGCGTCTCGGCGTCGTCGAGGAATCCGGCGGGGCCGCAGGCGTAGGCGGCGCGGCCACGCCAGTCCGGGCACAGCCGGTCCAGCGCGTCGGCGGCGCCGAAGTCCAGCCGCCCGTGTTCGGCGCTGAACCAGTGGGTAACTTTGAAATTCGGGAACTGGTCGGCCAGTTCGGCCAGTTCTTCGAGGAAGATGGCGTCTGCCGGGGTCCGCGCCGTGTGGATGAGGACGACGTCGGCATCCGGGCGGTGCGGGACCAGCGTGCGGATCATCGACATCACCGGGGTGATGCCGCTGCCGGCGGTGAGCATGAGCAGCGGACGCGGGTGCTCCGGCAGGACGAAGTCTCCCTGCGGCGGTGCCAGGAAGAGGACGTCGCCGGGCTTGGTGGTCCGGACCAAGGTGCCGGAGACGGCACCCATGTCGGTCACGGTGATGGCGGGGTCCTCGCCGGCGGGCGCGCTGAGCGAATAGGACCGCCAGTGGCGGACACCGTCGAGTTCGACGCCGATGCGGGCCCACTGGCCGGCACGGTGTGCTTGCCAGCCTCGGCCGGGATGAAAGAAAATGGTGGCGGAATCGGCCGTTTCGGGGACCACCCGGGTCACCACCCCGCGCAACTGGCGGGCAGAAAACACGGGATTGAACAGCGACAGAATGTCTTCTGGAGCTAGCGGGGTGGTCAGTAGAGATGCGGCGCGCGCCAGCTTACGGAGCCGGATCATTCATCAATCCTATGTCAACAGGCGCCATAATTCTTCACCCAAGGCATACGATCGACTCAAGGAAACTATCTCCACACAACAAGTATTTGGATTCCCACCATGGACGCATCCCCCACCGGAAACCCCGGTTACCCCGCCTATGACCCGCCGTGGCTGGCGCTGCCGAAAGAAGTCAGCGACATGCTCCGGCCCAGGATGCCCGGCATTGTGGAGGCCATCATTGAGGCCGTGCCACAGTTGGTTCCCGCCTACGCACGGCCGATCGAGGGCCGCTTCGGGCGGGGACTCCGGCGCGGCGTGGCGACGGCCCTGGACCGCTTCCTGCAACTCCCCGGGACCACGCTCCCGGCCCTTTCCGTGGAGAGCCGTCAGCTCGTGGCAGGACTGGGCAGCGGGGAGTTCCGGCAGGGGCGGAGCATGGATGCGCTGCTGAGTGCGTACCGGATGGGCGCCCGCGTCACGTTCCGCGAGATGTCCAAGGTCTCGGTTGAACACCATCTCGGCCAGAACGTGGTGGTGGATCTGGGCGAATCGATTCTGGCGTACATCGACGAGCTGTCCGCGGTCAGCGCCGAGGCCTACGCCTTCGAGCAATCCGAACGCGCCGGGGCGGTGGACCGGCGCCGCACCGAACTGCTGGACCTGCTGCTGCTGGGGCAGGCGGACGAGGCGGCGCTGCGCCAGAGCGCGGCCATGGCGGACTGGTCGCTGCCGCAGCGCATGTCGGTGGTCACGCTGCCGTTGGACCGCGCCGCGGGGCTGCGATTGCGGCTGGGCCCGGGAACCCTGGTGATTGAACGCGAGACCGATGCCGTGGTGCTGGTCCCGGCACACAAGTCCAAGTCCGCGCGGAAAGACCTGGAGAAGGCGCTGCGGGGCCGCGGCGCCTCCGTGGGCCCGGCAGGCGGCTGGGAGAAGGTTCCTGACTCCCTGCGGCTGGCCGTGCTGGCGGCATCGGCCATGCCGCTCCGGGACCGGCCGGAGGACCCGCCCATCTGGGCGGACGAACATCTCGCGGCAGTGATCCTCGGCGCCGAGCCTTCCGCCATCACCGAGCTGGCCAACCGCCGCCTCGCACCGCTGGAGGGCCTCAGGCCGGCGCAGCGCGAGCGGCTCGCCGAAACCCTGCTCTCCTGGCTGCGCCACTGGGGCCAGCGTGCGCCGGTGGCCGCCGAGCTGGGCATCCATCCGCAGACCGTGGGCTACCGGGCGGCCCAGCTGCGGGAATTGTTCGGGGACGCACTCGAGGACCCGGAGGCGCGGTTTGAACTGGAGCTCGCGCTGCACGCCGGCAGGCGTTAGCGTACGATCCGCTTACGGATTCCTACAGCCACGCGACGGCGGGGTAGCGGATGAGAGCCCCGATCATCGGCGGCCTCGTCAGGCCTAGCTCTCCGGCTGACCGCTCTCCGGCAGCGTTCTGAGCGCCAATAAGTGTTCAGCGAGGGCAACTTCCGGTTGACCGGGGTGTGCTTCCACGAATGCACGCAACTGCTTCCGGGCAGCGGCTCCCTCGGATCCGGATCCGGACATTACAGCGTCGATGATGGCCTGGGCTTGTTGTCGGATTACCGGCACATCTGGGTCGGTGCCGTCACCCTGGGCCGTTGCCCAGTCGGATTCAGCCTCATCGCGGTCCGGGAGCGGCACGGGGTTCGCCGGCATCTGATTGTCTGTTCCTGTCCCAGTTGACCCGAATACTCAGGCACCGTAGTCGGCGGAGGCGGTATTCAGGTCGCGGACGCTCAGTGCCGTGGCACGACCCTACAACGGCCAGGCAAGTTTCTTCTACCGCGGAATCGAATTTCTTGCATGGGCAACGACATAGCGGAACTGACGAACGATCCAGACCGTTGACCGGGCCATGGCGGCCTGTGGGCTCAGCTGGCGATCGCCTCGCGGCTCTGCAACCGCATCTCGAGGTCGTTCATGACGATCGCGGCCAGGTCCTCGAGCGTCCGGGTGTCCTCCGCGGTGAACTCGCGCGGCTCCCGGTCCAGGATGCAGAACGTGCCAAGGTTGAAGCCGTCCGGGGTGCGCAGCGGAACACCGGCGTAGAACTGCAGCCCGAACTCCCCCGCCACCAGCGGGTTGGAAAGCGTGCGCACGTCCCTCGCGGCGTCCTCAACGATCCAGGGCCCGTCCTGCAGGATCGCCGAGGCGCAAAGCCCGGGATCCCTGCCGATCTGGGTGACATCGGTGCCATGGTGGGCCTTGAACCAGATCCGGTCATGGTCCACGACGCTGACGATCGCAACCGGAACAGAAAACAGTCGGGCCGCGAGCGCCGCGATCCGGTCGAAGACACCGTCCTCGGGGGTGTCCAGGATCCGGTAACGCTCGACGGCGCGCATCCGGCCTTCCTCGTCATTCATCGCGGCCATATGGTTCTGCCGGTGCCGCCCGGCGCCGTTGATGACTTCCTGACGCAGGGCGAGGGAGACTTCCCGGGCCTGCGGCCGGTCCGCCGGATCGCGCGAAAGCATGGAGGACAGCAGCGCCACCCACATCGGGGCCAGCTCCTCCGGAATCTGAGGGTCGTGGAGCAGCCGCGCAACGGCGGATTGCACCGGCGCGCCGGGGTAAGCCATCCTGCCGGTCAGCCCTTCGAGCAGCACGAGCCCCAGCGAGTAGACGTCGCTGGCCGGCCCGGCTGGTTCGCCGGCCGCCTGCTCGGGGCTCAGGTAGGCCGGGGTCCCGGAAGTGCCGTCGTCGTCCGAACGGTTGTTTCCCAGGAGGGAGGCGACGCCGAAGTCGGTCAGCTTGGCCCGAGGCCGGCGGTCCTCGTTGCTGTAGTCCACGAGCAGAATGTTGCCCGGTTTGATGTCCCGGTGCACGATCCCGTGGTGGTGGATGTAGGACAGGCCGTCGGCAAGGTCGTAACCGATGTGGGCCATATGCGCGGCGGAGAGCGGGCCCTGGACGGCCCGGTGCCGCAGGTCCCGCCCGCGCACCAGCTCCATCACAAGGTAGGAGATCCGGCAGTCCGGGTCACTCAGGTCGGCGCCGGCGTCCAGCAGCGTCACCAGGGCGTGGTGGTTCATGCCGGCGAGTATCCGCACTTCCTGGCCCTGCCGGCGGGTGTGTTCAAGGTCGTCCGCGTCATTGCGGAAAACTTTGACTGCCACTTCCCGCTGGAGGRGTTCGTCGTGGGCGCGGTAAACAGTCGATTGGCTTCCCCTGCCGATAGGGGACGCGATCCGGTACCGGCCGCTCAGCAGAAAGCCGGATTCCACAGTTATTGTCAACGGGTCTTCTTGTTCCCTACATTCGGGTCCGCACTTCGAATCCGGCGGATCATTCCTTACCGGCCGGGTCGGCAGGCGCCCGCAAAGTTAGCAAGGTTACTTATGGTACCGCGGAAAGCGGATTCAGGAAGACCCCGCGGCGGGAATTTTGGGCACGTCGCCGACGTGCCGCCAGCCCCCTTGGCCGGCCCGGGAGGCCGTCCCGGGAGCCCGGGGCGGCTACTTCGCCGGGTTATGGGTGCCGATCGGCACCAGGGTCAGATCCGGGTGGTTCTTCTCGATCCGGCGCAGCGCCCAGACGTCGTTGAACAAGGCCAGGTACTCGCCGTCGGAGCGCAGCAGCACCTCGGCGCCGGGCACGTTCGCCAGCACGGGCATGGCATCCGCCGTCGTAATCCGCGCCAGCGAGTAGGGCAGCCGCTCAAGCCGCATCGGGGCGCTGAAATCGTGCGCCATCCGGTCTTCTACCACCTCGAACTGCATCGGGCCGACGGCGGCCAGCACGGGAGCCTGATCGCCGCGGATGTCGGAGCGGAGCACCTGGATGACACCCTCGTGTTCGAGCTGTTCGATGCCGCGGCGGAACTGCTTGAACCGGCTGGGGTCCTTGGAGCGGGCCACCTGGAAGTGTTCGGGGGCGAACAGCGGGATGGCGGGGAACTCCACCGGCTGTTCCAGGAACAGGCTGTCCCCGACGCGGAGCGAGGAGGCGTTTACGAGGCCCACGACGTCGCCCGGGAAGGCTTCGTCGATCACCTCGCGTTCGCGGCCGAACACCTGTTGGGCGTACTTCGTGGCGAAGGACTTCCCGGTCCGGCCCTGCGTGACCACCATGCCGCGTTCGAAGACGCCGGAACACACCCGGATGAACGCCACATGGTCACGGTGGGCCTTGTTCATGCCGGCCTGGACCTTGAAAACGAACCCGGCAAACGGGGCGTCAACGGGGCGTGCGGCGCCGTCGACGTCGGGCCGCGGGGCGGCGGGCGGCGCGAAGTCCACGAGCGCATCGAGGATTTCCTTCACGCCGAAGTTCAGCGCGGCGGAGCTGAACAGGATCGGCGTCGCCTTGCCGGCGTGGAAGGCGTCGACGTCAAACGTGAGGTTGGATTCGATCACGAGTCCGGCCTCGTCCACGGCGTTGGACCAGTCCGCGCCCTGGCTCGCGGCAGCCTGCTCCGGCGTGAAGTACTCGGTGAGGGCGATGTTGGCGCCCGCGTTGTTGCGCTTGAACTGGGCGAAGCGGTCATTGCGCAGGTCCCAGACGCCGCGGAAGTCACCGGAGATGCCCACCGCCCAGGTCAGGGGCATGGGCTGCAGGCCGGTGCGTTCGGTGATCTCATCCATCAGGGCCAGGGCGTCCAGGCCGGGCCGGTCCCACTTGTTGATCACGGTGATGATGGGCAGGTTCCGCTGCTTGCAGACCTCGAAGAGCTTCATGGTCTGGGTTTCCAGGCCCTTGGCGGCATCCACGAGCATCACGGCGCAGTCGACGGCGGCCAGGACGCGGTAGGTGTCCTCGGAGAAGTCCGCGTGGCCGGGGGTGTCCAGCAGGTTGATGACCGTGTCCCGGTAGGAGAACTGCAGCGCCGCGGAGCTGATCGAGATGCCGCGGTCCTTTTCCATCTGCATCCAGTCCGAGACGGTTTCCTTGCGGTTGGCCTTGCCGCTGGACGCGCCGGCGGTGCCGATCACCTTGGCGTGCAGGGCGAGGGCCTCGGTGAGCGTGGACTTGCCGGCGTCGGGGTGGGAGATGACTGCGAAGGTCCGGCGTCGGGCAGCCTGCTGGTGAATCTTGTGGACTCGGGCGGGGCTGTGGACTTCTTGAGACACGGTGCTACTTTCGCTGCGGCTTTGGACGGGTCACGGCGCGGAGAGCCCGCGGTACACCCAAGGCTCCAAGTTTATCGCAGGCAGCGACGCGGCCGGGTTGGCGCCGGTGCTGCGGCTCAAAATGCAGTTTGAGGGAGGCCGCGAGTTGCCGCTTGAGAGGTGCCGCCCGGCGGTTTGGAATGGGCCACTTTGACCCTTGACTGTGCGGAAACCGGCCGCCCGTGCCCCTATGATGGTGCTTACGGGAAACCGGGCACTTTTGTTCTTGCCGGCGATCGATGAAAACCGGCGTACTTGCGGGCAGCGGCCTGCACCTTTGAAGGGAAAACCCATGGCTCGGAGCCCCGAAGATGCACTTAAGGCGACGCTGGCCAGGGTGGCACCGGGGACCGCGCTGCGGGACGGGCTGGAGCGCATCCTCCGCGGACGCACCGGCGCCCTGATCGTGCTGGGCATCGACCGGACCATCGAATCCATCTGCTCGGGCGGCTTCGAAATCGGGATCGACTTCTCCCCCACACGTTTGCGGGAACTGGCCAAGATGGACGGTGCGATTGTCTGTGACAAGGATGCGAGCAACATCCTGCGCGCCGGCGTGCAGCTGGTCCCCGATTCCAGCATCGACACCCAGGAGACCGGCACCCGGCACCGGACCGCGGAACGCGTCGCGATCCAGACCGGCGTGCCGGTCATTTCCGTGAGCCAGTCCATGCAGATCATCGCGCTATACGTCAACGGCCTGCGCCACACCCTGGAAGGTTCGGAGAAGGTCCTGGCCCGCGCCAACCAGGCCCTCGCCACCCTGGAGCGGTACCGTTCGCGCCTGGACCAGGTGACCAGTTCGCTGTCCGCCCTGGAGATCGAGGCCATGGTGACCGTGCGGGATGTGGCCGTGACGCTGCAACGCCAGGAGATGGTCCGGCGCATCTCGGAGGAAATCTCCCAGTATGTGCTGGAACTGGGCGAGGACGGCCGCCTGCTCTCACTCCAGCTGGACGAACTTACGGTGGGCCGCGGACCGGGCAGCGACGTGATCATCCGTGACTACTCCGGGCCCAGTGCCAGCGCCGCGGACATCGATAAGGCCGTCAAGGCCCTCGTGAACCTCGGGCCGACCGAGCTTATCGATTTGGGCAAGATCGCGGGCATCGTCGGCTTTGCCGGCGGCGAGGCGAACCTTGACGCCGTCGTCCAGCCGCGCGGCTACCGCCTGCTCTCGGGTCTCAAGGCCGTGCCGAAGGCCGTTGCGGACCGCCTGGTGGACCACTTTGGCGGGTTGCAGTTCCTGATGGCGGCCACCATCGATGACCTGATGACCGTGGACGGCATCGGCGACCAGCGGGCCCGGACCGTCCGCGAAGGCCTGAGCCGGATGGCCGAGGCCAGCCTGCTGGACCGGTTCCTCTAAGGCCCGGCCGGCTTCCCCGTCGGTTGCTCCGTAACGGCCCTTTTGGGCCCGCTAAAGGGCACCTGTGGAGCAATCGATGGTGCAAATGGACGGGGGTCAGCCGAGCTGGAAGATCGCCTTGGGGCTCGTCTTGCTTCCCAGCCGGGCGGTGAAGACGTAGGTCCCTACGGCAGGCTTGGCCGCGATCGGGGCGCATCCCTGCACCGTACGGTTGCGGTCCCACGGAAAGTTCGCCGTCTCGCTCTGGCCGGGGGGAATCGTCTTCACCAGGTCGCTGCTTTCCGACTGGCAGTCCACGGACGAGAAGATCCGGTCCGTGCCGCTCGTGACCATGTACTCCATCTGCGAGGTCCCGAGGTTGACTTCGCACGGCACCCGGTTCCCGTTGGTGACCTTGAGGGTTAGCAGCGGATTCTCCCCCGCGGCGTAGGCGGCCTTGTCGGTGGCGGCCGCGACGGTCAGGAGCTTGTCGTCGCAGCCCGTGGTCGGGCTCGGCGAGTCGGCGGCCGAGGCCGAGGGGCTCGCCGAGGGGCTCGCGGACTGGCTGGGGGCCGGGGTGCTGCCCGGCAGTTCCTGCTGCGGGGTTTCGCTGCCCGTGGCCGCCGGGCCGGCGCCGTTGATTGCGGCGGAGATTGCGGCGAAGCCGCCCACGGCGAGGGCGAGCACCAACAGCAGGATGGCGCCGACGAAGAGCCGGCGGCGTCGATAAACCGGGTTGACGGGTTTCCGGGCCGGTCTTCCCGTGGTCCTCGCCTTGGCGGACGGCCGCTGTCCCGAGCCGTGCGTTCCTGATTTGCCTTGCCTGACCATCCTTCTAGGCTAGAGAACACGGCGGGATATGCAGTCCCACCACGCCGCGGGCCGGACTATGCTCCTGATCTCTATTAGGCTGATTCGATCAAAGCCTTAGCCGATTCCCCCGCCCTCCCGGCCGTTGCGGCGGTCCCGCTCGCCGAACTGCAAACTGCCCTGGACTCCTGGTTCGATGAAACCGCCCGCGACCTGCCGTGGCGCGCCGCCGACTGCTCCGCCTGGGGCGTGCTGGTCAGCGAAGTCATGCTGCAGCAGACCCCGGTGGTGCGGGTGCTGCCCGTGTGGTTGGACTGGCTGCGGCGCTGGCCTGCCCCGGCTGACCTGGCCAGGGAACCCGCCGGCGAGGCGGTCCGGTCCTGGGGCAGGCTGGGCTATCCGCGGCGGGCGCTCCGGCTGCACGCTGCCGCGGCGGCGATCGTCAACCAGCACAACGGCCAGGTTCCCGGCAACTACCCCGAACTGCTCGAACTCCCCGGCGTCGGCAGCTACACGGCGGCCGCCGTCGCCGCCTTTGCCTTCGGCCGCCGGGAGACGGTGGTGGACACCAACATCCGCAGGGTCCACGCCCGGCTCATCGCCGGTGCCGCGCTGCCGGCGCCCGCCCTGACGGCCGGCGAGATGCGGCTGGCGGCGCAGTTGCTGCCCAACGACGGCGCCGCCTCGGTGCGCTGGAACGCCGCCGTGATGGAGTTGGGGGCCCTCGTCTGCACGGCCCGGGCGCCGAAGTGCGGCGACTGTCCCGTCCGCGGCGCGTGCGCGTGGCTTGCCGCCGGCGAACCTCCTCCGACCTACACGCCCAAGGGGCAGGCCTGGCACGGGACGGACCGGCAGGTGCGCGGAGCCGTGATGGCAGTCCTGCGGGCGGCCGAGTCGCCGGTGGCCCGCGAATTTCTCGAGCGCGCACCGGCTGACCTGGGATTCGAGGCCGCCGGGATCGGCGTCCCGCTCGCGGCGCTGCACCGGTTGAACTCGGCGCCGGAGCAGCTGGAACGCGCCGTCGCCGGGTTGCTCAGCGACGGCCTGGCCGAACTGGACCCGGCCGGGCTGCGGCTTCCGGGCTGAGCCGCTTAGGGCTCCCCGAAGCCGGCCTTGACCAGGCTGCCGAGGTAGTCCAGGGCCTTGGCCGCGTCCGGGCCGCTGGCTTCGATGTGCAGCACAGTCCCTTTGCCGGCGCCGAGCATCATGAGCTCGGTCATGGAGGCCCCGTCGACGCCGTTGATGGTGACGTCCACTTCCATTCCGGCCAGGCCGCCGGCAATCTTCGCGGCCGGCCGGGCGTGCATGCCTGCCTGGTTGACGAGTTCGAAGTCGCCAGTAGCGTCCGGCGGCTGCCGGTGCTCGTGTTCGGGTCCGTGCGGGTGGGCCGGGGGCCGGTACACGGCTTCGGCCGCTTCCTTCACGGTCCCGGCGTCGGCCCCCGTCTGGGCGGAAACCGCAGCGGCGACGAGCCCTTCGATCAGCGGGGCGTCGGCCAGTTGGATGGACTCCGGAGCGGCGGCAAATTCCATTGCGGACTCCGCGGTCATCACGGCGGACCCAAGATCGGTCAGCACGACGACGCCGTTTCCCCCGGCCGCCCGTTCCAGCGCGGCCATCACCTTCTCCAGGCTGGTTCCGATCCTGCCGTCGTCGGTGCCGCCGGCGGCGATGATCACGACGTCGGGTGCCATTTGCGCGGCGAGTTCAACGGCGCCGTCGGCGATCTTTTCGCTGTGCGAGACGACGACGAGCCCGACTGTCATTCGGCGGCCACCGCGGCGGCACGCAGGATCAGGGCGCTGGAGACCGCTCCCGGGTCGCGGTGGCCGATGCTGCGCTCCCCCAGGTAGCTTGCGCGGCCCTTGCGGGCGAGCATCGGATCGGTGGACACCGCGCCGGCCTCGGCCGCCTCGGCGGCGGCGGTCAAGACCTTGCTGACATCGCCGTCGCCTGCAGCGGCGGCGGCGGCGTCAACGGCGGGGGTCCAGGCGTCCACCATCGTCTTGTCCCCGGATTCGGCCTTGCCGCGCGCCACGATGCCGTCGCGGGCTGCCTGCAGGGCGGTGGCCAGGGTGGCGGCGTCGATGTCGCTGACCTCTCCGAGCGCCGTCGCGGCACGCAGGAAGGCTGTTCCGTACAAAGGCCCGGCGGCGCCGCCCACCTTCGACATCAGGGTCATGGCGGTGAGCTTCAGCGCCGCGCCCGCTGTTTCCGGCGGGGTTTCGGTGAGCTTGTCCATCACGGCCTTGAAGCCGCGGTCCATGTTCTCGCCGTGGTCGGAGTCCCCGATCGGCCGGTCCAGGTCGATGAGCTCAACCCGGTGCTCGGCCATGGCCTCCGCGGACAGCGTCAGCCACCGCACCGCCCAGTCGACGCCCAGCCCCACGTTCAGACGCCCCAGCGGAGGGCCGGCGTGTGGACGGGCGCGTCCCAGAGCCCGGTCATTTCGTCGTCCAGGCGCAGGACGGTGATGGAGCAGCCCTGCATCTCGAGGGAGGTGATGTAGTTGCCCACCAGCGAGCGCGCCACGGTGACCCCCTGGTCCGCGAGCCGCTGCGCGGCCCGGCGGTACACGATGTACAGCTCGCTCTGCGGCGTGCCGCCCATGCCGTTGACGAACAGCAGGACCTTGTCCCCGGAGGCGAGGCCGAGGTCGCTGACGACGGGGTCCAGCAGCCGGTCCGTGATCCCGTCGGCGGGTTCCATCGGGATCTTGTGCCGGCCGGGCTCGCCGTGAATGCCGATGCCGATCTCGATCTCGTTGTCCTCGAGCTCAAAGCTCGGCACGCCGGCGTGCGGGACGGTGCAGGCGGTCAGGGCAACGCCCATGCTGCGGACGTTCTGGTTGACGCGGTCGCCGATGGCCGCGACGGCGTCGAGGCTGTCGCCGCGCTCGGCGGCCGCGCCCGCGATCTTTTCGACCAGGACGGTTCCCGCCACGCCGCGGCGGCCCGCCGTGTAGAGCGAGTCCTGGACGGCGACGTCGTCGTTGACGAGCACCGTGCGGACCTCCACCCCCTCGGCCTGGGCCAGCTCGGCGGCGGTCTCGAAGTTCAGCACGTCGCCGGTGTAGTTCTTCACGATGTGCACGACGCCGGCGCCGGTGTTCACCGCGAGGGTCGCCGGCAGGATCTGGTCCGGGGTGGGCGAGGTGAACACTGCGCCGGGCACCGCGGCGTCGAGCATGCCCATCCCGACGTAGCCGCCGTGCAGGGGTTCGTGGCCGCTGCCGCCGCCGGAGACGAGTCCAACCTTGCCTGCCACCGGGGCGTCCTTGCGGACGATGAATTTGGGGTCCGGGTGGACGGTCACAAGGTCGGCGTGTGCAAGCCCGAACCCTTCCACTGACTCGTCGACCACGGCCCTGGGATCGTTGATGAGTTTCTTCATGGCTGTGCTCCCTGGATGGTGTCCTGGCTGCTTGCTTAGACCCTACTACCGGGGCCCGGCCAGCGGTAGGCTCCGGGTTACAGGGCCCGGATCATCCGGGTGTTGCCCAGGGTATTGGGCTTGACCCGGGCGAGGTCCAGGAATTCCGCGACGCCTTCATCATGCGAGCGCAGGAGCTCGGAGTACACCACCGGGTCCACCGCGGTCTGGTCCGCCATCACCTCGAAGCCGTGTTTACGGAAGAAGTCCACCTCGAAGGTCAGGCAAAAGACGCGGGAGATGCCCAGCGCCGTCGCGTCTTCCAGCAGCCGCTCCACCAGTTGGTGCCCCACGCCCTTGCCGCGCCAGGCATCCGCGGTGGCCAGGGTGCGCACCTCGGCCAGGTCCTCCCACATCACGTGCAGCGCCCCGCAGCCGACCACCTCCCCGTTGCCGTCCTCGGCGATCCGGAACTCCTGGAGGCTTTCGTAGTACGCGACGGTTTCCTTGGCCATCAGGATCCGCTGCTCGGCCAGGGGCGCCACCAGGGTCTTGATGGCACCGACGTCGCTGGTGCGGGCAGGGCGGATGCGGATCGTCTCAGTCACAGCCCAATCCTACGGCGCGGCCCTGTAACGGCCCGGACCGGGACCCAACTGACTCGCACCTGTTGTCGTTTTGAGGGCTCAAAACGACAACTACTGCGAGCTAGTTGGGAGGGGCGCCGGGCGGGATCAGAGGCCCAGCTCGTCCGGGACCGGGAGATCCTTGTCCAGCAGGTTCTTGGCGAGGAAGTGCTCGACGACGCCGTACCAGACCTTGGCGTGCTGCGGCTGCAGGATCCAGTGGTTCTCGTCCGGGAAGTAGAGGAACCGGTGGTCGGTCTCGCCGTTCTCGTCGGCGGCCAGCTGGGACTTGGAGAGCAGCTCGTACCAGAGCCGGAGCCCCTCCCCGATCGGCACCCGGTAGTCCTTGTCGCCGTGGATGACCAGCATGGGCGTGCGGATGTTCTCCACGTGCCGGTGCGGGGAGTTCGCCGCGGCCATCTCGGCCGTCATTTCCTTGAGCCAGTACTGCGCGGCGTCAGTGGTCGGGCCGAACTGGTCCAGGGCCCAAAGGCTCGCGTGCGTGACGATCGCCTTGAACCGGTCCGTGTGGCCGGCCACCCAGTTCGCCATGTAGCCGCCGAAGGAACCGCCCATCGCCGCTGTGCGCGTCTCGTCGATGTCCGGCCGGCGGACGACGACGTCGGTGATCGCCATCAGGTCCTGGAAGGGGGCGTTGCCCCACTCGCCCCAGCCTCGCTGGATGTGGTTCTGGCCGTAGCCGGTGGACAGGGCCGGGTCCGGGAGCAGCACGGCATAGCCGCGGGCCACCAGCAGCCACGGGTTCCAGCGCCAGGTCCAGGCGTTCCAGGAGCCCAGCGGGCCGCCGTGGATCCAGAGCAGCAGCGGGGCCGGGTTGCCGGCCGAGGCGCCCTCCGGCAGGGCCAGGTAGCCGGGGACCCGCTCGCCGCCGACCGACGCCGTCTCCACCCGCTCGAGCACGCCGCGGTAGGCGGGGCGCTCGGCAGGAGCCGGCAGCCGGGTGACCCCGCCGCTGGACAGGTCGATCCGCACCGCTTCCGCGGGGAACTCGTAGGAGCTGCGGAGCGCGTAGGCGCTGCGGCCGTCCGGGGCGACGGCGACGTCGGTGTACGCAGCCGAGTCTGCGGTCAGCCGGACCGGACCGGCCTCCGCGCCCGCAGTGCCGGGCACGCCAACCCGGAACACCGGCGACGCCCCGTCCTCGTCCGCTGTCACGAGCAGGGCCGATCCGTCCGGCAGCCAGGCGGCGGGCCGCGGCCAGCGGTCCCAGCCAGGTGCGAGCGGCGTCAGCGCGGCCCCGCCGTCGGCCGAGACATCCAGCAGATGCAGACCGATCCGGGGCGCCTGCTCGGGCGTCGTATCGGACTCGCTCAGCACCGCGAGGGTGCGGCCGTCGGGACTGACCGGGCCGGGGAAATAGCTCATGCCCTCGGTGTCGAGCAGGACCCGGCGGGTGCCGGCGGCGACGTCGACGGCCACCAGCACGGTCCGGGAGTCGGCGTTCGCCAGGGGCCGGGTGAAGCTGCTGTATAGGGTCTTCCCGTCCGGGCTGACGACAGTTTCGGCCTCGCGGAGCCCGTTACCGGCGTCGGGGGTCAGGTTGCGCAGCCTGACCGGCGGGACGGCGTCGACGGTCACCGGCTTGCCCGGTTCCGGTTCAGCACCGGGCTCGACGGCGAACAGCCGCGGCTGCGCGGGCCCCAGGTCGGCGTCCCAATAGCGCACCGGGTAGCCGCTGTGCAGGATCGCGGCGACTTTGTTGTCCTGGCGCGCCTTGCGGCGTTCCTCGTCGTTGTCCTCGTCAGTGGAGCCCGCGAGCACGGAGGCCGAAACGAACAAGGCATCGGCGTCCTTCGCGGCCAGCAGGCCGCCAACGCCGCCGGCGCGGGAAAGCGCCACGCGGGCCTCACCGCCGTCGGGCGGTAGAACCCAGAGCGCGTTGACCGGATCGGCATCCGGGCTTTCGGGGTCCGGCCGCGCCGAGGTGAAGTACAGGCTGCCGTCCGCCGCGAACACGGCCCCGGCTTCGCCCTTGGCACTGCGGGTGATCCGCCGGGCCTGCTTCTTCCCCTCGGGGTCCAGTTCCCACAGCGCGGTGCTGTACTCGGTGCCCTTGTCGTTGAGCGTGGCCACGGTGGTGACAAGCCTGCCGCCGTCTGGGCTCAGCGCCAGCCCGCTCACCCGCGGGATGGCCAGATAATGGTCCAGATCGTGGAACGGGGTGTCGGGGTGTTCGCCCAGGGTCTGCGTGTCGGTGGAAGCCATCCCCCGATTCAACACCTCCAGTGGGCCGGATCACACCCCGTTCACTCTGAGTGAAACACTGCTTTCAGAAAAAGCCGTGCTCCGGAGTCGCAGCGGACTATCAGGGACGGTTGGCATGATGGATGCATGAACCCTGAAAAGTCCCTGCCCCGACGTTCCCTCCTGCTCGGCGCCGGCGCCATGGGTTGCGGCGCACTGGGCCTCTCGGCCTGCTCCGTTGCCCCGATCGAGTCCCCGGCTTCGACTGCCGCAGCCGGACCCTCTGTTCCGGCCGGCACCGCGGTCAGGGTCGGCAAGCTCACGGACGTTAAGGTTGGCTCTACCGCGACCGGGACGGTCAACGGCAAAGCGGTGGTCATCTTCCGGCCGGACGACAAGACGGTCCTGGCGTATGACGCCGCCTGCACGCACGCCGGCTGCCCGGTGGCGCCGTCCGGCGCGGACTTCACCTGCCCGTGCCACGGTTCCTCGTTCAAGGGATCCGACGGCAGCGTGCTCAACGGTCCGGCCCGGACGCCCCTGGGCAGGCTCACCGCGGCGGTCGACGGCGAGTGGATCACAGTTACTGCCTGATCCGCCGTCGTACCCGCACGACAAAGGCGCCGGCCGCCTCCTTGAGGGAAGCGGCCGGCGCCTTTGTATTTTCGGCGTTCTAGCGGCAGGCGCCTAGACGCTCGGCGCGATTTCCGGAATGCGGGGCTTGGCGTTCCCGGCGAAGGTGAACTTCGCAGCGTCGCCTTCGCCTTCCACGTCCACCACCACGATGTCGCCGGAGTGCAGCTCACCGAACAGGATCTTTTCGGAGAGCTGGTCCTCGATCTCGCGCTGGATGGTGCGGCGCAGCGGCCGGGCACCCATCGCGGGGTCGTAGCCGCGGGTGGCCAGCAGCACCTTGGCCGCGGGCGTGAGCTCGATGCCCATGTCCTTGTCCTTGAGGCGCTTCTCCAGGCGGTTGACGAACAGGTCCACGATCTCGATGATCTCGTCCTGGGTCAGCTGCGGGAAGACCACCACGTCGTCGACGCGGTTCAGGAACTCGGGGCGGAAGTGCTGCTTCAGCTCCTCCGTGACCCGGGCGCGCATCCGGTTGTAGCCGGTCTGCGTGTCCGTGCCGGACTGGAAGCCCGTCGCTACGCTCTTGGAGATGTCCCGGGTACCGAGGTTGGTGGTCATGATGATCACCGTGTTCTTGAAGTCCACCACCCGGCCCTGGGAGTCGGTCAGGCGGCCGTCTTCCAGGATCTGCAGCAGCGAGTTGAAGAGGTCCGCGTGGGCCTTTTCCACTTCATCGAACAGGACCACGGAGAACGGACGACGCCGGACCTTCTCGGTCAGCTGGCCGCCCTCCTCGTAGCCCACGTAACCCGGAGGGGCACCGAAGAGCCGCGAGACGGTGTGCTTCTCTGAGTACTCGGACATGTCCAGCGTGATCAGCGCGTCTTCCTCGCCGAACAGGAACTCCGCGAGGGCCTTGGCCAGTTCGGTCTTGCCGACGCCGGTGGGGCCGGCGAAGATGAACGAACCGCCCGGGCGCTTCGGGTCCTTCAGGCCGGCACGGGTGCGGCGGATCGCCTGGGACAGGGCCTTGATGGCCTCGTCCTGGCCGACCACACGCTTGTGCAGCTCGTCTTCCATCTTCAGCAGGCGCGAGGACTCCTCCTCGGTCAGCTTGAAGACCGGAATGCCGGTGGAGTTCGCCAACACCTCGGCGATGAGATCCTCATCCACCTCGGAGATGTCGTCCATGCCGCCGGTCTTCCACTGGCGTTCCTTCTCGGCGCGCTCGGCAATGAGCTTCTGCTCCTTGTCGCGCAGCGAGGCGGCACCTTCGAAGTCCTGCGCGTCGATCGCGGATTCCTTCTCCAGCTTCATGGCCGAGATCTTCTCGTCCAGGATTTTGAGCTCCGGCGGGGCGGTCATGCGCCGGATGCGCAGCCGGGCACCGGCTTCGTCAATCAGGTCAATCGCCTTGTCCGGCAGGAAACGGTCCGAGATGTAGCGTTCGGAGAGGCTGGCCGCCGAGGCGAGGGCGCCGTCGGTGATGGTGACGCGGTGGTGCGCTTCGTAGCGGTCACGCAGGCCCTTGAGGATCTCGATCGCGTCGGCGACCGAAGGTTCCTTGACCTGGATCGGCTGGAACCGGCGCTCCAGGGCGGCATCCTTCTCGATGTGCTTGCGGTACTCGTCCAGCGTGGTGGCACCGATGGTCTGGAGCTCGCCGCGGGCGAGCATGGGCTTCAGGATCGAGGCCGCATCGATCGCACCTTCGGCAGCGCCGGCACCCACCAGGGTGTGGATCTCGTCGATGAAGAGGATGATGTCGCCGCGGGTGCGGATCTCCTTGAGGACCTTTTTCAGCCGCTCTTCGAAGTCACCGCGGTAGCGGGAACCGGCCACCAGGGACCCGAGGTCCAGGGTGTACAGCTGCTTGTCCTTGATGGTCTCCGGCACGTCTCCGCGGACGATCGCCTGGGCCAGGCCCTCCACGACGGCGGTCTTGCCGACGCCGGGCTCGCCGATCAGCACCGGGTTGTTCTTGGTGCGGCGGGAAAGGACCTGCATGACGCGTTCCATTTCCTGCTCGCGCCCGATCACCGGGTCCAGCTTGTTTTCCCGCGCGGCCTGGGTCAGGTTCCGGCCGAACTGGTCGAGGACGACCGAGCCGGCCGGGGTGCCTTCGGCCTGGCCGGGGCCAACGCCTGCGCCGGAAGATTCCTTGCCCTGGTAGCCGGAGAGCAGCTGGATGACCTGCTGGCGGACCCGGTTCAGGTCCGCTCCCAGCTTCACCAGCACCTGGGCTGCCACACCTTCACCCTCGCGGATGAGACCGAGCAGGATGTGCTCGGTGCCGATGTAGTTATGTCCCAGCTGCAGGGCTTCGCGCAGCGAGAGCTCCAGCACCTTCTTGGCACGCGGGGTGAAGGGGATGTGGCCGGACGGGGCCTGCTGGCCCTGGCCGATAATCTCCTGCACCTGCTCGCGGACGCCGTCGAGCGAGATGCTCAAGGACTCGAGGGCCTTGGCGGCAACACCTTCACCCTCATGGATCAGACCCAAGAGGATGTGCTCGGTACCGATGTAATTGTGGTTCAGCATGCGTGCCTCTTCTTGGGCAAGCACAACTACGCGACGGGCACGGTCCGTAAATCGCTCAAACATTTCGCCACACTCCTAGCTACGACGTACTTTGATGCTACGTGGCGGAGTTCCAGATTTGTGGCTTGTTCGCCATGGGGGAAACCGAGCCCGCGGCAGGCTCCGTTCGGCGGGCCCCGGCAGCGCCGTCCGGCGGCCAGGCCAGGGGCCGCCCCGTTCCGGCTCTGGCCCGCCCCGTCCCGGCTCTGGTGCGCCCCGACCGGAATGAAACGTGTCGTTCCCGTTCAAACCGGACCGAATCCGGCTGCGCGGCGCCCCCGCACCGCGCCCGCACCGGGGTATGACAATGCCCCCGCCGGAGAGGCGGGGGCATTGTCTAACAGCGCATCCGGCTGTCACGCTTCAGGGCGGCGAAACTAGGAATTCGCCTTTTGGTAGGCTTCCTGGATTTCAGCCTGGATACGGCCGCGGCTGTTTACCGCGTAGCCGTTGTCCCGGGCCCATTGACGGATCTGTGCCGAGTCCTGATTGCGGCCGGTCGAAACTTTAGTCCGGGTGGCCCGGCCGCTTGATGTCTTGCGTGCGTGGGCGACGTACCGCTCTAGCGCCGAGCGGAGTTCCGACGCATTGCCGGATGACAGGTCAATTTCATAACTGACGCCGTCCAGGCCAAATCGGACAGTTTCGTCCGCGGATCCCCCATCCAGATCATCCACGAGGATGATTTTGACTTTCTGTGCCATAAAGGTTCTCTTTTCAAATGGATGAGAATTTAGAAAAGCAGGATGTATCTATAGAAAGTATCCATCCTATTACGGCTGCGAGTCAAAGCGTAAAGCCCCTTCCAAGTCAATTCACAGGAAAGAATAGCCCGCTATTAGCGTTGTTCGGGCTAATGCCCGTTCCCCGGACCCGGGTTCTGCTCCTGGCCGCGGGCTGCCGCGTCCGCCTGCGCGCGCGCTTCGGCCTGGCGCTCGGATTTGTCGGCATTGAAGATCGCCTTCATGGCGAACCAGAAGATGAGTCCGACCACGACGGACGGCAGTAGGACGGCAATGTAATCCATGATCAGTGTCCTTCGGGCTTCAGCAAGGGGAAGAGGATGGTTTCGCGAATACCGGCGCCGGTGAAGAGCATGACGAGCCGGTCAATGCCCAACCCGATGCCGCCCATCGGCGGGGCCCCGTATTCGAGGGCGCGGAGGAAGTCTTCGTCGAGCTGCATGGCTTCGACGTCGCCGGCGGCCGACCGGCGGGACTGTTCGGTGAGGCGTTCGCGCTGGATGACCGGGTCGATCAGTTCGGAGAACGCGGTGCCGCGCTCCATTCCGCCGATAATCAGGTCCCACGCCTCGATCAGCCGGTCGTCCTCGCGGTGCTGGCGTGCCAGCGGCTGCGCGGAGGGCGGGTAGTCGTAGACAAAGGTGGGGTTGAGCAGTGTCGGTTCGACCAGTTCACCGAAGAGTTCCACCACCAGCTTTTCGGCGTCCCAGCCGGCGTCGACCTTGACCTCATGCTTGGCGGCGAGGGCCAGCAGCTCCGAGGCAGGGGTTTCCGGAGTGATTTCCTGGCCCACGAAGTCGGAGAGGCCCGGGTACACGGCCATCCAGGCCCAGTCGCCGTCGAGGTTGATTTCACCGGCTTCGGTCTGCAGCACGCGGCCCACACCGGCTGCGTCGGCGGCGTCGAGGATGATCTCCTTGATCCTGTCCGCCATGACGAACTGGTCCGCCCAGGCCTCGTAGCTCTCCAGGGTGGTGAATTCGGGGCTGTGTGTCGAGTCGACGCCCTCGTTGCGGAAGACGCGGCCCATGTCGTAGACCCGGTCGATCCCGCCCACCACGGTTCGCTTCAGGTACAGCTCGGTGGCGATGCGCAGCGTCATCTTCTGGTCGAAGGCGTTCATGTGCGTCTCGAAGGGACGGGCCGTGGCACCGCCGTGCACCAGCTGCAGCATCGGGGTTTCCACCTCGACGTAGCCCTGGCGGTGCAGGGTCTCGCGGATGGAACGGGTGATCGCGGCGCGGGTGTAGACCATTTCGCGGGCCTCGTCGCGGACGATCAGATCCACGTAGCGCTGGCGGACCCGGGTTTCCTCGTTGAGCTCGGCGTGCAGCACGGGCAGCGGCCGCAGCGCCTTGGAGGCCATGGCCCAGGACTCGGCCATCACGGAGAGTTCGCCGCGGCGGGAGGAGATGACCTCGCCCTTGATGAAGACATGGTCGCCCAGGTCAACAAGCGACTTCCAGTCCGCGAGCGCTTCCTCACCGATATTGGCCAGGCTGAGCATGACCTGCAGCCGCACGGCTTTGCCGTCCGGGCCGCCCTCCTGGAGGGTCGCGAAGCACAGCTTGCCGGTGTTGCGGATGAAGACGATCCGGCCGGTCACGCCGACGATGTCGCCGGTGGTCTCGTCGGCCTCGAGGTGGGAGTACTTTTCGCGGATTTCGGTCAGCGAATGCGTGCGCTCAACCCCCACCGGGTACGCCTCGATGCCACGTTCGATCAGCTTGGCGCGCTTCTCCATGCGGACCAGCGTCTGCTCGCTGGCGTCGGAGTGCTCGGCGGCGTTATTCGGGGCGGAGGAGTTTTGGGAAGTCACAATCCCCAAGTTTACCGGGGATTCTGCCGCCGCCGGTCCGGCAGTTGCGGGAATAGACCGGGAATAGACTCACAGCTATGGAGACGTGGACGATTCGGACCGACGACGGCGAGGGGCACCTCGAGCTACACACGTTCCGTCCGGCGCCGGGAAAGCAGCCCGGCCCGGCGGCGGCGCCCGGCGGCGTCGTCGTCGTGCATGGGACGCTGGTCACCGATGCCTTGTACCATTCCTTCGCCCGGACCCTGGGCCGGCTGCTGGGCCGCCCGGTGCACTGCTACAACCGCCGCGGCCGGGCCGGGTCCTCGCCGCAGCCGCCCGAGTACTCGGCTGCGACGGAGGTGGACGACCTGGCCGCCGTGCTGCGGCACACCGCTTCCACGGACGTCGTCGCGCACAGCTACGGCGGGTTCGTGGCGTTGCAGGCCGCCCGCAGCGTGCCGATCCGCCGCGTAGTGACCTACGATGCCGCCGTCTCCCTGGCCGGGAACCTCACCAGCCGCTGGCGCCCGGAGCTGGAACGCTCGGTGGCGGCCGGGGAGCTGGACCATGCATGGGCCCTGCTGGTCCAGGGGCTGGAGACCGCGGGGCCGGTGTCAAAGTTGCCGCTCGGCGCCCTGCGCATGCTCAGCATTCTCTCGGCCCGGACCACCCTGGGCGCACAGATGCGGGAGCTGCTGCCCACGGCCGTCGCGGAGATGCGCGCCGTACTCGACGCCGACGCCGAGCTCGCCGACTTCGCCCGCGTCACCACACCGACGCTGATGCTCACCGGCGGCTGGAGTCCGGACTATTTCGCCGACACCGGGAAGCAGCTCGCGGCGGCGGTCCCGGCGATCGAGTTCGCCGTGGTGCCGGGCCAGCTGCACGAAGGACCGATCCGGCCCGGCAACCGCAGGCTGGCCCTGGTTGCTGCACGGTTCCTGCTCGACGACGGCGACAGGCCGGCGCGGCTCGGGGTCCGCCGCCGGCTGCGGCTGGGCCGCTGACTTCTGGCACTAGAATCGGGGGCGACCGATGTCGAAAGGACACCCTTGGCCAAGCTCTACTTCCGCTACGGCGCGATGAACTCCGGCAAATCAACGGGCCTGCTGCAGGCCGCGTTCAATTATGAGGAGCGCGGCCAGAGGGTGCTGCTCGCCAAGCCGGACATCGACACGAAGGGCGACGCCGACGTCGTGTCCCGGCTGGGGATGACCCGCTCGGTGGACTTCCTGATTCCCGCCGGAGCCTCCGCCCGGGAGCTGTTCCTGGCCCACGCCCACGGTGATGACCCCGATGCCCTGCTGCAGCACGTGGACACGCCGCCCGTGGCCTGCCTGTTAGTCGATGAGGCCCAGTTCCTTGAGCCGCAGCAGGTGGACGACCTGTTCCGGATCGCAGTCCTGGACAACGTGCCCGTGCTCGCCTACGGCATCCGTTCCGACTTCCGCACGCGCGCGTTCCCCGGTTCGCTCCGGCTGCTCGAGATTGCGCACACCCTCGAGGAGCTCAAGACCATCTGCCGGTGCGGCCGCAAGGCCATCTTCAACACCCGCCGGATCGGCGAGCAGGTGGTATTCGACGGCGAGCAGGTAGCCATCGACGGGCAGGACGCCTGGTACGAGTCGCTCTGCGGGTCCTGCTACCTCGAGGTCTCCGGCGGCCGGCTGGGCAGCTAGCGGCCGCCCGCTGTGCGGTTCCGGGCGCCTCGGATAGGCTCGGAGCATGACCCGCGAGAACATCAAAACCCCCGACGGCGGCACCCTTGAGCTTTTCAGCACGGGCGCGGAACTGGCCGCGGCGGGGTCCGGCGTCGTCGTCGTGGCTGCCTCGATGGTGACGGCCGCCGACTACACCCGCTTCGCGCAGAAGCTCAGCGCCGCCCTGGGCCGGCCGGTCCACACGTTTAACCGGCGCGGCCGCGGCTCGTCGTCGCCGCAGCCGGAGGACTACACGCTGGACGTGGATATCCGCGACCTTGACGCCGTAATGAAGCACACCGCCAGCACCGACGTCTTCGGGCACAGTTTCGGCGGCGCCGTGGCGTTGCACGCAGCCCGCACCCTCCCGGTGGAACGGCTGGCCGTGTACGACCCGGCCGTGTCGGTGAACCACAGTGTCACGGCCGACTGGACCGCCGAATACGAACGCCTGACCGCCGCGGGTGACGACGACCGCGCCCTCGCCGTGCTGGTCCGCGGCCTCGAGACCGGCAGTGCGTTGTCCCGGATGCCGTTATCCATGCTGACCCTGGCGAACAAGCTCACCGCCGGCACGCCCGTGGGCAAGCAGTTGCGGGAGCTCATGCAGACCGGAGTCCGCGAAATCAAGGCGATCATCGCCGCCGACATGCCCGCCGAACCGTTCCTGGAGCTGCCGCTCGAGACACTCATCATCGTGGGCGAGAAGAGCCCGGCGTACTTCGGCGTCGCCTGCGGCCAGATCCACGACGTACTCTCCGGCTCCAGCTACCGGATCCTGCCGGGGATGGGCCACGACGGTGTCAACAAGGCCCCGGACAAGCTCATCTCCGAGCTCAGCGAGTTCTTCGCCGGCTAAGGTGCCAGCCAACCGGCACCACGTCCGGGGGCACTTTGCCAGGGATTTCGACGCGGGCGGGACTGGTTAGCGGCGTGTCCGTGTCAATGTGCCCCCGGGCGGCCGGAACGTAGGTCAGTGGCCTGCGTGGCCGGCCGCGCCGTCGGTCTTCCGCATCAGCAAGGACAGCACGACGGCGGCGAGCGCTATCGCGGCCGCGGTCAGGAACGCCGCGTGCATGCCGGCGACGATTCCGGCGCCGGCCGAGACCACCGCGAAGATCGAAACCAGCAGCGCGGTCCCGGCCGCCCCCGCCACTTGCTGCAGGGTGCTCATGATGGCCGATCCGTGCGAGTACAGGTGCGGCGGCAGCGGGTTCAGCCCCGTGGTGAAGGCCGGCGTGAACAGCAGCGCCAGGCCCAGGCTCAGGGCCACGTGCAGCGCGATAATCCAGCCCACCGGCGTCTGGGCGTCCAGCCGGGACAACTGCCAGAGCGAAAGCACCATGAGGGATGATCCGGTCACGGTCAGCGGCAGCGGGCCGACCTTGTCGAAGAGCCGGCCGATGACCGGACCCAGCAGGCCCATGGCGAGGCCGCCCGGCAGCAGGACGAGGCCGGTTTGCAGCGATTTGAGGCCGCGGATTTCCTGCAGGTACAAGGGCAGCAGGATGACGGCGCCGAACAGGGCGATCATCGCGACCACGAGCAGCAGCACGGACACCGTGAACATCCGGAAGTTGAAGGCGCGCAGGTCCAGCAGCGGCGCGTCGGACTTCTGCAGCCTGAGCTGGCGCAGGACAAAGGCGAGCAGGGCCACGACGCCGACGGCGAGCGCCGCCAGCGCCGGGGTGGCGGGGCCTCCCCCGCCGCCGCCGATCTGGCTGAGTCCGTAGACGACGCCTCCAAAGGCCGGGACGGTCAGGATCACGGAGAGTGCGTCGAGGCGGGTCTTCTCGTTCTCGCCGATATTCCGCAGGAACCTGGCGCCGATGCCGAAGGCCAGCAGGGCGATGGGCAGGACGAAGACGAACATGAACCGCCAGGTGAAGTGCTCCAGGATCAGCCCGGAGACCGTCGGGCCCATGGCCGGGGCCACCGAGATCGCGATGCTCACGTTGCCCATCACGGCGCCGCGGCGTGAGACGGGGACCAGGGTGAGGATGGTGGTCATCAGCAGCGGCAGCATGATCGCGGTGCCGCCGGCCTGGACGATTCTGGCCAGCAGCAGGACTTCAAAACCCGGTGCGAGGGCTGCCAGCAGGGTGCCCCCGGAGAACAGGCCCATGGCCAGCATGAAGACGGCCCGGGTGGAAAGCCGCTGCAGGATGAAGCCGGTGGTGGGAATCACCACGGCCATGGTCAGCATGAAGCCGGTGGACAGCCACTGCACGGTGGGCGCATCGACCCCCAGATCCACCATTAGCCGCTGCAAGGCGACGTTCATGATGGTCTCGTTCAGGATCACCACGAAGGTGGCCACCAGCAGGGTCGCGATGATGGCGACGGACTCCCTGGACAGCTTTTCCGGTGCCGCGGTGGCGGGGTCAACCCTGGTCTGCGCAGGGTCGCGGTTGGCGGTTCGCGAGATGTCTGTAGCCATGGGTTTCCCTCAGGGAGTTCGGGGCGGGTTCCGGCGCATCAGTGCTGCCTCAGATTCCAACCGTCGGCGCTGCGGAGTAATTCCCATTGCTCCGGCAGTCCTGCCAGAAAAGCTTGGACGCTCCCGCAGTTCCGGCGAGAACCCTCTACGTCAGGCTGGTTGTGAGTCAGTCAGTGATTGAAGAGGAGCAGGAGTAGCCATGACTGTTGGTCCGCGAGGTATTAGCCGCGATGAGATTCGAGAATTGGTGCATCAGTATTACGTGCAGCCGTACGGGACGAGGAAGG
>NZ_JBFTMR010000020.1:0-46607 GCF_056397065.1 Arthrobacter sp. 05N428_2 | reverse complement strand
AATGTGGCTCTGCCAGTCCACACCCCCGCGCCTACGTGCGGAAAGACCCGGACCGGCAACCCACGAATCGCTTTGAACCCGAGGTTCCAGTCCCACCGTCAGGACCGGGCGCCGCCACACTTCATATCGTCTAGCACCGCGCCGACGCCAAGGTTGATTCCTAGATCGGAAAACTTGTTACCTTCGGTGGGGCCGAGGGCCCACATTGTCATTCCGACCACGAAGATGACGGCGATAAGAATCAACGCGGGGAGGCTCGTCGATCGGAACCTCGACCAGAGCCGCGTCATGCGGTCGCTGCCTCGGCCTCGACTGCATCGCGGACCAGGGCCGCGCGATCTTCCTCTCCGTTGGCGTCGAGCTCGAGCGCGATAGCCTCCATCAGGTCGTTGCTCTCAAGGTCCCGCGCGTCAGCGGCCGACGTGAACCACTCAAGCGCGCGTTCGCGGTCACCCGTTCTCAGCGCGATCTCCCCCAGCACGATCTGAGTCTCGCGAATTCCCTGGGCGTAGCCAATTGACTGATGCCCGTGCAGGGCGCGCTCCGCCGTCGCATTCGCTTCGGAAAAGGACTCGTCATCTCTCGCGAGAGTCATGAGGAAAGTCGCCTTGTACTGCCAGCCGATCGCCTGGGACCGAGCGGAACCAACCTGAGTGCTCCATGAGATGACTCGCTCGATGTGGTCGAGCGCCTCCTTCGCTTTCCCCGCCCGACGAAGCGTCTTCGCATAGGGAATAAGGAATCGGTGACTCGCCACGCGGCTGTCCACAGTGTCGATAGCCTGACGGTAGAGGCTCTCCGCGACCGAGAGATCGCCGGACACCCGCGACAGCTTCGCCTTATTCCTCAGTGCCCGAGCCCGCAGAGGGCCGGGAGAGAGGTCGGCGCGCATGGCGAACGCTTTGTCGACGTGTGCGATGTATTGGATCCGGTGATTCTCAGCGTTGTCTGGTGCGATACCCGCTTGCCGCTCGTACTGCCGGCCGTGAAGTTCGGCCAGATCACACAATACTTCACACAGAGCCTGAGTGTCGTCGAGCGCCTCAGCAAGCCGTCGACTCTCTTCGTAGGCTTGGAGCGCCTGGTCGATTTCCCCCTCGAAAAGCAGCACATCACCGAACAAGCCAAGTGCGACCGCCCGAATTGAGGAGGGATTCTCTGCACCAGTCAGCTTTGCGAGCAGCCGCCCTGCATCCGCAACCTGGCTCGCACTTATATATGCATTCACTAGCTCAAGCTGGATTGAAGCCCGTGAGTCGTCCCCGTCAAACACGACTCCGTCAGAAGACTCGAGTACTTTGCCGAATAGCGCGGCCGCCTCAGACGACGCACCCGTGGCCTGCGCGTTGCGTGCCGCCCGGAGAAGATATGGGAAGGCATCCGCATGCTTGGCGGCCAGATACAGGTGCTCTCCGATCAAGGCGTCCCAGTCCTCGTTCGAGCTCGCGCGCAAATTGGAGATGACCTCTGCAACCTGAGCGTGAAGCCGGCGCTTACGCAAACCGCTGAGCTGGGCGTATAGCACGTCGCGGATCTTGCCGTGGGAGAACTCAAAGGACTCGTCATTTGTCTGGAGTTCACGAATTAAGTCGACGTCGAGAAACTTCTCCAGATCGCGCAGGAGTTCGTCCTCGCCTGCCTCCATCAGTCCGTGAAGCACGGCGAAAGCGAATCGCCGCCCGACGACTGCAGCGAGCTCAAGTTCGTGCCGTTCCTCGACGTCGAGCAGGTTCAGTCGGGAGGCGATGACCTCTTCCACGGAGTCGGGAATGTCCCATGAACCGATATCACCGTCGAATAACCAGACATCGTCGACCCGGCTCAGCGAGACGCGACCTGACCTCGGGTCGGGTGAGCAGAGCATCCGGATTAGCTCACGGGTAAAGAGTGGATTGCCTTCGGTCTCTTCGTAGAGCTTCTTTGTGACCGCGTCCGGCAGGTTCGTGGGACCGCCCAGCAATGACTCCAAAAGCGCCCCGAAGCCCGCTATGTCAAAGCCCCGGATCTCGTGATTCTGGTAGATCCCTTCCATACGTCGCGCCGAAGCTATGACAGGACGGACAGGATGCGCCGGTTCCGCCACCCGGTCGGAGCGAAAAGCTCCGAGAATAACGACGGGTCCTTCGCTCAGGCGCGAGACCAGGCAGATCAGTGCGTCGGCGCTGCCGACGTCCAGATGTTCGAGGTCATCGATGAACAGCAGCTTCGGGGAGGAGCCACCTACGCGATAGGCTCCCATAATCACATTCGTGAAGGTGGCAACGATGGCCTCTCGACGGCTAGACGGGTCAGCAGAGATGGATTCGCTCACCGCCGCCATCTCGACTTCGGACGAACCGCCGCCGAACTGCTCTGCTACGACTTCTCCCACAGATCGACCGTCGGCCATCTGCCGTACGAGCTCCCGCACCGGGAAATAGCTCATGCCTTCATGAAAGGGTTCGCACGCCGTGCGGACGCAGTCATATCCCAGCTGCTCCGCCGCCATCAACACGGCCTCGGCAAGTGCCGACTTTCCCGCGCCGCTGGCGCCACTGAGCATGATCACCGCCCCCGCCGGACCAACTTCTCGTTTGCTCACGCGCTCGAGTGTCCGATTGATAGCTGCCAACTCAGCGTCGCGGCCATACAACCCGCCGACAATATTGCGATTCACCGACACCCCATACGCCCCACATCGCACCGGATCGGCGATAGTGGATTCATGCTATTTGCGGCCGAGACGAAAGGTCAAGGATCCGCGTTGACTTATGGGAAAGGTCCGCGGAGGCGGATACGTTGCCTCATGGAGAAAGGTCCGGGAAGCTCTGGCGCGGAGATCCTTGGGGGGGTGGAGCGACGATGGGTGAGCGCAAGGCCGTCACGAAGCATTCGCTGAGTCTTACCGGGCCGGCGACCGGGCCCTGAAGGGGCGGATCCCGGACGAGCTGGTCGAGCTGACCCGCTGGCACCGGGACCATGCGTGGGCGGTCTGGCGGTACGCGCTCGATCCGCCCCGGCCACGGCCCGTCAGGCCCGGGCGCGCCCGGTTTATGGGCGGATCTGCAGGCCAGGCGGGTTCTGTGGTGAGCGGTGTTACAAAAATGAGGTGTGTGGCAGCGGACTATTGCCGCAAAGTTTCCTACGCCTCGCCCTCGGAGCCGGCCGCGGCTACCGAGTCGTGTCGTTCCCCCGGCATTTCTGCATGAACAGGGGTATCAGACCGGAAACTTTTTCGACCGGCCGCAACCGTAGGCCGATCCAAAAACACTCAGCAAGTCACGTTGAATGCGGCCCTGGCCACCATGAAGTGGTGAACGAGAAAACCCAACGGAGGGGACGAATGAGGATGAACGCCCAGCAACGACCCCACATGACGTGCCCGACCCGCCGTTGCTAGCCTCTCCCCCACAACCGAATAGGCCGCCCGGGACGCACACACCGGAAACATCAGAGCGAACGCGAGAGTGTGCAATTTGTGCACACTCAGAGGCTCAAAAGCCCCTGAACAGGGGAAACACTGTGCCCGAGGTGGGACTCGAACCGGGTTCCAGCCGTTGAAAATCCGCCACTCTCCAGAGAACCTCCGCAATCCGGCACAGTCCGGCACTAGTACGACCCGATCCGAAGCCCCAGGTGTGCGCATTGTGCACACCCGCCTTTATTGCCCGATTCGGTCTACAGCCGGGCCGCCTAATGGCCCTCCGTGCGGAACAGTAGTTTCTGGCGATTTCGCCCCGGCAGAAAGAGCCGGCTTTTGGGACGGCACCGGCCCGAATAAGCACAGCACTAGGGGGCTGCCTCATGCTGGAAATCGACGACCATCACGGCGGGTACCTCCTTTTCCACCATCTCATGGAGAAAAGAACAGCAACCGGCATGGTCGACATCACCCAGGAGGGGACCCCGGCACGAAGGGCCTGTTTCCTGCGCGCTCGTCGGAGGAACCGACCGATTGGATTTCAGATGGACGTGTAGCCGCCGTCAGCGTTGATAACGGATCCCGTCAGTGCAGAGGAGCTATCACTGGCCAGGAACAGAACGACATTCGCGATCTCCTCCGGTCGAAGCAGTCGTCCGATGGGTTGCTTGGAAATCATCTGCGAGCGTGTCTCCTCGGGGAGTTGCGCCAGCAGCGGCGTGTCCACATAACCCGGTGACACCGCATTGAAGCGGATTCCCTCCCGGGCGTAGGTCAGCGCAGCGGACCGGGTGAAGTTCGCTACGGCGGCCTTCGCCGCAGAGTACGCGTTGCTGTTCGCCTGGCCCACGTGGGCCAGGATCGAGGCCATGTTGATACCGACGCGGTCCGGGGATCCGCGTCTTTCCTGCGGCATGCCAGGATCGTTGCGACGGCCCATTTGTTGCAGATGGCAACACCCGTGAGGTCTACGTCGATGACACGTTGCCAATCCAACATGTCGAGCTCGTGGAGCGGTGCCTTGACCTCGGGAATCCCGGCGTTGGCTACCAGGATGTCCAAGCCTCCAAAGGTGCGCGCTGCCCCTTCCATCAGGCCGCGCACCGAAGATTCATCGGTGACATCCGTGCGAATGAATTCGGCGCTGCCCCCGCGGGCCAATATTTCATCGACGATTCTCGGAACGCTGCTCCCGATATCGCCGATGGTGACCGCAGCACCTGCTTCCGCAAGTTTGCAGGCTATGGCTTCCCCGATTCCGGAAGCCCCACCCGTCACGACCGCGGATTTTCCCTTGAGCATCCTCTTTCCTTACTCCTTTGAATCTTCGGCTGGGCGACTTGTCGGGACCGGTAGGGTCTCAGACACCGGCCACGCGCGGTACGCCACGGTCGGCTGCAAGTTTGGTGATGTCGCGTCCGGCCCGGTAGCCGAATACCAGGGCGGGGCCGATGTGGGAACCGTAGCCCGGGTAGCCGCCCCCGAAGACGCTGACGGCTGCCGCGCCGACGGCGATGAGACCGGGAATGGCGGTTCCCTCTTCGGTGGTGACTTCGGAGCGTTCGTTAACGCCGATCCCGGCGAAGGTACCCAGATCGCCCATCTGGATCTTTGCGGCGTAGTAGGGGCCCTTGCCGACCGGGGCGAGGTTGGGGTTCGGCTTGTGCTCCATGTCGCCGCGGAAATGGTTGTAGAGGGTGGAGCCGCGGCCGAACGCCGGGTCCTCTCCGCGTTCCGCGTCCGGGTTGAACTCGGCCACTGTCTCCTTGAGCCCTGCGGCGTCGATGTCGAGCTTGGCGGCCAGTTCCTCCAGGCTGTTCCCCTTGACCAGGTAGCCGGTCTCGTAGAAGTAGCCTCGGGGCATCGGCCAGGGCTTAGCGTAGCCAATCCCGTACTTGTGCATTGTCTTCGCGTCGCCGATCACATACCCGAACGTCTTGTTCTCGTCCTTGTTGTGCTCAATCATGGCGCCGCCGAAGTCGTGATAGCTCAGGGCTTCGTTCCCGAAGCGCTTGCCGTGGCGGTCGACGGCGATCAGGCCCGGCAGGCCTATGGCCCGCAGGTGGGGGAAGAGGCGCTCTTTGCCATTGAGGTATTTGAAGACCGTTACCGGCGCCCAAGACCCTACGCTGAACACGGAGTTGTCGAGGTGGCCGCCGGCGCTGATCGCCAAGGTGGCGGCGTCACCGCCGTGACCCACGGTGGGCGTGAAGTGGTCGTTGCCGTCGGCGTCGTGCGGGAAGTATTGCTTCCGCAGTTCCTCGTGCCCGGAAAAGCCGCCGGCGGCAAGGATGACGCCCAGGCGTGCCTCAACGGCAACGGCGTGCTCTCCCCCGAGGACGGCGCCGGTGACGGTTCCGGCGTCGTCCCGCGTCAGGGAGAGTGCGGGTGCGGAGTTCCAGAGGCGCACGCCCAGGTCGTCGGCGCTCTTCACCATGCGGGTCATCAGCGCGTTGCCGTTGGAACGCAGGACCGGGCGCCGGTAGCGGGCCGCGTCCGCCCAGGTGCGCAGCAGCTTCTTGGCGACGTAGACAAACGACTTGACCGACTGGTTCACATGGAAGAACTCGTTGATATCCGGACCTACCTGCGGCATGTAGCCAAAGACCGTATAGGAGCTCATGTAGGGCTGCATCAGGAGCCGTTTGTCCCCCAGCACCCGTGCGTCGACGTCCTGCGGCAGGATTGCGCGGCCCGAGAGTTTCGCGCCGGGCAGGTCCATCTTGTAGTCCGGGGATTTTTCGGGGTACGTGAACTTTACCTCGGTCTCGTTCTCGAAGAAGGAGATGGCTTCCGGCACGGTGTCCAGGAAGTCACGGACGCCGGCCTCGTTGAACGTCTCCGGGGCCAGGTTCCTCAGGTAGGCCTCGGCTTCCTCCCTGGTATCTCCCTGTTCCACGCCCTGCTTGTTGCCGGGAACCCAGGCCCAGCCGGCGGAAATCGCCGTCGTGCCGCCGAAGTACCGCTCCTTTTCGGCGACGATCACGTTCAGGCCTTGCGAGGCGGCTTTCAACGCGGCGGCCATTCCGGCCACACCGGACCCGATGACGAGGACATCACAAAGGACGGGTTTGCTCATGATTTTTGCTCCGTTCAGTCGACCGCCCGCGTCGCTGCGGCAGCCGGGTTGGAATGATAGATCCCCAGTAGAGCCGGTGACGCGGATCACCGCGAGGACGATTACCATTGAGCGGGAATCCTGAGGAGGTTCAATGGCGAATTCCGCATCGGGCGAGTCGATCATCGGCCGTTTCGTTAAGATCGTGAGCGCGTTCGACGACGGCCGCACCTCCATGAGCGTCGCCGAACTGGGGCGCCGGACCGGGCTTCCGGTGACGACGACGTACCGGCTGGTCAACGATCTGCTGCTCGAACGGCTCCTCGAACGCGAGCCCGGCGGTGACGTCCATATCGGCACCCGGATGTGGGAGCTCGCTTCCCGCGGGTCCAAGATGCGGGGGCTGCGGGAGGCCGCCCTGCCCTTCATGGAGGACGTCCAGGCTGTGGTGCAGCACTCCACCACCCTGGGCATCCTCGATTCGGACGAGGTTCTATACATCGAGCGGCTGGGCTCCGACAAGACAATCGTGGACATCACCAAGGTTGCCGGCCGCCTCCCTGTCCACGCGACGTCGTCCGGGCTGGTCCTGCTCGCGCACTCCCCCGCCGCTTACCAGGACACCATCCTGGCCCGCCCCCTGACGAAATACACCGAAACCACCCTGACCGATCCCGCCCTGCTGCGCCGCCACCTGGCCCAGATCAGGCAGCGCGGCTTCGCCGACATGCCCGGCGTGATCGTGCCCGAGTCCAGCGGCATCGCCGTCCCCGTCTTCGGGCCCGAGAACACCATCCGCGCAGCCCTCAGCGTCGTGGTGCCGCGCAACGAGGAGAACGCGGCGGCCCGGGTCCCCGTCCTGATGGCTGCCGCGCGGGGCATCTCACGGGCCCTGGGCTGGCGCGGCGAGCTCAAGGGAACCCTCCGCCAAAGTCACTGAAAGATCATTTTGCCGTTCATCGGCAAACGTGTGGTTGCCGTCACAACTCCCCTGCCACTCTGACTTAGACGCAGCGACGATGCTGCAGGAGTACGAGGAGTACCACATGAACCCCACACAAAGCCGCGTGGCCGGGAAGACCGTCGTCGTCACCGGTGGCCGCGGAGATTTGGGAAGCGCCACCGCCGCCCTGCTCGCCGAGCATGGCGCGAAGGTCGCCAGCCTGGACGTTGCGGGCATTCGGTCCGCCGCCGCCCACGAAAACATCAGCCAGTACGACGTCGACGTCACCAGCGAGGACAGCGTCGCAGACGCGATCCGGCGGGTGACGGACGAACTCGGCGCACCGGACGTCCTGGTCAACGCGGCAGGCATTATCGGTCCGGCCGGCGCCTCCCACACCGCCTCCGTCTCCGATTTCGACACCATCTTCAACGTCAACGTCAAGGGCGTCTGGCTGATGACCAAGCACGTGGTCCCCGGCATGATCGAGAAAGGTGCTGGTAGCATCATCAACTTCTCGTCCATCCACGGCATCACGGGCGGCAGGAACGTCCCGCTCTACCATGCCACCAAGGGCGCCGTCCGGCTGCTGAGTAAATCCGATGCGGCGGCTTACGGAAGCCACGGCATCCGGGTCAATTCCATCCACCCCGGGTCCATGAACACCCGCATGAGCCGCCGCTCCGCCGAGCAGTCCGACATCGGCCCGGAGGCCTATTACAAGCAGCTCGTCGGCTCAAACCCGCTTCCCCGCCAGGGCGAGCCCGATGAGATAGCTTACGGCGTCCTGTACCTGGCCTCCGATGAATCCCGTTTCACCACCGGCTCGGAGCTCGTGATCGACGGCGGCTACACCGCCGTCTGAAGTCTTCGCCGAACCCCGTTCCACGGGGAGACTGCCCGCCAGCCGCACCTTTACTGCCATGTTTCCTGAAAGGCCACACCATGAAATTCGTCAATGGAACCGCGTCGGACCGCTACGACGTCGTCGTCGTCGGCTCCGGCGCCGGTGCCCTCACAGCGGCGGCCACCGCAGCCCGTGCCGGCAAGTCCGTCGTCGTCCTAGAGAAAAGTGCCCTGCTGGGCGGTACCTCGGCCGTCTCCGGTGGCATGCTCTGGGTCGCCGACAACCACCACGCGCGTAAAGCCGGCTTCACCGATTCGAAGGAAGCGGCTGCCGCGTACGTCCGGGCCGTGGCCCGCGGACGCGGACGCGAGGAGCTCCTGGACGCCGCCCTGGATTACGGGGACCAGATGCTCCGCTTCGTGGAAGCGGAATGTGGCCTGCGCTTCATCTGCCTGGACAACTTCCCCGACTACCGCCAGGACCTGCCCGGCGCTGTGGAGGGCGGCCGCACGGTCGAGCCCGAGCCATTCAACTCCAAGGTGGCGCTCGGCGCCCTCACCGCGCACGTCCGCACCGATGGCCGCGCGCCGTTCACCATGCAGGAATACGAAAACTGGGGCGCCTTCACCAAATTCCCCTGGGACGACCTCAACCAGCGCCAGGCTGATGGGCTCGTCGCAAAGGGCCAGGCCCTCGTGTCCATGCTCCTGGCGAGCCTGGTCCGCGACGGCGCAGCCCTCGTCATCGGCGCCCGCGGGCACCGGCTGCGCACCGACGGCAACCGGGTGACGGGCATCGAACTCGAATCCGGCGATGTCTTCCAGGCGAACGACGGCGTGGTGCTGGCCACCGGCGGCTTCGAATGGGACAAAGAACTGGCCGACTCTATGCTGGCGTCGCGGCTGTACACCATGTGCTCGCCGCCCTCGAACACCGGTGACGGGCTGCGGATGTCCCAGCGAATAGGGGGCCAGACCCGCGGCACCCGTGAAGCCTGGTGGGCCCCGATGTCCATCACCGGAGACGTGCGCGACGGGCAGCCCGTGGGCACCCTCCTCCGCTTCGAGCGCCAAGGCCCGGGATCCCTCATGGTGAACCGGCACGGCCGTCGCTTCGCCAACGAATCCCAGAACTATAACGACCTCGCCCGCTCCCTGCACTCCTGGGACTCCGCCGGGAACGAGACCCTGAATACCCCGGCCCACGTGATCATCGACCACGCCTATCTGGAGCGCTACGGCATCCTGGCTCACCGCGCCGGTCAGCCCACACCCGGCTATCTCATCGAGGCGGCGACCCTTGAAGAGCTCGCCGCGAAGATCAACGTTCCCGCGGAAAACCTCACCATGTCGGTGTCCAGGTTCAACGAGTTCGCCGTCAGGGGTGTGGATCCGGACTTTGGTCGCGGCGAAAGCGCGTACGACAAGTACTGGGGCGACGACGAAAACCCGTACCCGAACCCATCCCTGGCGCCGTTGCTGGCCGGGCCGTTCTACGCCATGGAGGTGGTTAACGGCGCGTTCGGAACCAACGGCGGAATCGCCACCGACGGGCGCGCCCGCGTCCTGGACGTGGACAACCAGCCAATCGAGGGCCTTTACGCCGCCGGCAACGCGACGGAAAACGCTTATGCCGCCGGGTACCCCGGCGCCGGAGCAACGCTTGGCCCGATCATGACCATGGGCTACCTCGCCGGGCGCACCATCGCCGGGCACGATCCAGCCTATGTGACCGGAGCCGCTCATGGGCCAGCCGCCGAACTGGCCGGAGCCCGGTCATGATCCGCCACACTGTCCTGTTCAAGTTCAAACCCGATTTCCCGCCCGCCGACAAGCAGACCTGGATCGATGGACTCGACAGAATGACCGGCAACATCCCCGGCATGCTCAACCTGACCCATGGCCCGGATGTGCTCAATGCCGAGCGTTCCTTCGACTACGCCATCGTGGCGGACTTCGAAAGCGTAGAGGACATCGCGGTGTACAACACGCACCCGCTGCACGAACCGCTCAAGGCATATTCATTCCCCAACAGCCAGCAGATCCTCTCGGTGGACTTCCACCTCCAGGCTCCCGCGCCGGCTTCCACTCAGACAACGACGTCTTAGGAGATACACATGGACACTGCAACCGCCACGAGCCTGGCCCCGGGCAAGACTCCGGGGAAGGCCGCACTGGCCTCCTTTCTGGGGAGCACGCTGGAATACTACGACTTCTTCATCTACGGGACCGCGGCCGCCCTGGTCTTCCCGCACCTGTTCTTTCCGTCCGACGACCCGGCCATCGGCCTCATCGCAGCCCTGGCAACATTTGGCGTCGCCTACGTGGCGCGGCCGGTCGGCGGGCTGGTCATGGGCCACTTCGGCGACAAACTGGGCCGCAAGAAGATCCTTCTGCTCACCCTGGGCATCATGGGCTTGGCCTCACTCGGCATCGGGTGCCTGCCCACCTACGAGCAGGTTGGCGTGTGGGCCCCGATCCTGCTTGTTGCCGGACGGCTAGCCCAGGGCTTCTCCGCGGGAGCCGAATCTGCCGGCGCCTCCACTCTCACCCTGGAGCATTCACCGGAAGGAAAGCGCGGCTTCTTCACCAGTTTCGTGATGACCGGCTACGCCTCCGGGATGGTCCTGGCCACGCTTGTCTTCATTCCGGTCACCGCTATGCCGCAGGACGCCATGATGAGTTGGGGTTGGCGCATCCCGTTCTGGCTCTCCATCCTGGTTCTCGCGATCGCCTACTGGGTTCGAACCCGCCTGGACGAAACTCCGGTATTCGAAGAGGCCCAGGAGCACCAGCAGGTTGCCCCGATGCCGGTCAAGGAAGTCCTCAAATTCCAGGCACCGGATGTGTTGCGCGTGGTGGGCATGTCCATCATGTCCGTGATGCAGACCGTCTTCACCGTCTTCGGCCTGGCCTACGCCACCTCCACGGCAGGCTTCGACCGGGCGTCCATCCTGACTGTCAATGCCGTCGCGATCGGCCTGTCCATGTTCGCCATGCCGCTCGCCGCGAAGCTGTCGGACCGGATCGGTCGGCGTCCGCTGCTGCTGACCGCCGCGATCGGCTGCTCCATCACGATCTTCTTGTACTTCGTGGCCCTGTCCTCGGGGAACATCTTCCTCGTGTTCCTGGCCGCGTTCCTGAACATGACGGTGCTGTACTCCGGCTTCAACGGCATCTGGCCCTCGTTCTTCGCCGAGCAGTTCGCCGCTCCCGTGCGCTACACCGGCATGGCGATGGGTAATCAACTCGGTTTGGTCCTGGCCGGTTTCGCCCCGATGATTGCCGGCATGTTGCTGGCGCCCGGTGTTACTGGCTGGGTACCCGTGGCCGTCTTCGCGACAGTCTGCATGCTCATCGCCGCGGTATGCGTGTTCTATTCCCGAGAAACAGCCAAGACCCCCATCCACGAACTAGGCGCCCCGTACCTCGCGGGAACGGCCCTACGCCGCGAACAGCACGCCGAGGAACAGCTCGCAAGCCCCTTCCACTAGCCTGGATCGACCAGCGCAGCGATGCGTTTGCCATCACTACATTTCCGATGCTGGGTGGGCCACAAGGGAACTGCACTTCCAAAAGCCGGACTCCCAATTCGAGTCTGACCTTGGGGGTGCAGTTCCCTTTTCATGGCATATCTTTTTGGGCTCTGGATTCCTAATGATGCCCACACATGTCCGGCGGCAGACACGTACCGCCGGCGTGCCCCTTGAACTGCCGAAACAGCCAGCAGGACGCACCCGGTCATGCACTTACCTGGCAACGTCGACTTGAACAGTCGTGACACACCACGAATTTAGGCCAGTGAGCCACTGCCCCGAACCCCTCCTGCACGCCGCCGATGGCATCGGCCGCCGGCTTGCGGAAATGGACGGCATCGACTTCCCCAGCCTGGACGACCCACCTGACGATTAACCGGCTAACGCATCGACGCGACCAAGATCGGAGATTTGCTTCGGGACCGCAACTGTTTTTCGCCGAGGCCGCGGCGTCTCTCGAAAATTTCTCACAGATCTCGAAGCAGGCCACGAACGCGGCGAACTCGGCAAGACCCTGGCCATCGTGGCAGCCCTCGGCTCAAAGAACCAGTTGTAGGCCGGTGCCCGGCCGGCATCGCCAACTACCCAGCACACCGGCTTGGCCAGCCCCCGTCACCCTGGACCGAACTCAACATCACGCAAATGCACGCCCCCTTCCGGAAACTCGGCCGGCGCCTGCAGGTCCGCTGCGCATAAGCCGAGGTCAACCTCGTCGGTGGCGAGGCCATGTGCAGGCAGCGGTGTCGATTAGGGGGACACGGTCTGCCGCGCAAGGGCAAACCGCGCATATTCTTTCAGCAGCTCGGGATCATCTACCGACCCGAGATCCGATACAGACTCTAGGCGCGCCCCCTGCAGAAGCCGCTTGATGGGAACCTCCAGCTTCTTTCCGGTACGGGTATGCGGGATCCCGGGCATGACGACAATCTCGTCCGGCAGGTATCGGACGGAGAGGTTCTCACGGATCGATCTGATGATCGCTTCTTCGGCCACGTCCGGTCTGGCACCCTCGGCCAGTCGGACGAACAGGGGCATGTAATATTCCGTACCCAGTTCCGCGCCGACGACCAGGGCCTCCGCCACCTCGGGCAGTGCTTCGACCACGGCATAGATATCTGCCGAACCGAGCCGCAGCCCATTGCGGTTGAGGGTCGAGTCGGAACGGCCATGAATGAGGATCCCCCGGTGCGTAAACTCGATGTAGTCACCGTGCCGCCAGACCCCCGGGTACGTGGCGAAATAACTCTCGTGGTACCGGCTGCCGTCGTCGCCCCAGAAGCACAACGGCATCGACGGCATCGGCTTGGTCACCACCAGTTCGCCCTTGCCCCGCGTGGGATTGCCGGCTTCATCCCACGACTCCACGCGCACCCCGAGGGCCGGAGCCTGGATGTAGCCAACATGCACCGGCAATGTGGGCGATCCGCCCACAAAGATAGAGGCGATGTCGGTGCCGCCACTCATCGAGCTCAACCAGATGTCACCCACATTGCCGTAGACCCAGCGATAACCGTCGGCCGAGAGCGGCGAACCGGTGACCTGAAGGGATTTCAGGACATCCAGGTCATGGTCGCGCATCGGCACAAGATCGGTCTTCGCGCAGGAATGCACAAATCCGGCGCCCACACCGAGCACCGCCACCCGCTCCGCGGCGGCTACCTGCCACACCCGGTCGATCGACGGGAAAGTGGGGTTTCCATCGACGAGCACGGCGGTCGCCCCCACGCCCAAAGCGGAGACGAGCGAGTTCCACAGCACCCAGCTCGTCGAGGCGACGTTGAGATATCGGTCCCCTGGACGCAGGTCGGAGTGCATGAGGAGCATTTTCATTTCCTCAAGCAGCGCTCCACCGTGCCCGTGCACGATGCCCTTGGGGATGCCCGTCGTCCCCGAGGAGAACAGGACCCAGAGGGGGTGGCTGAATTCGACGTCGGCAAAGGCGAGCTCCACCGGTTCGGCCACCGCCTGCTCCCAGTTCACGGCCGGGGCCCGGGTCGGAACACTCGGGACAGCAGTATGCCGCCCCACCCAGATCACGTGTTCGAGGGTGGGGAGGTGGTCGAAAATTTCCTCCAGCTCAGCTCTGCGGTCCCGGTCCTTCCCCCTGAGCATGTAGCCCGGCGCAGCGATGACGACTTTGGGACCGAGCTGGGCGAACCGCGAAACGATGGCGCCCGGGCCGAATTCCGGGGCGCAGACTGACCAGACGGCACCGATCGAGGCGGCCGCGAGCAGCCCGACGACGGCCTCGGCAACGTTGGGAAGGATCGCCACAACCCGGTCCCCGTGGCCCACGCCGCGGGCCCGGAGGTACGCAGCCAGGGAGCCCACCTCGCGCCGCAGCGCATTCCAGCTGATTTCTTCGCGCCTCCCGTCCTCGGCGATGCCGATCAGTGCGGTGCCCTCGTGGCCCTGCAGCAGCTGCCGGGCGAAATTGAGCGTGCGTCCCGGAAACCAGCGCGTGTCCGGCATGGCATCGGTGGTGCAGACAGGCCCAGGGACGCCGCCGAACTGGACTCCTGCAAATCTCGCAAAGAGCTCCCAGAACTGCTCCGGCTCGTCCACCGACCACTGCCAGAGCTCGTCGTAGCCCGTACCGATGTCGATGCCCTGACGGGTAAGGAAGGCAGTAAACTGCCCGACGCCTGTCGCCGCGCTGCCCTCCGGTTCGGGTTGCCAGATCACCTCTCCGTCAGCGGCACGTGTGTCGGTGATCATGCGGTCTCCAAGGGCTGGGAGGCCAGTTTGCGCTGCTCGGCGATCTGGGCCGCAGTCACGGGCTCGGTTCCGATCAACACGAACAGCACCCGGGCCGTAGTGTTGGTGCGGTTGGACCACGCGTGGCTGGTGGCGCGTTGCACCGCCACGTCGCCGGCGCGCATGGTAGCCTCACCTTCGTCGACGAGCAGGGTGATCTCGCCGTCAAGCACGACGGCATAGTCCAGCGAGTCGGTGCGGTGGAACCAGAAGTGCCTGGATCCGCTATGCTCGGCCCCCGCATCGGCCTCGTCATGCCCGTCGAGCTCACTGAAGATCACCGAGCCCGCCTCATCCGGGTAGACGGAGTCCGGCGGGAAGTCGGCAACTCGCAGAATCGTCTCGCCGACGGCGGGAAAGCTAGGGATCTCGGCGTCCGCCGTGGCTGGGTCGGCATCGGTGACATGGTCGATAGCTCCGGCAGCGGTCCGCCACGGAACTGTGGCACCGAATCCGGGAATCATGTCTGAGGACCAGTGGTTGGGTGCGGCCCCGTCCGAGAGGATGATGGCACGGCCCTGGTCGTCGTGCCCGGTGACGATCCGGCGAACCGGCGGCCGGGTCATCACGCCACCCATTCTTCGTGCGGGTAGGTGCGGGGTTCGGGCCACCATGGCGCTTTTTGGCGTCCGGTGGAGATCGGAGTGCGCAGCGTGCCGACGCCCTCCAGTTCCAGCTCAATGACGTCGCCTGGTTTCAGGAATTTGCCGATCTCAACACCGGCGCCGAAGCCCATGGTGCCCGAACCGATAAGGTCGCCCGGTTGCAGGCGGTCGGAGATCGAGACGTAGGCCAGCAGCTCGGCCGGGGTGTAAACGAAGTCCTCGACCTTCGTGTCCGAGAGCACCTCGCCGTTGACGCGGACCTGGCCGCGCAGGCCCTCGATGGAGTCAATCTCGTCCATCGTGGTAACCCAGGGCCCGATGCCGTAGCCGAAGTCCTTGCACTTCTGCGGACCCATGCCGATCGCCATCTCCGCGCCTTGGATATCGCGTGCGCTGAAGTCGTTGAAGACGGTGAGGCCGAAGAGATGATCCAGCGCCGTGTCCGGGGTGAGGTCGCTGCCGGACTTGCCCACGACGTACCCGATCTCGAGTTCCCAGTCGAGGGCCTCCGTGAAGTCCGGGTAGGGCAGTTCCTGGTTGTGGCCGTAGGACATGGCCGTGGTGCCCTTGAAATACCCCGGCCGCTCGTAGATGGAGCGTGCCGGCTGGGCTTTGGCGACGATGCGGTGGAAGTTCTGGATGTGCTGTTCGAAGGTGAGCCCGTCGCGGATGACCGGTGAGTCTACGGCGGCGCGCCACGAGACCTCGTCGATGGCCAGCGCAGCGTCGTCAGCCGCGGCGAGCGCATCGTGTGCGGCGTCCAGGAAGATGGAGCCGCCGCCGATTCCGGCGGCCAGGCTTCCGGGAAGGACTGCCAGAGCGAGGGCACGAGCCCGGTCCGGCTCGGCAGCCTTGCGCTGAAGCGTCAGGGCATAGGCGCGGGCCAGGTCAATGACCCGGCCCTGCTCCGGCTGGGCCGCGACAAGTCGGATCTGTTCGCCGTCGGGCGTGGGCACTGCGATACGTCCCAGTTTCATGGTTGCTCCTCTAAGTCGTACATACGATACGTACAGTATCGCATTGGGAAAACGAAGTTGCAAGGGTCAACTCCGTAGGGATGAACATCAGTTTCGGCCCGGGGCGGACCCAGTTGCCCTCAGGAGTGCCCCGCCATCGCAAAGCTCCTCCAGGGCTACATCCGGCGGAAGCATGTCCAGGCTTTGACGGATTTCTGTCAGCAGTTCCAGTCCGCGGTGATCCACGGCAAGCGTGCGGGCCCGTGAGCCCCAGGCGCTTGCGGCGGCGGCTTGGTAAGCGCCCCGTTCAAGCAACTCGATGCCCTGCGCATCTGCCATCGACGCTCCGGCCTCCACCCCGCGTACCAGGGCGCCGAGGTAGAGTGCCAGCTCCGTGGATTCGAGAACCTCGGCACGGACCACCAAGCCCTGGCCCGGCAGGTCCGGCAGCAGGGCGTTGACATCCATCACCCGCCGCAGCCCGGCCCGTTCGGCCAGTTGGTCGAAGGGCGGCCCGAGCAGGGTCGCGTCCACTTGACCGCAGAGCAGTGCTTCCAGGCGTTCGCGCACGCCACCCACCACCACGTAGTGGACCTCGACGCCGGCATCCCGTAACAGGCGCTTGGCGATGAGCGCGAACCCGTTGTCGGGGGCGTCCACCGCGAACCGGCACCCGGCCAGATCCGCAATGGATTCCACGTCACCGCTTGCATGGATGCTCAGCGGAGTGGTCGCCTCGACCTGGGCCACCAGGCGCAGGTCGGCCCCGGCACGGGTCCATTCGAACAGGTTGTCAATCGCCGTGACCACCAGGTCCTGCTCCCCGGCAAGCAGGGCCCGCAGTTGCTCGGCGCTCGAGGTGGTCCGGGTGGGCACTACTTCCACGGACCTCAGGAATCCCAGCTCGTCTGCCAGCAGAAAGGACACCGGCGGGACGAAGTGGCTTTGACGCAGGCTCACGAGGCGGCCCCGCCGGCCGCGGCCACCGCGACCGGGCGATCGACGTACCAGGGAGGCAACTGCCCGGAAGGCCCACGGACCGTCGAGCGCTGGACGCCCAGACCCGAGATTTCCGCCTCCATCACGTCGCCATCCTGGAGGAATCGGCCCCAATGCGAACCGTTGCCTGCGGGCGAACCGGTGATCAGGACGTCCCCGGGCATCAGTACGGCGACGGAGGAGGCGTAGGCGATCAGGCTCGGGATGTCGAACAGCAGGTCATCTGCCAGGGCATCCTGCATCACTTTGCCGTTGAGACTCAATCGAATCCGCAGCTTCGCCGGGTCCGGTACGAACCGCTTCGGCACCACGTAGGGGCCGGTGGGGAAGAACGTCGGCTGGTTCTTCGCCCGGAACCAGTCGGTGCCCATCATGGCAATATCGTTGCGCGGGACGAGGGTCCGCGCAGTGACATCATTGACAATCGTGTACCCGGCGACGTAAACGAAGGCGTCCTCGGCCGATACCCGGTGCGCCTTACGGCCGATGACCACACCAAGCTCGAGTTCCCAGTCGACGTTGCCGCCGACATCCGGCAATTGCACGTCGTCGTAGGCGCCGCAGACCGCCGAGGGGATCCCGGTCCAGATGTAGGGGTCGCCGGAGCGGCCGCGCTCATCGATTTGGGTCGCGGCATCGGCTGCCAGTTGCCCCGGGTCGGCGCCTTCCGCACCGAGCTTGTGGGCGACGCTCATCTGCAGGACGTGTTCGCGGTAGTTCGCCCCGGCAGCAATGATGGTGCCCACCGGCTGGACCGGTGGCAGCACATTAAGCCCCTCGAGCGGGCGGGCACCTGCCGCTGCCGGGTCAACGGACCCGATCACCTCAAGGTTTGCGTCCCAGTCGGCGAACAGGTCCCCGATGCGGGTGATGCCCGGCAGCACGGCGCGCAGGTCAACCACGGCGTCGCCGAAGACAGCCCCGGGGAACTGCTCCCCTGCGTCCTCAAAGGTGCCCAGCCTGAATTCGTCCATCAGTCGTCCTTCCTTGAAGCCGGTATTCGACCCCCGTTAGTAGCCGTTAGACCGGCGGGGCGACGTACAGGCCCTTGTCCTTGCTGTTAAACATCTCCTTGGTAATGAAGTCGTCCATGTCCCCGCCGGTGCCCCATTGGTCGGAGGTCTCGGGTTCGCGCACATCGAAGATGCTCGGATGCCAGCTGTCTTCCTCGACCGTGTCCAACTCGGTGGTGTATTCCATGGTGTTGCCGTTGGGATCCAGGAAGTAGGTGAAGGTGTTGTCCCCGGCACGGTGGCGGCCAGGACCCCAGAGCTTCTGGTGGCCCGAGCGCAGCAGCTTTCCGGTGCCGCGCATGTACTCGTCGATGCCGCGCAGCTCAAAGGACGCGTGCTGCAGCGAGGCGTGCGGGCCACGCGCGATCGCCATGGAGTGGTGCTGCTCGTTGCAGCGCATGAAGTAGAAGAGGTCGCCGACCTGCGGGTGGTTCAGGGTGTCCGAGAGGCGGAAGCCCAGGTGCTGCTCGTACCAGGCACGCATCTTTTCCGGCTCCGGGGAGTTAAGAACCACGTGGGAGAGCTTAACCGGAATGGCCTCGCGCTCCTCGATCTTGCGGTGCTTGCGCACCTCGACGTCGGATGAGATCTCGATGGTGCGCCCCTCCAGGTCGAAGAAGCGGAAGCCATATCCCCCGCCGAGGGTCTTGAGATCATCGGGTTCGCCAATGAGCTTTACGCCCTTGGCGATGAGATCCGAGGCGAGCTGGTCAACCGAAGCCTTATCCGCCGCGCCGAATGCGACCATGTCAAGGCGCTTTTCATCAGCCTTGCGCACCCGGACCGAATACTGTTCCGGGGAGCCCTCGGCGGCGAAGTAGGTCACGCCGCCGTCGTTCTCCATTTCAGTGAGTCCCCAGTGATTCTTGTAGAACTCAATCTGCTTTTGGTAATCGGGCACCGCGATGTCGAAGTGCCTCAGGTGCGTGATCGGGCTGAATGCCATGGTGGTCTCCTGTGATCTGACGCGGAAGTGGATTTAGATGTGTGCCGGCACGTCGCGGCCGACTTTCGGGATACTGCCGATGAGGCGTTCGAAGGCCTCGAGGGTGTCGCCAAGGCCCAGGATGTACCGGTCCGGACGAACGATGACGATGTTGGCGCCGGCGGCCGTAAGGATCTGACCAACCTTGGCCGGATCGAAGAGAACGACGACGTCGTCGTTCTCATCCAGCTGCATGCGCAGGGACGCAGGGAGCGCAGCATAGAGCTCGCGGGTGGTCGCCACCAAGAAACGGGAACCCACCATGTCGTCCAAACGCACTCCGTCGGCGAGGATCGGCTGCGTTGCCAGCCGGCCGGCGCGTTCGTCGGTGCCGCCTTCGTGCAGGCCTGGTCCCAGGGGCGGCGAAACAGGTGCCGATGCCGCTGGGTTCGCCCGGATGAAGGCATCGCGTTTCTTGGCGACCTCGGCCTCGGTGGTCTGCAGGAAGCCGGCGGCATTGGCAGCCTGCTCCACCCAGAACCGTGCGTGCGGCAGGCGCTCGGACTCATAGGTGTCGAGAAGGCTGTCATCGGCGGCACCACGCTTGACGGCGTCGAGCTTCCACACCAGGTTGGCCACATCGCGCATTCCGGCGCACAAACCCTGCCCAAAGAGCGGGGGCGCCTGGTGCGCGGCATCGCCTGCCAGGAAGATGTTGCCGGCACGCCACTGTTGGGAAATGCGTCCCCGAAAGGTGTAGGTCGCCAGCCGGTCCGCGGTGAACTTGTCCGCCGGCAGCACACCGTGGCTGAGGCGTTCGAGGCCAGCCGGGGTTGTGATTTCCTCGGGGTTATCCCCGGGCATCAGCATGAATTCCATGCGCACGCGCTTGCCGGGGAGCCGGATCCACAGGGCAGGCCGCGAGTGGTGGCCCAGGAATATCATGTCGGAAGACAGGCCCGGGCTGCCTTCAAGGATACCGTCAGCGACCAGCCACTGCGCATCCTCGCCGATTTTTTCGGTCTCGATGTTCAGCGCCTTGCGGCTCTGTGAGCGGGCTCCGTCCGCCGCGATGGCCCAACGGGCGCGGATGAGGGATTCCTCGCCGTCCGCGTTTTGCACCGCGACTTCGACACCCTCTTCGGCGTTGCGTACCGAGAGCACTGTCATGCCGCGGCGCAGTTCGACACTTGGAAGATCCTCGACAACCTCCTGCAGCAGGACCTCGATGTCAGGCTGGTGGAAAGTGAGGTCGTCGTGCCAACCTTGGTTACCGAGTTGGCCGGTTGGAACGGAAACCAGGACCTCGCGCGCCTCGTTCTCGATGTGCATCGAGGCCATCGGCAGTGTGGCCTTGGCGAAACGTTCGGCCACCCCCAGCGACTGGAGGATGCGGAAAGTTTCGCCGTCGAAGTGCACGGCACGTGCGGTGGGCCAAGCCTGGACCTCGCGTTCCACGCCGACGGCGCTGAGGCCGGCACGGCCGAGCAGTGCCAGCGCCGTTACCCCCACGGGCCCTCCCCCGACCACCACCACGTCAACGTTGACGATGTGAGTCATGTCGCTCCTTTGAGTTCAGTACGTATCGTTTCGTATAAAAGTAACATCCGTCACGTCGCTGCACAAGCGTCTGCGACGGCTTGAGTGTAAGTAGGGCCCTCAACTCAGGCCTTCCAAACCGTCTTGAGGTTGCAGAACTCCCGGATACCGTCGGCGGCGAGCTCACGACCGAAACCGGAGCGTTTGATCCCACCGAAGGGCAGCTCCGGGTAAGAGACGGTCATGCCGTTGATGAACACCGCGCCTGCGTCGAGGCTGGCCGTGAACCAGGCCTCCTCTTCGACGTCATTAGTCCAGATCGAGCTGGAAAGCCCGAAGCTGGTCTGGTTGGCGATGCGCAGGGCGTCTTCCCGATCAGAGGCGCGGTACAGGGACGCGACGGGGCCGAAGGTCTCTTCCTTAACGATCCGCATTTCTTCGGTCAGGCCGGCCAAGACTGTGGGGACGTAGAAGAAGCCGGGACCGTCAGGAATCGTTCCCCCGGTCAGCACCTGCGCCCCCAGTGCGCGGGCGTCCTCAACGAGCTCGGCCAGCTCGTCTCGTCCGGACGCGGTGGCCAGCGGTCCCACCTGGGTTGCGGGATCCAGCGGATCACCAACGACAAGCTCCGACATCAGCTTCGCAAATTCGGCGGCGAAGGAATCATAAACGTCGGTGTGCACGATGAAGCGCTTGCCAGCGATGCAGGACTGGCCGTTGTTGCTGATTCGCGCACGGACGGCCGTCGCGGCAGCAGCGGCGACATCCGAGGAGGGCATCACAATGAACGGGTCAGAGCCGCCCAGTTCCAGCACCGATTTCTTCACGTGGTCAGCAGCGATGGAAGCCACCGAGCGTCCCGCCGGCTCGGAACCCGTCAGCGTTACCGCCTTGACGCGCGGGTCGGCCAGGACGGCCCCCACCTCGGACCCGCCGATCAGCAGGGTGCGGAAGGAACCTATGGGGAATCCCGCCCGCTCAAAGAGGGTGTCAAGGAAAAGCGCGGCCTGGGGCACATTCGAGGCATGCTTGAGCAGCCCGGAGTTGCCCGCCATCAGCGCCGGGGCGGCAAAGCGGATGACCTGCCACAGCGGGTAGTTCCAGGGCATGACGGCCAGCACGGTCCCCAGCGGTTCATAGCGGGTCCACGCCCGGCTGGCACCGACCGAAGACGGGTCCGCCAGCGCCGCATCGGCCAGGAATTCCTCGGAATGCGCCGCATAGAAGCGCATGGCCTTGACGCACTTGTGCACCTCAGCGATCGACTGCGCAATCGGCTTGCCCATCTCGACGGTGATCAATTCGCCCAGACCCTCCGCCTGATCCTCCAAACTGTCCGCCGCGGCCAGCATCCACTGCGCTCGCTTGGCGAAGGTTGTGCCCCGCAGCAGGCGCGCCGCTTCTGCGGCTTCCGCGATGCGCTCCTGGACCTCCTGGGCCGTATGCGGCTCGATGATCATTTCGGTCGAACCGGTGGTCGGGTTGACGGTTGCGATTGCCATGGGGGGATCCTTTTCCTTGAGACGTGTTCTCGATCACGACTATATAGGATACGATTCGTATCGGATACTATTTTAGGTCTACACAATAGATCCACCCCCGCCAGCAGCCCGGGGACCGGCTGCCCGACATCCAAGGAGTGCCCCGTGAGCACCAATGGCGAGTTGCCGACCAGACTTCCGCTTTTTCTCACCGACGCCGACGTTGCCAGCCTTTCGGACTGGGCCGGGGCGATCGAAGCCATCCGCGCCGCCTACAAGGCCCCCGGCGACGAGGCCGGAACCCCCGGGCGGATCTTCGCCCAGACACCGCGGGAATGGTTGCGGATCATGCCCTCGGTGCCACCCAGCGGCCAGTTGTTCGGCGCTAAGTCAATCGCCGGGTCCTTCGCTGACGGCCTGCGCGTCAGCTACCTGATTTCCCTCTTCGACAAGGACACCGCTGATTTAGTGGCCCTAGTTGACGGGAATCGCGTCACCGGCCTGCGCACCGCCGCGACCACCGCTGTGGGCACCTCCACGATCGTGCCGCAACGGCCGCTGACCGTGGGCGTTATCGGTTCCGGCTTTGAGGCCCGTTCCCACCTGGCTGCCTTTTCCCACCTGCTGGAGTTCGCTGAGATCCGGGTGTTCAGTCCGACCCCCGCCAACCGCGAGGCCTTTGCGGCCGAGTTCGACGGCGCGTTCGGGGCGCCGGCAAGGGCCGTCGGCTCCGCCCGTGAGGCCGCCGACGGCGCGGATCTCATCCTGTGCGCGGCACGCTCCCGCGATGAGTCCCCGACGTTGCAGGCTGACTGGGTCGGAGAGGACACCGCTGTGGTATCGATCGGTTCCACGACGGCGGCCCAGCGTGAGCTGCCCGCTGAACTGATCGCCCGCGCCGCGGTGGTTGTGGTGGATTCCCGTGACGAGGTCGTCAACGACAGCGGGGACATGATCGCGGCCCGCGCGTCTGGCGTCGATGTCGATTCGATCGTTGTCACTCTCAATGCCGTCCTGTCCGGTGAAACCGAGATCGATTCCGCGCACGGGATCAGGATCTATAAGTCGACAGGTTCGGGTCTGCAGGACATCGTGGTGGCCGAGATGCTCGTGGACCGCGCCCGCGCCGAGGGCATCGGTACCGTCCTCCCGGTCGGCATTGTCACCAGCCGCAAATAACACCTCACAGAAATGAAGGAGAACACCATGGTGGAATACACCAAATCCGAGGCCCGCTCCTGGGCCAAGGAGAACTTCACCGGCACCGTCGCGGTGACGCACCCATCTTTCACCCCTGACTTCTCGGGCATCAACGAGAACGCGATCCGCCATGACGTCCTCCTGCTCAAAGAGCGCGGCTACGCCGGTTCGCTGATCGTCGCCGAAGCGAATGTCACCCCGGAAGAGAACGCCCGGATCACGGCCGTCGCCCGCGAAGCGGCCGGCCCTGATTTCGCTCTCTTCTTCCACGCCGTCTTCGGCACTCTGGAAGAGAACATTCACGCAGCAAACCTCGCCACCAAGGCCGGCGCCGACCGCRCCCTGCTGGCCTACCCCTCATCGTTCTGGCCGACCTCTTACGACGAGGTCTTCAATTACACCAAGCGTTTCACCGACGAAACTGATCTGGCCACCATGCTGTTCCCGCTGCCTGCCTGGGGCTTCGAGCGCATCCATCCCGCCGGCATGAGCGTGGAGTTCGTGCGCCGCGTCCTCGACGCGATGCCGAGCATCGTCGCCATCAAGGCGGAACAGGGCTACCCTGGCATCCCCGGCGTCATGGAGATGTACCACCACTTCCGCGACGAAGTGGTGATCTCCTGCCCCATAGAGGCCGAGATCATCCCCCTCATGTCAGTCTTGGACGTCCAGTTCTCCGGCACCGCCAACACGAACTGGATGGGCGATTACTACCCCAAGGCCTTCGAGCTGGCGCGCACCGGTAAGTGGGAAGAGGCGATGAAGCGATATTGGGAGGTCCAGCCGGCCCGGGCTGCCAATATGGCTGTATCGTCCACTTCCACTCCGGGCACCAGCTCCATCAACCGCACCCAGTGGAAGTACCAGGAGTGGCTTTCCGGCTTCAACGGCGGCGCCCTGCGGCCGCCGGCAGTCAGGCTTCCGGACCGTTTCATGAAGCAGCTGCGCGCAAGCTTGGAAGCCTCGGGACTGCCCGTCACCGACTCCCCTGACTCCGAGTTCCTGCGCGGTCGCGTCAGCGCCTAAGGCTCAGCTTTAATCGCCGGAGGGCCGGCCACTAAGAAAGTGGCTGGCCCTCCGGCGTGTCACGCAGCGTTGCCGGCACTCGTTTCCGACGATTTTTTTGTTGCCAAACAAATTGAGCACCACCAAGAGACGGATGAGGCCGATGGGCCTTAGGCCCATCAACAGGTCACAGCGACCGCCGGAGTACGCTTCGCGCCACACAACGTTCCGTTTCCGGCGCGCCGGTCACGTTTTCCGGTTCAACCGTCGTCACACACGTACAAGCGGCCTGCTTCTCTTTCGACTGCACCAAACCCGCCGTTGCAGGCCCGGCATTACCCCCTCCTACTGCTTACCCCTGCGCATTGGCACCAGCCCGATGGCCGATTTTCCCCGTGGAGRCAAACGACAAGGGCCCTTCAGTACTGGATACTGAGTTGAACATCCAGTACTGAAGGGCCCTGCGGTTTCATTCAAGCCCGGTGAGTGGCGGGTGCCCGGCCGCAGTAGCAACCGAACTTTGTGCCATCAATCCATGGCGGGCACCCGCTCGTGCCCTCCTTCCAAAGAAGCTGGGCTGGCTGGGCTGACCTCCACTTGCTCCGGCCCACGGGTCCGCCGCGACTGCAAACGAAGCCCCGCCAACGAACCGAGAAGCAGGCCAATGGGTAACAGCAGCGTTAGAAATATTCCGGACAGTCCCAAACCGGCTGCAATGAGCGTCCCGCCGGCAACGCCGCCGGTAGCAGCACCCAACCGTCCACCGAATTCCGCGACCCCGATTCCCGCACCTCGCATGCTGGCCGGGTAGGCCATGGCCGCCAGGACGCCTCGGGTGGGGCCGAAGGCACTTGGCAGAATGAATCCGGTGATCCCCAACACGATAAGCAGGGTAGCGAAACCAAACTCGGGCAGCAAGAACACCACAACCGACATCGCGCCAGCCAACCCGAGCGCAATGCCGATGACCAGGAAACGTGACACCCTGGCCAGGATGGCGCCGAGTACCAGGCCTCCCAACACACTCGCCAATCCGTAGGCACCGACGATGGTGCTGCTCTGCACGGTGTCGAGCCCGGGCACCGGAAGCTGCAGCATGGTAGGCAGGTACTGGGCGATCAGCAATTGGGTGCCCAAGGAGAAGAAGCCGAATAGCCACAGGAGGACCGTCGTGGGGGCCAGCGGCCGTGACAGGATGGTTCCAAAGGACGCCTTGGACACCGGGCCGGACAATTCCGCTCCCCTGCCGCCGGAGGACACGGCGCTGGTCGCCTGCCGCCTGGCCGAGAGGAATGCGGGAGATTCGGGCACGACGACGGCCAGCGCGGCGATCACCGCCAACGGGATCAGGCCGCCCACCACGAGGAGCACGCGCCACCCCGACGTCGGGAGCAAGGTGCCCGCGAGTGCTGCCCCAACCGTTGTCCCCAGCCCCACTCCGGCGTAGGCCGTAGCGAGCAACGCCGCCCGTCGTCGTTCGGGCATGAGGTCCGCCAGCAGGGTGTTTCCGGACGCCATCGCGGCGCCCATTCCGAGGCAGGCTACGATCCGCCAGGCTGCGAATGCCGTGAAGTCGCCCGAGCTGCCGCCCAGGGCAGTGGCCCCGCCGAACACGACCACGCTCACGACGAGGACGAACTTGCGCCCCCATCTATCGGACAGGCCGCCAGCGACGACCGCACCAAGGCCCATCGCCAGGAAGCTAACGGCTACCACCAGGGCGATGCCGCCCCCGACCGAGACGCCCCAGCTCTTGATGAGCGTGGGAAAGACGTGGCTGACGATCGTGACGTCCATGCCGTCGGCCAACAGGACGAGCGTGATCAGAGTGAACCAGACCCAGTGCCTGGGAGTCAGTCGTTCGGAGCTCGATTGATCGAGAGACGGTGTGGCGGATTCATCCCTCGTGTTCAAGTCTCGCGCCACCCTTATGCGCCGGGCTGCGAGAAGAACTTGTTGAGCCGGTCGGTGGGCAAGAAGTCCTCGGGGGCACCGGCCAGATCGGTCAGGTCATTGTGGTCCCACGAGGAATCCGCGAGCTTGGCGAGGTTCTCCCGGGAGACGATCACCGAGGGTTCAACGATCTGGTTGATCTTCGGACCTTGGCCCTTCAGGATGCGCAGGGCCACATCGGCCACTGCCTCACCGGTGCGCACCGACGGGGTCGTCGTGCCAAAGAACGGGTAGTCCTTCTTTGCCAGCGCCCAGGACGAGAATCCGCGGCTCGATCCGTCATCGGCGATCGGCGGGACGTCCATGCCCGATTCCTCAAAGGCGTTGCGGATGCCTACACCCATCGTTCCGGCTTGTAGAACGGCGGCCACCCCGGCAGGGTTGGTGGCAAGGAACTTCTGGACTTCCGCCTGGGCCGTTGCCGGCTGGAAGAAGCCGGTGACCGACCCGGCGACCTTGATCTCAGGGCAGTTCTTCAGGACGGCATCGATGCCCAGGCTTGCGAAGGTCGAGACCGGGATGCCCGGGATGCCATCGACGCGCAAGACGTTACCCTTTCCGCCAATTGACCTCAGCGTGCCTGCGGTCACCTGGGCGATCGCGAGCGGGGTATTCCTCGTCACGCTCACGGCAAACTCGGAATCGATCGGCACCTGGGCCGCAACCAGTGGGACGCCGGCGTCAAATGCGGCCTTGGCCAGGCCGACGGACGGCTCCGGTGCGATTGGCGTGTAAATGATGACGTCCGGCTTCAGCGAGAGCGCCTCATTGAACTGCTGGAGCTGAAGGGGCACATTCGACGGGTCATCCGGCGCGAATTCGCCAACGATCTTGACACCACTGGCCTTCAGGCTCGTGCGAATCGCCCCCGACATGGAGGCAATGAATGGGCTGGCAGGTGGCATGCCCACGATCGCCGCAGTGAAACCGTCAGTCTTCTTCGACTTGTAGCCGGCCCATGCCGATTTCCGGATCTCGTACGGGTAGAGGTTGTACCCCGCGGCGATTTCCTTGGGGAAACCAGTTAGCAGGCCGTTGGGATCATTCACGGTATCCGCCGGCAGTGACCCACAAGTACCTGCGGCCGCCGACTCCGCCGACCCGGGCGCGTTTCCTCCGGAGGAGCCCGGCGCCGCTGGCCCAGACGCCGCACAGCCCGTGAGGGCAAGGGCGCTGACCCCTAGGATCGCAGCGCCGACCGTTGTGAAACGGGGGAAAGAGGGCATCTTCTTCATGTGTTCTTCCTTACCGAATGAACGCTTCGTTGCGTATCGCATCAGACTAGCTACATGCTGTACGATTCGTCTAGTTTCGAATATGACCCACACCACATTTATTGCCAAGGAGATCCGCCGTGACCGACCAACCATCCGGCCTGGTGCTCGCCGGCGTGAGCAAACGCTTCGGTGCCACCCGCGCCCTCGTCCATGGCGAGCTCCACCTCCGACCCGGCGAAATCCACACCCTCCTGGGCGAAAACGGCTCCGGGAAAAGCACCCTCGTGAAGATCATAGGAGGCGTCCACCGCCCCGATTCCGGCACCGTCACATTGGACGGCATCCCCGTAACCAGCCGATCGCCCCGAGCCGCCATGGACCTGGACATTGCGACGGTGTTTCAAGAAGTCCTCACCGCAGGGAGCCAATCGGTCCTCGAGAACGTCTGGCTGGGGTCCCACGGAATGTTCCGTCGCCGGTTGGGCCGCGCCGAGCAACGATCAATAGCCCAAGACGTCCTGACACGCATCGCCGGCGAGATTCCGCTGGATCTTCCCGCGGGGCAGCTCTCGCTCTCAGGGCGGCAGTCCCTCTGCATTGCCCGCGCACTCGTGCGCAACCCGAAGGTGCTCATCCTCGACGAGTCGACGGCCTCCCTGGACGTCAGCTCCCGCGACCGGCTCTTCACGGAGATGCGCCGGCTCGCGGCCAAGGGCACGGCCATCTTGTTCATCTCGCACCGCATGGATGAGGTCGCGGAGATCTCGGACCGGGTTACCGTCCTGCGGTCCGGACAGAGCGTTTCCACCGTGGAGAGGTCGGACCTATCCATCAGCCGCTTGATCTCGGACATGACCGGAAACTCAGGCCCCGACGACGACACCCGGCGGCAACCGCATACCCCCGGGGACACCGTCCTTCAGGGAGCGGCCATCCGTCTGGCACCAGCCTCGGCACCCATCGACTTCGAGCTGCGCGCTGGCGAGATCGTAGGCCTCGCCGGGCTTGAGGGCCACGGTCAGGACCATTTCATAAAGCGCCTGGCCGGTGTGGCAGATGGGCCGGGCAGCGTTGCGCGCCTCCTTGCCGAGGGCGCCGTGGAGCTTAACGAGCACAACGGGGATGTCCTGGGAGTGGCCTACCTGCCGCGCGAACGTCGTGGCGAGTCGCTGTTCGAGTCCATGTCGATCCGCGAAAACTTTGCACTCCCTACGATGGCGAAGGACACCCGCGGCGGCTTGTTGGGCACCCGCAGCGCTGTCCGCCGGTTCGATGCCTTCGCGCAATTATTGTCCCTCCGCTTTGGCTCCTCGCAGGACGCCATCTCCACCCTGTCCGGTGGCAATCAGCAGAAGGTGCTGCTAGCCCGCTGGCTTGCCACCGACCCCAAGGTCCTGCTGCTGAATGATCCCACCCGAGGGGTCGACATCGGGACGAAGCGGGAGATCTACGCCATCTTGCACCGGCTCAGCGCGGAAGGCATGAGCATCGTGGTCCTCTCCAGCGAGGTCGACGAGCTCGTGGACCTCGCTGACCGCGTCCTGGTCTTCCGCGACCAAGCGGTATTTGCCCAGATCCCTCACACACAGCTGTCCACCGAATCCATCGTCGCCGCATACTTCGGCCAGAAATCAGAGGTCCTCACATGAACCGCGTCCTGACCCTGTTCCAGCGCTGGCCCTTCGCCTTTGCTTTGCTGCTCGCGCTGGTGCTGCTGGTGCTGAACCTTTTCATCTCGCCCTCCTTCCTTTCCCCCGCGCGCCTGCCCGGCACCCTGGCGACGCTGGCGCCGTTCGTGCTGGTGGGATTCGCCTCCACGCCCTCAATCTTGGCTGGCGGCATCGACATCTCCGTCGGTCCCCTGGCCACGTTCATCAACTGCTTCTTTGTCGCTGTCCTCATCCCCGCAGGGCTGGGCAACTGGCAACTGGCGGCTCCCATCATCCTGGCAGTTGCCGCCGGGGTCGGAGCGTTGAACGGAGTCCTGGTCGCCGTCCTGCGTCTGCACCCGGTGGTCGCAACTACGGGCATGCTGTTCTTACTAGTGGGAATGTCGCTGACCATCGCCCAGAACCCAGTGGCCGCCCCGGATAACTGGACCGAGCTCTTCGCCGGCGGCATCGGCATTCTCCCTGGCGCCCTGCTGACGATCGGCGCCGCCGGCCTCATCTGGTTCGGCCTGCACCGCACCGCTTTTGTCAGCAATCTCTTGGCCACCGGCGAGAGCGACGTCTCCGCCTACGGATCCGGAGTGAACGTCCGTGTGGTCCGCATCCTGGCCTACACGCTCGGCGGGCTCTTTGCCGGAATCGCCGGAATTGCCTTGACTGCGATCGTGCAGTCATCGCAGTCATCGCTGGCCACCACTTATGCGTTGCTCGGGCTTGCCGCCGCGGTGTTGGGCGGAACCAGCCTGGCCGGCGGACGCGGCGGACTGCTCGGCGCGCTCTTCGGCGCGCTTTCCATCTACCTGCTGCAGCAATTGCTGACGGCGTCAGGCGTGGCACCGAGCCTCATCCAATTCGCCTACGGCTCCGTACTTGTCATTGGCGTCGTACTGGGCGCGACGCTGCTGGCTCCCCGTCTGAAAAGGAACGCATCATGAGTAGTGACACCCTTTCCCCGGCACCGGCACCGGCACCGGCAGGCCAGCTCGCCCGGCCCTTCACCAGGTTCAAAGCCTGGGTCTTCGAAGTGCCCGCCCTGCAGGTCCTGGTCGTCCTGGCGCTGGCGACTTGGCTGGTTATTACCATCCCTGCCATCGCAAACCCCAGGTCCGTCACCTCGATCCTGGTCATCACCTCCCTGCTGGCCTTGGCTGCCATGGGCCAGACGCTCGTGGTGATCCTGGGCGGACTGGACCTTGCGGCACCTGGCTACATCCTCTTTGGTGCCTTCATGGCGGCCAACGTCGCGGGTAAGCTTGCGGTCCCGCCGGTGGTGGCAGTGCTGATCGCGGTTCTGGTCTGCGGGGGCATCGGTGCCCTGATCGGCTGGATCTGCCACCGTTTCGCCGTCCAGCCACTGGTGGTCACGTTGGGCACCGGTGCGGCGCTGACCGGAGCGACGCTGTTCCTCGCCGACGGGGACTATTCCTCCGCTCCGCCGACAGCGCTGCGTTCTTTGGCGAGCCTGCGGGGAACCACCTTCGGCATGCCGTTCCCGCCGATCATCCTGATCGTGCTGCTTTGCGGTGTGGGCATGTGGATCTTCCTCAATCGCACCGCCGCAGGGCGCCGATTCCACGCCACGGGAGTCAATTTCCGGGCCGCACGGCTGACCAGGATTCGCACCTCCGTTGTGTGGACCCTGGTCTTTGCCGCCTCCGGCGCTTTGGCCGGAATCGCCGGCATCTTCATTGCCTCCTACGGCTCAGGCTGGTCGCAGACCATCGGGGAACCGTACCTGTTTTCGTGCCTGGCGGCCGTCCTGGTTGGAGGCACCATCTTTGGCTCGATCCGCGGCAGCTACACCCGGACGCTGCTCGGCGCCCTCACCCTCACCCTTTTGTCCACGATCATTGTGAGCAACGGACTCTCCGAGGCGCAGAGCCGGATCATCTTCGGGATCATCATCCTGGCCGTGGTCTCGCTCTACGGGCGCGAACGCCACGTCCGCGACAGGTTCTGACCTATGGTTCCTGATTGCAGACAAGAGTCGTGGGGGCGGGCATCCCGCCCCCACGGATCGAACCGCAGCGTATTGCCGCTCGCGAAATCCGCATCGTCGCTGCCGAACCAGAGAATTCGCGCGTCATCGATCTGAAGAAAGCGTACGCGCTAGCGCTCCAGAAGGACGGCGCCACCGTGGAGGGATACGCCATCTCGCGCATGCGACATTCCGCGAGCCGGCGATTTCTATTTGGGGGCTGCAGACAGGGCACTCGTAGCATCAGATGACGCCTCGACGCCGATCGACGAAGTTTCCTGGAGAGCGGCGATCAAACCACCAGTCATAGGCGACAGCCTTACCGTCAACGGCCACATCAAGAACTTCTTCGGTATCGTGATGCATTCGAAGCCGACTCGGGCGGTCTACGAGCGCCCGGGCTTCTTCCGGGCTCGACCGCAACGCTTCATGGCAATAACGAAACGATTCCTTACCCGTCTGTCAGCGAGCAGCTGGATTATGAGCTGGAAATCGGATACATCATTGGCAAGCCCGGCAGGAACGTCACGCCTGAGGACGCTTTCAAGCACGTCGTCGGTATCACCATTTTCAATGACTGGTCCCTCCGCGACCTTCAGGTTCTCGAGGCACCAATTGGCATGGGTGCTCAGCATTCGAAGGACTTTGCCTACGGCATCGGACCGTGGATTGTCACCCTGGACGAGATCATGTCGATCATCGGCCTCAACGGTCAAGTACGCGTCAACGGCGAAGTCTGGTCCAAGACCAAGGTCGAGGAATTTACCTGGACGCCAGAGGAGACTGTCTCATATGTCGCCCAGTTCGACGGCTTGCAGCCTGGCGATCTCATCGGTTCCGGCACAATGGCGTTCAGCGCTGGTGCCGAACTCTAAAAGTTCTTGCAGCCCGGCGATGTGCTCGAACTTGAGCTCGAAGGTGTCGGTGTATTGCGCTCTCCGATCGCGGAGCAGAAAGAATCGCCAACGTGGTGGCCTACGCCACAGCCCTTCCCCTTTGAAGAGGACTAAAGCATGCCCGGACGAAAGCCCCTGCGTCGCGTAGTGACCGGTCACAATGACGAGGGTCGTGCCGTCATTCTCTTCAACGATCACGACGCACTGAACTCGTTCACATCCGGGGTTGTGCCCGGATTCGGTGCCTCCGTCGTTTGGTTCACGCCCGAGGGATCAGTCGACCACGTGTCGGACCAAGATCGAGCGCCGGCTGGCCGCGAGTTCAATTTCCCCGAAGTAGGACAGACCGTGGTGCGAGTCGCCGATTTTTCTCAGGACGCCGGATACCCGCAGGACGCGGGCGAAGCGGTCTTCGACGAGATGGGCGGTCAGGAAGGGCGTGCGGCTGGCATTGAACACAGCGGTGGTAAACACTTCTGGTTCCACCGCACCGAGTCAATCACTACGCTATGGTCCTTGAAGGCGAGATGACGCTCCTTGTCGATGATGGCGAAGCCACTTTGAAGGCCGGTGACGTCGCAATTCAACGCGCCACTGCGCACGCATGGTCGAACCGTACCGACAAGGTCGCCCGCGTAATGTTCGTTATCGTCGGGACCGAACCGATCGCACCGGCACAGATAGCGGCGAAGCGGGCATTAATCAAGGCTTCGATGCCACCTGACCGCCGACTCGGCGGTGAGATCGTGAGATAAGCACCGGGCTCGGTCAACCTCGGACGGTGCCCGCGCGGCTCGTCCAGCTGGCTTCCCGCTGCCGTTCGTGCAGGGCCAGCAGCGTGGTGAGCAGTGCCCCAGCCGGTGTTGGCAGCCAGGTCGTAAACGCCGTGCGGCACCGCCTTACCGACCCTGCGCATCGGCCGTACCCAGGAACGGCCCCGGCGCGAATCGCCAGGGCCGTCGACAACATCATGCCAACGCGGACGGCACAGCTTCGTCAAGGAGAACCGTTCAGCACCGGGGAGCTCGCCACGTCGCGCCTAACGTGCAATAGTGTCGGATTTCCGCATGATCATTCGGTGGATCTCGGCACGGAGCTCCAGATAGTCCGGGCGAGACTTAGTCTCGATCTGGTCGCGTCCGGTGCCCAGCGGTATTTCGACCAAGGCAGCCACGGAGGCCGGCTGACCTGACAAGACAATGACCTTGTCGGCGAGGTACACCGCTTCCTCAATGTCGTGCGTCACCAGGACGATCGTAACTCCAAGGCGGTCCCTGATATCAAGCATCAAATCCTCGAGGTCCGCACGGGTCTGGGCATCCACGGAGGCGAAGGGCTCGTCCATGATCAAGATCTCGGGGCGGTAGGCCAGCGACCTCGCAATCGCTGCGCGCTGCTGCATGCCGCCTGACATTTGCCACGGATACAGGTCTTTGGCATGCCCCAGGTCCACATCGGCTAACGCCTGAATCGCACGCTTCCGACGTTCCTCGCGCGAGAGCCCGAGACGGCGCAGCGGCAGCTCCACATTCTTTCCCACCTTCATCCAGGGCATGAGGGACCTGCTGTAGTCCTGGAACACCACCGAAAGTTCCGCAGGTGGCTGCAAGACAACTCGTCCGTTGACCCTCACTTCTCCGCTGTTTGCGGGCCCCAGCCCCGACAAGGCACGCAGCAGCGTGGTCTTGCCCGTGCCGGATGGACCAACGATGCAGACAAACTGACCGTTCGCCACGGAGAACGTGACATTGGCGAGAACCTGGTTGTCGCCGAAGGACTTGCCGAGCCTGTCGGCTTCCAAAATGGGAGTCACTATGGATTGCATGTGGACCTTCTTTCAGCTTCGCGATTCGCGGTGCCAACCGAGCGCAAATCGTTCGACGAGCATAAGGATGACGTTGAGTAAATAGCCGATGATGCCGAGCAGGATCATCCCAGACCACATCTCGGGCAACGAGAACTGGCGCTGGGTCTGCAGGATGAAATAGCCGATCCCATGCGAGGCGCCCATCAGTTCGCTGGCGAACATCAGGATGACTGAAACCGCGAGGCTGGCCCTGATCCCTGCAAAAATCTGTGGGGACGCGCTGGGGACGACCACCCGAAAAACCCAGTCGACGGGGCGAAGCCTGTTGGACCTTGCGACGTCCACCAGCGCAGGGTGCACTCCCCTGACCCCGTCGATTGTGTTGAGCAACACCGGCCACAGCGCCCCCAGCACCACTATCACGACGCGCATGTCGGGACCGATGCCCATCAGCTGGATGGCCAACGGCAGCATTGCCACCGCGGGCAGATAGCGCATGAACTGCAGCAGTGGTCCCACGGCCGAGGCGATGGCATCGTTCAGCCCGAGCACGATGCCCAGGCCAACTCCGAGCACGATGGAAATGCCCAGACCGACCACTACCGAGTTGAGACTGGGCACGACGTGTTCCCCCACGAGGTCGAAGATCCACAGCTCATGGAACCTCTGCCAAATCTTGGCAAGCGGAGGAAAGAAGATCGATGTGCTTCCGGCGCTGGCAATCCACCACAGCGCAATAAGCAGCACCGGGACGATGGCGGGCAGGAAGAACCGGGGGATCCTTTGCCTCATGGGCTAACCTTTCGATGCGACGGGTGCCACGCGAGAGCGCTGCGTTCAAACCAGCGGAATGTTGAGTCGATGGCCATGCCAAGGACCCCGCATAGCACGATGTAGGCAAACATCTGCGGCAGCGCACCACCGAGTTGATGAATGACGATCTGCTCCCCGAATCCGCCCGCGGGCATGACGATCTGCGCACTGATTGAAATCAGCAGGCAGATAGCGGCAGCCAGTCGGACCCCGGTGGCCATGTACGGCAGTGCCGTCGGGAGCAGAAGCCGGGTCACCGTGTCCCAGCGGCGGACGCCGAAGGAGCGGAAGGTGTCTCGGGCCACGGGGTCCAGGTCGCGCGCGCCGTAGATGGTTTGCATGAGCATTGCCCACACTGCACCGAAGAAGGCCAGCAGGATCGTGCTCTGCAGACCCGCACCGTAGAGCAGGACAACCAGCGGGACAAAGACCAATGCGGGAATGGTTCGCAGGAAATCGAGCGCGACCACGGACATCCGGTAGGTTAACCGGCTTACGCCGAGCGGAAACCCGATGACCACGCCGATGACTACCGCGAGCAACAGGCTGATAAACCAGCTGGTCAGAGTCTCGGCAAGGGGTCCCCACAGCGATCCGTCCAGGACAAGTCCCAGCACCGCGCCGGCCACAACCAGCGGCGTGGGCACGGCACCAAGCTGCCCGGTGCTCGCCCCTACCTGCCAGGCCCCGAGCACAAGCACGACGACGCCCAGCTGGGATAGCCGGCTCACCGTCCCTCTTCGTGATGCGGCTTTGGACGGCCGGTGCTTGGTCGGTGCCTTAGCTGCCTGCAGGGGTCCAGATGAGCTTTGCCGGGTCGTAGCCGTCACTGATGAATCCTTCCTTGACCATCAAGTCGGAAAAGGCCTGGATATCTTCGACGCCGAGCTTTGTGTCATAGGTGGGAATCACGGACTTCGCAATGACTTCCGGGGACAACGAGGTGAATTCCGGGACGACCTTGCGCACGGCCTCCGGATGCTCGTTTGCATACTCTCCGGCGCGCTTCATTGCCTTGGTGAACCGCTGGACAGCGTCCGGGTTGGCCTTCGCGAATGCATCACTGGCCACCCACTCCAACGCGCTCATCCCGCCGATACCCTCGGTGAACGGCCGTCCGATCACGGGCAGATCCGCGGCTTGTGCTTTGGAAAGGAATGGGTCGACGATGAAAGCCGCATCAACCCGATTGGATTGAAGGGCCGGAACCATGTCCGGGTACGCGATCTCCACGACTTTCACTTGGCCGGGATCTACGCCAGAATTCCTCAGGAGTACCCGCAGGGCCAGCTCGGGCGCCGACTTTAGCCCCACTACGGCCACCGTCTTGCCGGAAAGATCTTTGATGGAGCCGACACCGCTGCCCCGCGCGGCGACCAGAGCAGTCGTGTCATGCTTCGGGTCTATCGGATAGCGGTCACTGCCCGAGACGACCCGGATCGGCAGCCCCTTTGAGGCAGCCGTGACAATGGGAACCGAGGTCATCAGCGCCATCTGGAGTTGGTTGTTGAGCAAGGAGGGGATCGCCGTCGACGCGGTCTGGATTGTCGTGGCCGTGACATTCGAGCCCTCGTCCTTGAAAAATCCCTGCTGTTCTGCGATGTAGACGGAGGCCGCATTGGCTATGGGTGTCACGCCGACGGCCAATGCCACGGTGCCTCCTGCCGATTCCTTGGGCGCTGCCCCGCTGGCTGAGCAACCGGCCAGTAACAATGCGCTGGCCGAAAGGGCAGCAATCGCTGCTAGGGTTCGGGAAGTTCTGGGCATTAGTCCTCCAGTGTCGTCTGTTCTCGGATTCGAAACGGTCCGGCTCGTATTGGACGCTAAGCGACGCTCCCGGTCTTGTCAAGGCCACCCCCGGGCTTCCCACGAGGCCGAGCGTCTCCGCGAGTAGGTGACGGTAAGGGGTCGCGGTCTAAGAAATCCCGGGCATTCCATATGAAACGCGGCACGGACGCGATACGATACGAGTCGAACGTAATTGCGGTGTGCGTCACTTCAGCCCAGTTCCACCGAAATCCAAGGAGAACAATGTCCACCGAGACCGCTACCGTCGCCGAGGTGCTTTCCAGCCCCTGGAAAATCGACGGCCTCACCATCAAGAACCGCTACGTCCTCAGCCCCATGGCAGTGCTCCAGCCCACGAAGGACGGCCACCCCAGCGAGCAGACCATCGCATTCCTCACCACTCGTGCACGCGGAGGCGCCGGGCTGCTGATCATCGGCGGCACTGTTGCCACCGAGCGCGGGAACCAGGAAGCGCCGTTCCAGCCTTTGATGCGCTTTGACCGTGACGATTTCGTTCCGGGACTCAAGCGCATGGTCGATGCTGTACACGAACACGATGTCCCGATCTTTGCCCAGATCTTCCCAAGCTTCGGTGCCATGGGCGTACCTGCCGAGGGCAGGTCGACACGTGCGGCAAGCCCTAAGCCCGTCCGCATGGCAGCACCTCGCCTCCCGCACGGCCTCTACATTCCCGGCGGGCGCACCAATCCGACTCCGGACGAAATCACCAAACATGAGATCCTGGAAGTCCAGAACGATACCGTCGCCGCCGTGCTCAGGGCCAAGGCAGCCGGCTTCGACGGCGTCGAGCTCGGCGCACACATGCGTTACCTCTATTCCTCCTTCCTTTCCCCGCGCACCAACTGGCGGACCGACGAATACGGCGGCAGCGCCGAAAACCGCGCCCGCATCCTCGTCGACACGATTCGTGCGATTCGCGCCGAAGTCGGTGCTGATTATCCGGTGGGCTTGAGGATGAGCAGCAATGACCACCTTCCCGACGGCCAGGGACCCGAGGGATTCGCAGAGGTGGCGGCGATCGTCGCACGGGAAGGACTCGGATATGTCGCCCTGAGCGATGCAAATTACGAGTCGATGAACGACAACGTGACGTCCGAATCGGGTGCAATCATCGAGCACGGAGAGCCGCAGGCATTCCGGGCCGCCATGCCCAACGTCCCATTGCTCCTGAGCAGCACCTACAACCCGCGGCAAAGCGCAGATGCCATCACCGCCGGATTCGCTGACGGGATCATGCTGGCGCGGCAACTGCTGGCCGACCCGGATTTCCCCAACAAGGTGCTCCAGGGCCGACAGAATGAGATTACGTGGTGCGACCACGACAACTCGTGCCTGCGACGCCTGATCCTTAATGTGCCGGTGCGCTGCCACAAGAACGCAGCGATGGGACGCGAAGCGGTTCTCGCGGGGGCAAAGGAACCTGTATCCATTATGCTCAAGCGTCCGGTGGAGAGCCTGCTAATCGCCGCGACCGGTTCCCCGGTTCTCATGGGCATCGCCGACAAGCTGGCAACCGCCGGCCAGAAGGGCTCAAAGAACTGACCTATGGCCGCGCCGGACCGCCGCCATAGGGGGGGTCCGGCGTGGAAACCTTGGCACGAAGGCGTGTGCGCCCGGACTCCACCGTTGGAGTCCGGGCGCACACGCCTTTTAATATGGGGCTTCTTAGAAACTCACTCCACCGGCCGAAGGGCGCGTCCTGTTCCGCGGTAGATGGCCACTGTCCGTTCCCCCGCGCGTACCATGACGTCCACAATCATCCGGCGGCCCTCGTGGAAGCTCACTTCCGCGGAGGCAACCAGTTCGTCGGCGATGTGAGCCGGAGAAATGTAGGAGATGGAAGCCTCGGCGGTCGCTATTCCGGCGCCGAAAGTGTTGGCGGCCATCGCGAAAGCGGTGTCGGCCAGGGCGAACACCAGACCGCCGTGGGCAATGCCGTGCCCGTTGGCCATGTCAGGCATGACGGTCAGGACTGCAGTGGCTCGCCCCTCACTGGCACGCAGCACCGTGATGCCCATGCCTTCCAGGGCACGGTCGGCGGCCAGCATCGAGCGGGCTGGCTCAGCAATCAGCGTTGCGGGGTTCACGCGAGCCGCTCCACTACCATCGCCATGCCCTGGCCACCGCCGACGCAGAGCGTGGCCAGGCCGAGCGCACCGTCGGTGGTCTGTAATCCATTGATAAGCGTCCCGACCAGCCGGGCGCCGGTCGCGCCGAAGGGGTGCCCCAGTGCGATTGCCCCGCCGAACGGGTTGACCCGCTCCGGATCGGCGCCAAGCTTCCGCACCGCGGGAACCACCTGCGCGGCGAAAGCCTCATTCAGTTCAATAATGTCAATGTCCCCGATCGTCAGTCCGAGGCGCTCAAGCAGGCGGCGGGACGAGTCCACCGGACCAAGACCCATGATTTCCGGCGAAAGGGCGCTTGCGGCACTGCCCAGGATGCGGGCCAGCGGCTTGAGCCCCAGTTCGCCCGCGCGCTGTGCACTCATGACCACCAAGGCAGAAGCACCGTCATTGAGCGGACTGGCGTTTCCTGCCGTGACTGTTCCGGATTCGTGGAACACGGGCTTCAGGCCGGAGAGGGCCTCCAGGGTGGTGCCAGGGCGCGGGCCGTCGTCCGTCCTTACCACGGCGCCTGTGGTCGTGGTCACCGGGACGATCTCGCGGGCGAAGTATCCGGACTTGATGGCCTGCTCTGCCCTGAGCTGGGATTCCAAGGCCCACTCGTCCTGGTCGCGGCGGGTGGTCCCGGTTTGGCGTGCCACGAACTCGGCGGTTTTGCCCATGGACACGTAGACGTCGGGCAGCTGCCCATAATTACGCGGATCCTCCCAGCGCTGATCCGATTCGAAGAGCTCGTCGGCACGCCGTGCCGCGTCCGCGAAAGCGGGGTGCGGGGACTCCACTACTGGCGGCGTCGAACTCGTCGATTCGACGCCCGCGACCAAAAACGCTTCCCCGTCGCCGGCCTTCACTGCCTGGGCCGCCATCGCGGTGGCCTGCAGCGAGGAGGCGCAAAACCTGTTGACGGTCACCGCCGGTACGTTGTCCATTCCGGCCAGCACCATGGCGCGGCGCCCGATGTTGTCGCCCTGGGCACCCTGCGGCACCGCGCACCCAACGTAGGCGTCGGACAACCCGATAGAGTCAATGTGCCCGAGGTCTGAGAGCGCTCCGCGGATTGCGGCTACGGCAAGATCTTCGGGACGCACTCCGGCCAGCGAGCCCTTGCGGGCGCGTCCGATCGGGGTCCGGCGGTACGAGACAATGACCGCGTCATTGGACGCGATGGCGGTACTCACGATGATGTGTCCTTTCATTGTGGATCGCCCGTCGGCAGACTTAATCCACGGGCCGGGAATGGAATTCGCCGGATCGGGATCGCCAAAGTGCCGTAGGTACATTAGGTACCGAGACAGACGTACAATCGAATATATACGGACCGTATCGTATTGCACAAGGTTTCGGCCTTCTTACCGGGCGTCCTCGCTCATTGCGCGGGAGGAGCGGGTACTCTACCTGCCACTACTTTGCAGCAAGCCCCTCAAGCGCCGTCTGCATGACGGCATCGGTGGCCTTGGCGGCGAGGGGGCCGGATTGGAACAACAGACGAAAGTAGATCGGGGCGTAGAGCATCTCCGTCACGACTTGAGCATCGAGATCCTTGCGCATTGACCCCTCGCTGATGGCCCGCTCAACCAGGGACTCAACAACCAGCGCACGCGGGGACCAGAAATGCTTCTTGAACTCAGACATCGCTGCCTCATCCTGCTGGCACTCTCCAATGAGTTGCGCCACGAGCCGGCCCTCACTACTGGCGTAGACGTCCGCAAGCGAGGCCATGTGCTCACGGAGCGCGTCGATCGCGGACAAGTCCTCCCGCACTGGGGTCCGTGCCACATGGTTGTCCAGGAATGTATCGATTACCACAGCAACCTTGCTCGACCACCACCTGTAGATGGTGGTCTTGCTGACCCCCGCTTCGCGGGCAATGCGCTCAATGGAGAGTTTTTGAACCGTAAGCCCTTCTGACCCCGAGTCTTCGAGCAACTTCATGGTTGCTTCCAAAACGGCCCGACGACTCTCTTCGCTTCTAATTGCCATGCGCCAACAATACGTGCCAGATCATCCAATACGAAACGTACGCAATCACTTGCGGGCGATTCCTTTGCTCCGGACGTTAGGGGACCCCAGATCCAGCCGTTGGTTGGCAGCCAGCCGACGAGATGCCGCGCCATCTTTGAATACTGATGTGACGCACCTTACAATCGGTACGGGGCGGATCGAATACTTGAAAGGTGGCCATGATGTCAGTACTGGACACTCGTTCGGTGCCACCAGCTGAGCGCCGGGACTACTGGTCGGCGGGGATCGCCGAACGCTTCTTCCCCATGCAGGTCGAATCGGTCGGGGCGTCGTCCTTTGAGGCCCGCCTGGCAGGTGGGCAGATGGGACCGGTCCGGGTCCAGTCCATCCAAGGGCTTGCCCACCGCGTGGCCCGGACGCCACAGATGATCGCGACTGCAGACCCCGAATGCATCTTGCTGTATCTGCTGACCCAGGGCTCCATCCATATCGAGCAGGACGAGCGCAGTTGCGTCCTCCGCCCCGGCGACGTTGCGTGCCAGGATACGTCGCGGCCCTCCACCTTTGAGAGCCGAGAAGGTTTCGAGGTAGTCGTCTTCAGCATTCCCAGATGGTTCATCGGGGCGCAGTCCGAGGGCATCACCCGGCAATCTGCTACGAGGGTGGATTCGGGCCAAGGACGACTCACCGGGCCGGCAACGCCGTTCCTCGCACAGCTCGCCCGAACCATCACGAGCGGCGGCGGGCTCTTAGGCTCCGACGGGGAATCCGCGGCAGAAATGCTTCTGCCGCTACTCCGGGGCATGTACGGTGCCCAGGAGATTTCCAATCCGCAGATTACCGATCCGCGCTCCCGCTCCGAGGCCTTCCTCGCACGGATGCAGCGCTACGTGATGGAGCACCTGCACGATCCGGAACTCGGACCCGAGCTGATCGCACAGGCCCATTACGTGTCCACCCGCTACGTGCACAAGATCTTCGCATCCTCCGGCAGCGGGGTGTCGTCCTGGATCCGCGAGCGGCGGCTTGAAGGTGCTGTGTTGGATTTGCGCCGGTCTCCGGAAACGACGATCGCGACTGTTGCCGCGAGGTGGGGATACCGCCATCCGGCCAGCTTCAGCAGGGCTTTTCGCGAGGTGCACGGTTTCGCGCCGCGGGATGCCAGGCAGTTGCCGGAAGGACCTGGGAACCCCCCGCCCTTTTAGTAAGGCGGGGGGTCCTAAGGATGCGCGGTCAGATTTGCGGGAAACCGGCCTTCCTCAAGCGGGTGCCCCAGATCCCCGACTTGCCCGGGGCGATGATCCCGTTCGGGTCGAGGGTGTCCTTGATCGTCTCGTTGAAGCGCCGCAACGCGTGATCATTGAAGCCGAATTGGTCAGCCGCCAGGTCCATAAAGGACAGGTGCGCCCGGTATTCACCGTAGCCTCGCTTCCCCGCCTCCGCGACCATGCGCTTGGCAAGGGCATACGCCTTGGCGACCTGCTCCGGATTTTTAGTGTCAAAGGGGATCACGTTGATGAACGTGGTCGACCTGGCGTTGATCGGGAGCATGCCACCGAGGAAATCAAGGCCCACCTCCGCGCACATTTCGGCCATAAGCTTCTGCGCGGCGATCGCGTGCTGCGCCGTGAGCGGGATGACCGGCGAGAAGTCTACGTGGCCGCCCTCCTCGCCGCCTGACCATCCAGCCATCTTGTACAGGTCCTGGCTCGGCACCCCGATCTGCACCCGCTCATGCGGGTTAGGCAGCGTCTCCCAGGCGTCCGCCCCGTGCTTCTGGCCCATAAGGTCCACGCTCGGGATCTGAAGGAAACGGGCCTCGAGCCTCGCGAAGTTGTGGTCGACCACCGCCTCGTCGCCATAAAGGGCAAAGCGCATCATCCAACGGCCAAGTCCCATCTCCTTGGCGATCTTGTCGATGATCTCCTCGGGCATCGGGCCCTCACCGGTGTACCACTCAGCACGGGTGGTGAGCATCGAGGCCATGCATAGCGTGTTCGACAGCTGCGGGCGCATGTCGATCGTGCCGGCCAGCATGAGCTCGCGCAGCGCATCGACTACGGCGGGCATCTGCGCCTCGTCCCAGACGCGCAGCCACAGCGGCATGTACACCTCGGGTTTGGGCATCAGCCAGTAGCCCATCTTTGTGACGATGCCGTAGTTGGACTGCATGAACATCTCAGTCGAGGTCGGCCCAAGGCCACGCTTGTAGAGCGGCCACGTCGGGTTGTTGTCCATGGCGCCCGAGCCGGTGCGCATGAGGTCGCCGTTTGGGAGCACCACCTCGAAGCCGCAGTGCGAGGCCTGGTCGATCGAGTACGGCATGTAGGTGAGCCCGTGCTCGAGCGTGTTCGAGACGACGCCTCCCCAGCCGATGTCCACGATGGAGGCGACGAGGTTGTGGCCGCCAGCCTTGATTGCGTCGTGCAGGTCGTACCAGCTCACACCGGGCTCCACGATGGCGTACCCGAGCTCCTCATTGATCTCCAAGACGCGGTTCATGTTCCGGAAGGACAGCATGACGGAGCCGCGCACCTGCGGGGCGGCTCCCCCGTAGCCGTTGTTCTTGCCTCGGCTTATGGGCCACAACGGGATTCGATACTGGTTTGCGATCCGAACGACTGCCTGGACGTCCTCGGTACTCGTGGGGCTGACGACGGCGGACGGGAGATTCGTCGCGGAGCCGGGAACCTGGAAGGGATCCTGGAAGTCCTCCAGGGACGCGGCATCGCTAGCAACCTTCTCTTCGCCGATCGCAGCGGCGAACGCCGCCAGTGCCTCTTCAAGGTCGGACTCGGTGACGCCGGGTGGGAGCGGGCGAACGGACGTCTCAGGGGTAATACTCATCTTAAACATCTCCTTTGATGCAGTGTGGCGTGCGTAACACGTGCTGCTTATCCTGAGCCATCTGGGCCGGGGCTGGGAGACCGCCCGACCCGTAGTGCAGTTCGTGCACAGAAGTGTGCACGAACTGCACCATCACACCGCTCCGTTGCCCCGTCCCCTCCGCGCCGTGGTTGCATGGGCCCAATACATAAAACGAGGTAGACGGAGAAGAAACCATGACTAGTGGTCGTCTTGAAGGAAAAGTGGTTCTGCTGACAGGCATCGGCGGCGGGATGGGCCGGGTGACCGCCCGACTGTTCGCACGTGAGGGCGCTACAGTCGTCGGTTGTGATCTCGATGCAGTAGGAGCCGCGGAGACGGTACGCCTGGTGAAGGCGGAGGGCGGCACGATCGAATCTAGCGCTCCTTTGGACCTGGGAACCCGGGAGGACATAGATCGCTGGGTGGGCGATGCGCTCGAACGTCACGGACGCATCGACGTGCTTTACAACAACGCCAGCAAACCGAAATTCGCGCCCTTCGCACAGATGAGCGCCGAAGATTACCGTTTCACCCTCCAGAACGAGCTGGACCTGGTGTGGCACGCCTGCCAAAGCGCATGGCCGCACCTTGCCGCCGTCGGCGGTGCGATTGTGAACATCGGCTCGGGCGCCGGGATCCAGGGCGCACGAGCCCTGCCGCAGGCCGCCCACGCTGCCGCGAAAGGGGCCGTCATCGCTCTCACCCGGCAACTCGCGGCCGAGGGTGTCGCCGTCGGCGTTCGCGTCAATTGCGTGAGTCCTGGGGTCATGGCGACTCCGCCGGTGCTCGCGATGTTCGAGGAGTACGGCGAGAACGCGCCGGTCGCCCCGATCGTAGAGCGCACCATTGACGGCAAGCCCGGGGACCCGCTCGCCGTCGCGTATGCAGGCCTTTACCTCGCCTCTGAGGAAGCGAAATGGGTCACGGGATCCCACCTGGTCGTAGACGGCGGAGCCAGCGCAATGATGTAGGTCCGAGCCAGGCCAAGGGGCGGTCACCGGCCAATCCGCCTGGAAACGTCATGTAGCCACAGCCCACCCTGCCTTGAAAAGTCAAGAACACGGATCCACCAGCCGGCCGACCCGAGGAAGTGGCGACCCGGTCCCAGCAGCAGCACCAAAAAGGCCGCCGCAGGGCCTATAAGAGAGCAGTTTGTGCCACACTGTGGCCCAAAGCCCCACTGACCTGCGGAAACACTGTGCCCGAGGTGGGACTCGAACCGGACTCCCGCCCCTGCAAATCCGCCACTCCCCCGAAAACCTCCGCAATCCGGCCCAGTCCGGCACTAGTACGACCCGCTCCGAAACCCAAGGTGTGGACACTGTCCACACCTTCACTTTTGTCCGACTCGGCATGCCTATATAGCCGTCCGGGCGCGACAGTTGTGTCTTGCAAGCGATCTCGCCCCGGCAAAGAGAGCCGGCCTCCCGAACAGGACCGGCCCCGAATAGGCACAACACAAGAGGGCTAACCTCAAGCTCGAAATCGACGACAATCACAGCGGAGTACATCCTTTCCAACATCTCATGGGGAAGAGAACAGCAACCTGCATGACCGGCAGCCCGATCTTCCACGAAGTAGGCACGAACCGCCGACGCCGCAACGGAGCACGCCAGCCGAGGGGACTATCTCATTAACGGTGTATCCGGCGGTTTCTTTTAGTAGCTTTCGGCTGCCGGGAATCGGTCGCTGAAAGTGATGGCGAAGGCGTTCAAAGCGGGCTTCCAGCGCATTGTCCATCGGGTCCTGCCGGCACCGGTTGGATCCAGGGATCGGGTGACCAGATACAGGCACTTTAGCGCAGCCTGCTCTGTCGGGAAATGACCCCTCGCCTTCACGGCCCGCCGGTACCGGGCGTTCAGAGATTCGATCGCGTTGGTCGAGCAGATCACGCGCCGGATTTCCACGTCGTAGTCCAGGAACGGGATGAACTCCTCCCACGCGTTCTCCCACAGGCGCACGATCGCCCCGTATTTCCTGCCCCAGCGCTCCGTGAGCTCCTCGAACGCCGCCCGGGCGGCCGCGGCGTTGACCGCGGTGTAGATCGGCTTCACATCGCGTTTGAGCGCGTCCCAGTCCTGCCTTGAGGCCAGCCGGAAGGTGTTCCGGATCAGGTGAATAATGCACGTCTGCACGGTCGTCAGCGGCCACACATTGGCCACGACCTCCGGCAGGCCCTTGAGCCCGTCGCAGACCAGGAAAAAGCTGTCCTTCACGCCGCGGTTCTTGATGTCGGTGAGCACGCTCATCCAGAACTTCGCGCCTTCCCCGCCGGTCCCGGCCCAGAGGCCCAGGATGTCTTTCTCACCGGCCAGCGTGACTCCGATTGCGGCGTAGACGGGCCGGTTGGCGACCTGCCCGTCCCTGACCTTGACCACGATCGCGTCGATGAAGATCGCCGCGTAGATCTCATCCAGTGGCCGGTTCTGCCACGCCGCCATCTCTTCAAGCACCCGGTCGGTGATCCGCGAGACCGTTTCCTTAGAAACCGAGGCGCCGTAGATCTCGGCGAAATGTGCGCTGATCTCCCCGGTCGTCAAGCCCTTGGCATAGAGCGAGAGGACCATCTCATCAACGCCTGACAACCGGCGCTGGCGCTTGGCAACGATCTTCGGTTCGAACGTGCCCTCCCGGTCCCGCGGAACGTCAATGTCCACCGGGCCTGTCGTCTCCGTCAGCACGGTCTTGGACCGGGTGCCGTTGCGCGAGTTGGCGGTGACCTTAGCCGCCGTGTCATGCCGTTCATAACCGAGGTGCTCGGTCAGTTCCTCGTCCAGGGCGGTCTCGATGACGGTCTTCGTCAGCATCTTCAGCAGCCCGTCAGGACCGGTTAGGGACAGCCCCTGTTCCTTCGCCATCCTCACCAGCTCGCGCGCGGCCTCGGCCTCGGATTCCTCTGTCAGTTTCTCAACGATTTTCGTACTCGGCACAGCCTCAAGTGTTGCGGCCATATCGGGCTCCCTCCCGCCAGGCTCACCGCCCGGCGTGTCGAGCCAGATACACCGTTAATTCCACAGTCCCCAGCCGAGTCACCAACGTCCGTGGTTAATACATCTGATATGTAGGCCTTCCTTGTCAAGAGGGCATGGGTGAGCGGTCCAAGGCTGGATGTCTTGGACCGCTCTTTTGTGTTCGCTCCCCGCCTGCTCCGGTTGGCCGGCGCGTCTTGATCGACGGCGCTGTCAGACTGATATGCGCGGGTTGGCTACCGCAGGACGAGGTGTTCGGCTACGAGGTGTTCGGCT
>NZ_JBFTMR010000019.1:0-48485 GCF_056397065.1 Arthrobacter sp. 05N428_2 | reverse complement strand
CTCGATCCGACCGGTGCCGGCAGGACCCGATGGGCCGTGCGTTGGAAGCCCGCTTTGAACGCCTTCGCCATCACCTTCAGCGACCGATTCCCGGCAGCTGAAAACTACTAAAGGAAACCGCCGGATACACCGTTAGTGAGATAGTCCCTCAACGTTGGATCCATCAGTGGATGGATAAGGCGGAAGGCTGGTCTGGATGGAGTCGAGAGTGGAGTTGTTCGCGCGGATCCGAAGGGAGGCCCGGGTTGAGGGCCTGTCGGTTCGTGCGTTGTCGGTCCGGTACGGAGTTCATCGACGAACGGTGAGGCAGGCTCTGGATTCGGCCGCCCCTCCGGAGCGCAAACAGAGACAGGGTGTGTCCTGGAGGCTCGATCCGTTCAAGGGTGCGATCGACACGATGCTGGTCGAGGATACGACGGCGCCACGGAAGCAGCGCCATACCGCCCGCCGCATTTTGGCCCGACTCGTCGAAGAGCACGGTGCGCAGGAGCTGTCGTATTCGACAGTTCGTGATTACGTTAGGGTCCGTCGAGCCCAGATTGATGTCGAGGCCGGCCGCGGCGTCGAGGTGTTCGTCCCCAGGAACATGCTCCGGGCGCGGAGGCCGAGGTGAACTTCGGCGAGGTCCATGTCGTGCTGAACGGGGCGAAAACGAAGTGCCACATGTTCATCTTCCGGCTATCGCATTCGGGCAGAGCAATCCACCGGATCTACCCGACCCAGGCCCAGGAAGCCGTCCTCGAAGGGCACATCGAGGCCTTCAAAGTTCTGGGAGGCATCCCCACCAAACACATCCGCTACGACAATCTCACCAGCGCGGTCACCGCTGTGGTGTTCGGGCAGGGCCGGCACCGCCAAGAGAACGACTGGTGGGTGCTGTTCCGTTCGTTCTACGGCTTCGATCCCTTCTATTGCCAGCCTGGCATCGCAGGGGCCCATGAAAAGGGCGGCGTCGAGGGTGAGGTGGGCTGGTTCCGCCGCAACCGGCTTTCACCGATGCCGGTCGCTGGCTCCCTGGACGAGCGCAACGACCGGATACGGGCTTGGGAAGCCCAGGACGAGGCCCGGCGGATCAATGACAGGATCCGCACCATAGGCCAGGACTTCGAGATCGAACAGCCATTCCTGGCCCCGTTGCCGGCTGAGGAATTTGATCCTCGCCTTCATCGGCCGGAGGGGCCGGGTCTCGCTGCGCGCGTGCGAGGTCGTGGTGTTCGATGGCCGCACCGTGGTCGCCAGGCATCAGCGGGTCGCCGCCCGGTCCGGTCAATCGGTCCAGCTGGATCACTATCTCGAAGTCCTCAAAACCAAACCCGGAGCCCTCCCCGGCTCCACCGCTTTGGCCAGAGCGCGCGAGTCCGGGGCGTTCACGTCCGCCCACGAAGCCTTCTGGGCCGCGTCCCGCCAGGTCAACGGCGACGCCGACGGGACCCGGGAACTGATCGACGTCCTGCTCCTCCACCGGTCCATGAATGCCACAGACATTCATGCAGGGATCAGCGCGGCGCTGGGAGTGGGCGCGGTCAGCGCCGACGTCGTCGCGGTCGAAGCCCGCAGACACGCCACGACCTCTTCCCTGGGTGGGGCCATCTCCGACCGTCATCCCGGTGCTCATGTTGAAGAGAAAGTGCAACGGGTTGTCAGTCTCACCCAGCGCCGACTCATGGACCCCGCCGCCGTCATTGCCGGGCTCCCGCCTGACATCCGTCCCCTTCCCTCGGTCAATGCCTATGACGAGCTGCTGGCCAAACGTTCGGAATACCCCGCAGGAACCGCGTCAAAGGAGAACATCTCATGAGCCCCACCGCACCGGCGACCACCATCACCCCGGCCCTGCGCCGGCGGCGAGGCCTGACCGAACAGGCAGCGGTTGCCGCCGTGGACCAGGCCTGCCGCCGACTGCGACTGCCCACCATCCGGGCAGTCCTCGATGAAGCCCTCGCCGTCGCGGGGAAGGAACAACTCTCCTACCAAGGCTTCCTGGCCGAACTGCTGCTGGCCGAGTGCGACGACAGGGACCGGCGCTCCTCGATCCGGCGCGTGAAAGCCGCGAACTTTCCCCGGGACAAGTGGCTCGGGGACTTTGACTTCGACGCGAACCCGAACATCAATTCCGCCACCATCCACACCCTGGCCACCGGAGAATGGATCCGCAAAGGACAACCCCTCTGCCTGATTGGGGACTCCGGAACCGGCAAATCCCACCTGCTCATCGGACTCGGCACTGCCGCCGCCGAGAAGGGCTACAGGGTCAAGTACACCCTCGCCACCCGACTCGTGAACGAACTCATCGAAGCCGCAGATGAGAAGGTGCTGGCCAAGACCATAGCCCGCTACGGGCGGGTGGACCTGCTCTGCATCGACGAGCTTGGCTACATGGAACTGGACCGTCGAGGCGCCGAACTCCTCTTCCAGCTCCTCACCGACCGTGAGGAGAAGAACTCCATCGCTATCGCGTCCAACGAATCCTTCTCCGGTTGGACCCATACCTTCACCGACCCACGTCTCTGCGCCGCCATCGTGGACCGGCTGACCTTCAACGGAACCATCATCGAAACCGGCACCGACTCCTACCGGCTTGCCCACACCCTCAACCAACAAGCCGCTAGCTAATCGCGGGACCTAGGCTGGTTGCCGGTGTCTCCGCTCTCTTGGTCGGCGGAGCAGATGAAGTTTGGCGCGCCGTGAGATACGACCACGGATTTCTGGTCTATGCGAGATAAACATCGTTCCGTGGCATGGAGCTGACCCCACCCCGCTGACTTGGGTCAGGGCGCGACAGTCTGACGGAATCCTTCAGACCCTCACCAGGACGTGGGGCACGGGGCGGAACCGACGGGGATGACAGGCCTTCTGACCCCCTCGGCCCCCGCCACCTCCACGCTCAGCCTGATGCACCTGGTCTCCGTTCCGTGGACCAGGAAGCCGCCCGGCCACCAGGTGTACGGGGTCTTCTCCTCCGGGCACGCCGTGAAGGTCACGGACGTGTTGCCCTCCGTCGCCCCGTACTCGGCCACGAGTCCCACGGTCGTCTGCTGCTCCGACGCCACGGTGACGGTGACCGTCTGCCCGGCACGCAGCCAGTACGGATCCTTCATCCATTGAACGCCGTTCATGAGCTGAGGCGTGCCATCGCCGGTCTGGGAGAAGTTGTCCCTGATGAACAGCGGATCGACGTTGAAGAGCCTTTCCCCGGACGGGCTGAACCCCGCAGCGTCGGTCTGGCCCTGCAGGCATCCCGCCTCGTAATGCCCGGCAGGCGGAGGAAGTGCCGTGACGGAGGTTGGGGCCGTGGACGACGAAGACGGGGAGTCGCTCGCAGCGTCCGGCGCCGGAGTGCCGCCGCCGGTGCATCCGGCCAGCAGCAGGATCAAAGGAACCAGTCCGAGCGGATGGCACCGCGTCTGCTCCACCATGCCCTCACGCTACGCCGGCGCGTCGTGGGGGAAAAGTACAGGACGGCGCCTCAGTCTATGCAGTGGTACATGAAGGATCCATGATTGCAGGTCACCCGCGGGACTGGGCAACCAAAGTTCCTCAGGGGGGCCAGATATAACCGTCATGCTGGGGCCAAAAAAGGTTGACATAGTCAGCCGACTCCCCTGTACGCCGGTCTGAGTTCTCCGTCTCTAGACTTTCCATCAAGATTTAGCTCCTTTCAAGCATCCATGATTCGATCAGCGAACAACCGCATCACCGCAGCGAACCGCAGCGAACCTCGGACCTTGTCCGCAGATACAACAAACCCACGAAGACAAGGGATTTACGACGACGGCGCCGGCCCGCCCCAGAACGGGGTGGGGCGGCCTTTAAACACTGCGTGCGCCCACACGTGCCGTCTTTCACATAATGTTGGGCCAAGAGCCGCAGTGTAGCGCTGGACTGTTTCACGGAGGACGGACATGGAATACATCAAACTCGGAAACACCGGCATGGATATCTCGCCGCTGGCCCTGGGATGCATGACGTACGGGGACCCGGACCGGGGTCCGCATCCCTGGACGCTACCGGAGGACCAGAGCCGGCCGCTGATCCGCCAGGCCGTGGAGGCAGGCATCAATTTTTTTGACACTGCCAACGTGTACTCCAACGGCTCAAGCGAGGAAATCCTGGGCCGGGCCCTGGCCGAGTTCACCCGCCGGGACGAAACCGTCATCGCCACGAAGGTGCACGGCGCGATGCGGCACGGTCCGAACGGGCGGGGCCTTTCACGCAAGGCTATTTTCGCGGAGCTTGATGCCAGCCTGACCCGGCTGGCAACGGACTACGTGGACCTCTACCAGATTCACCGGTGGGACCCCGCTACGCCGATCGAGGAGACTCTGGAAGCCCTTCACGAGGTCGTCAAAGCGGGCAAGGTCCGCTACATCGGCGCATCCTCGATGGCCGCTTGGCAGTTCAGCAAAGCGCTTCACCTGCAGCGATCAAACGGATGGACCCGTTTCGTCAGCATGCAAGATCACCACAACTTGATCTACCGGGAGGAGGAACGCGAAATGTTCCCCCTCTGCGCGGACCAGAAAATCGGGATACTGCCTTGGAGTCCGCTAGCTCGCGGGAAGCTCACACGGGACTGGGACGAGAAAACCAACCGCTCAGAGAAGGACGAGTTCGGCAAGACGCTTTACACCACCGAGAAAAGCGACAGGGCGGTCTCCGAAGCGGTGCGCGTCATCGCAGAACGCCGCGGCGTGCCCCGCGCGCAGGTCGCCTTAGCCTGGGTCCACTCCAACGACTTGGTCAGTGCGCCGATAGTCGGGGCAAGCAAACGCGCCCACCTCCAGGATGCCCTCGCCTCGCTGGAACTAACGCTCACCCCCGACGAAAAGGCCGACCTGGAAAGTCCTTACGTCCCACATGCGGTCGCCGGATACTGAGCACACCACCCCCGACTCTGAGATGCAGATGAACTTGAAAGAACTCCCAGCAAGGCAACATCTCGGACACTTGTGGACCGCAGCGCTAAACGGCGGCACCTGTAGGGTCGGACCATGATCCAGACTGTCGCCGTACCGGCATTGTCGTCCTATCACTGGCTCGGCATCCCGATCGCCGTCGCCGGAGCGGTGCTGCTGGCCCTCGGCACCCTCTTCCAGCACAAAGCCGTTGACGATCAGGGACCCGCACAGGGGCGTGCCGCCGGGAGCATGGGCGGGGGCCGGTTGCAGGCCCTCCTGCGCAAACCCGTCTGGCTGGCCGGGACGGCCATGCTGGGAGCAGCGATACTCCTGCAGCTCACGAGCTTGAGGTTCTCACCCCTGATCGTTGTGCAACCCATCGGCGCCGTCGCCCTGGTGGTAACGACCCTGGCCACTGCCAGGATGACCCGCAGCTCCCCCGGCCGCCGCGCACTCACATCCGTAGCCTTGTGCATCACCGGCGTCGGGGTATTCGTCGCGGTTGCGGCCGTCTCCGCGCAAGACGTTGAAATCAGCGACCGGCACCTCATCACCATCCTGCTACTGCTAGTCGTTGTCCTCGCCGCGCTGGGTACCGGTTTCGGTCTCTGGCGCCACCGGTGGGGGGCCGTCGTGTTCACCGTCGGCGCCGGGATCCTCTTCGGATTCGTCGCGGCTCTGGCCAAAACCGTCATCGCCCGGCTCTTCCAGGGCGACTTCGAGTGGCTGTCCCTGACCTGCCTGGCAGGGCTGGTCATTGCGGCCCTGTCCGGGACCTTCCTGGTCCAGAACGCCCACACCCGAGGAACATCCGAACTCGTCGTCGCAGGCCTGACAGTCATCGATCCGCTCGTCGCCGTCACCCTAGGCATCACCGTCCTCGGCGAGGCCGACACAGCCCCGGCGCCAGCATTCATCGCCTTCCTTCTCGCCGGGGCAACCGCCGTCGCCGGGGTCCTCCTGCTGGCCACAGTCAAAAAGGAGCCGGCCAGCGCAACGCCCTAATGAGCCGAAGCGGAGCTTCCTGTGGAACGACGCAGAATGCGAACAGCGCTACCTCCTGCAGCGCCAGGATAGGAAGCGATCAGGCCCGGTGCCGTTGAGTTGGCAACTCCACCAACGAGGACCACTCGGTCAAATGTCGGAATCAAGAACCTTCCGGGTCCAGCGGGCCATCCGAGGATCCTTCGCCGCACGACGGCGATATCCACTGGGCAGTCTCGCCTTCGCCGTACTCATGCAAGTCTCGGGACAGGGACTCGAGAGGGGCGTCCAACATGGGCAACTGTACCGAGACGATACGTCGAACCAGCAAGTAACGGCTGCCGTAAGCCGATCCTCAGCGTGCGCCTGCGTGACGCAGATGGATGACCCCCGAACCTCCTTGCACCCTCGTTCCAGTCCTATGTCTGCCCACCCGCGCGCTTCATACGGTCTCTAATCCTCCATTCGCCACGTAATGAGCTTCAACGTCCCGTTGCCAGCACGCACCGCAGTCGTGATGTTGTTTCCGCTGGGCACGGCCAAAGCGACTTCGCTGACAGCACCCGCCTTGTCACCGYTGTCCCCAGTTCTTTGGATAATTCCGCTGTTCGGATCGACATCCCAGCTGATCAGTTTCAAGGAACCATTGCCGGCGCGCACCGCCGTCACGTATCGCGCGTCGCCTAAACGCGAGATGCAGATGCAGGTCGCGGCGCCGGCATGGTTCTCGGTGTCGTGAAGCCGCTGGATCTGTGTGCCGTCCGGTGACAGCGACCAGCTGATGAGCTTCAGCGAGCCATTGCCAGCCCGGACCGCCGTGACCAGGCCCGCCATGGCGATTTCACTCACCTCACCGGCTTGGTCATCGCTGTCGCCCAGCCGGGAAATATTCTTGCCGTCTTCGGAAAAGCCCCAGCTGATGAGTTTGAGCTTGCCGTTACCGGCCTGAACGGCGGTGAGCACAACATTCGGCGACGGCACGGAGACCGCGATGAGGCTTACTGCGCCCGCCTGGTCATCGCTGTCGCCCAGACGGGTGATCGTTCCCGTGGCGTTGTCGAGAGCCCAGCTGATGAGTTTCAGAGAGCCATTGCCCGCCCGAACCGCCGTCACCAGGTCCGCTGCTGTCTTCGGCGGCCCCGGCACGATGGTGACAATGCTGGCTGCCCCAGCTTTGCCATGAGTGTCTTTGAGACGAGAGATGGGGCCCGAACCGATCCCGTCATTCCAAGAAATGAGAAGCAGATCTCCGCTGCCGTCGCGGACTGCGGTGACGGTAAGGTTCCGATTTCTTGCGACGGCAATCGCGCTTACCTCGCCTGCCTGATCGTCGCTGTCCGAGTTCCGAGCAACAGCGCCCGGGCCGCCAGTGCTCCAATTGATCAGTTTCAGAATGCCCGACCCCGTTCTTACCGCCGTCAGCGAATAAAACCCGAGCTGCTCAATCGCAATATCAGTGGCGGCACCAGCCAATGCGCCGCTGTCGCCCACCCGCGTGAAATTTGTCATGATTCAAGCCCTCCCCAAATGGCCCAAACCGGAGGCGCAAGTCCAAGGCTCGCCAGCGTCTGCGACAGTCCGCCGGTGGCGGAAGTCTCCCGACTGCAGGCCAATTACCCGACATGGTTCGCCTGATCAAGCGCGCTGTCAAGGAGCCAACGATATCCTCATGCTTCGTCTTGGCTGCGGCTAATCCAAATGTGGTCGCGTCACATCGTCCTGACCCCGGCTACGCGCATCTCCGGCCGCGAAACCAAATGAAAATCTCCCAAATCGATCGTAGACTTGGGCGTACTTGAGGGAGGTTTCGATGGATACGGGTGACCGTCTTACCGATTCTCTGCTGGACGTGATTGGGCTCCAAAATTTCCTGCATGACTTCATCCGTGCGTTGACTGTTCGCCGACTCAAGCCGGGCGAAGATGTCAGCCATGTTGTCGAAGAACTGGGTCTGACAGCGCCAACGGGCTGGCAGCGAGGGCCCATTACGTGGGTCGGTAGTACTGAAGACTTTGGGACCAACGAGGACCATACGGGGCAGACTCTGGTGCTCGTGCAACCTGGCCATCCCGAGGCGGTAGGACTGACCATCGGATGCATCCGCGTTCATGGAAGGCGGTATTGCCTTGAATGCGGTTGGCTGTACTGTCGGATCGTTATCAGGTTCTAGGGTGAAGAGTTCGCGGTAGCCGTTAAGGGTTATTTGCGCCATCGGCCGGTCCGTGTACTGCCCGGGAGGCGACGCCACGTCCGCTCCTTAGTTGAACAGACCGTGGGTACCCGCGAACTTCACTGCAGTGCATCCAAATTGCCGACGGCGTTGCCGATTCCGAGCGCTCGCGGCCAGTTAGTGCAAGCCCTCGCGCGTCGGCGGCCATGGCCAAAGGACATGCGCCGGGCCCGGCCCATCCTAAACTCAAGGGACCGCTCCGAGGCAACTGTTAGACCGTCGACAGGCCCCCGGCCCAGGAATACCGTTAAGACGTCCCAGCACGACCCAACAAGGATGACGGAGAGGATGTCCGACCATGGGAACCACAGAAAACGTTGAGTTGGTCCGACGCGGGTATGAGGCCTTCAACACTGGGGATATGGCGAGCCTGAGCGAGATGTTCGCTGAGGACGCGGTCTGGCACGCAGCCGGAGGCGGCGTGCTGTCCGGGACGAAGAAGGGTCGCGACGCCATTTTGGCGTTCTTCGGCGAGTTGGGAGCCCGCACTCAAGGTCGTTTCCAAGCCAACCTCAAGGACATTGTTGGAGGGGAAAACTACACTGTCGCGATTCAGCAAACCCAGGCAACAAGCGGCGACAAGACCCTGGACGTGGGCACCGTCATCACGTTTGTGGTCCGTGACGGAAAGATCACGGAGGGGCGGGAGTATTTCGAGGACACCGGGAAATTTGACGATTTCTGGGTTTAGAAGGCGGAATTGAAATCCGGATAGTACACATGCTGAGGATGCGGCCAAGGCCGCCGTATCGATCGGCTGGCCAACAACCGGGGAGGAGACACCACGGGAGTACGCGGCAAAATTGATAACACTGCTGAGAAGGCCGGCTTCACGAGCAAGGAAACATGCAGGCGCGGCCACGGCCGATGTAAGCCTGAGAGCCGAGGGCTACGCCGAGGTAGTCGGTCCATCTCCAGCGACGCGGTACCGGGGTAACAGCAGTGAGTTGCCCAATAGCTTCGGTGTCCGTCGCCGACTGAACGATGTCGGGCCCTACAGCGGCCCCGGTCTTCGTACGTGCACGTGGACACCCAGGCCTACAAGGTCAAGGACACCGCGCTGGGCTGAACGGCGGCTCCGTGCCCAGATCCAGAAGGCAGCCCGGGCCATCGGAAAGAAGTCTACAACTGCGCCAGCCGCAGGCCACAGCCCCGTTGCCGGCGAGGCTGGGCAGCCGTCATGGCGGCCCGCTCCGGGCCGGACAAGTTCGGAAGCGCGGTCATGCAGCTGGCTGGGATAATTCGCAGTGAGCACCCAGGACGAAACTAACGAACAACACGCAGAGGCTCTCTCCGGCAACAGCAACTGGGACGTGCCTTCGCTCACGGCGGGCGCGTGGGCGGACCGCTCAAGACGGGGGGTCGCTCAGCTTTTCGTCACGAGCCGATCCGGGCAGGGATGCACCCGACCGCGCTTGACTATCGCAGGGTGAGCCCTTGTCACCGGGTTGTTGCCCCACATCCCCCAAGTCACGTTCTTGGCTAGGACCAGGCTCGGATCGACTGTCCAGTCTCGGAACCGTAGACGCTGCGAACAAAGGCCGCAGCCGCCACCGCGCCGGGGACGGCAGGGAAACCGGGAAATACCGCCGCATACGCATCGGCGGATTCTTCCAGCACCGTGGCGCTGACTGTATTCAACCGCATGTGTGGCAGCTCGACGGCAGCACTCTTGACGAAGGCGTCCAGACCGATATTGGCGATTGCGCTGGGCGAGCCACCGGGAAAGGCAAAATTTCCCACGATCCCGCTTGTCAACGTGACGGACCCGCCCGGCCGTACATGGCCGCGGGCCGCCAGGGTGATGCGAATCTGGCAAAGCAGCTTACCCGTCAGCGTCGCGGTGTAAGTTTCCAGGGTCGCATCCTCCGCCGACGCCCACTTGGCTCCGCCAATTGTGCTGACCACCGCGTCCACTGTCCCTACCTTGTCAAAGAGTGCCGCGACGCTGGCATCGTCCCGGCAGTCAACTGGATGCTCAGCTGATGAGCGTGACGCGCTGATGATTTCCAGGTGCCCTTGACCGACCTTGTCGTGGTGTGTGGACAATGCCCGCACGACGTTTTTCCCCACAGTTCCAGTGCCGCCGATGACGAGTACTCGCATGAGTGTGCCTTTCGTTCTTGCTTTATGCCAGATGTAGCCCTGATGACTCTCTTAAGTGCGCAACGGATTGAACGCCGCAATTTCCTGCGGTTTTTCACCGGTGAGGATCTGTGCGGCGAGCAGCTTGCCCGTTGCCGGTCCCAAAACCATCCCCCACATACCGTGTCCCCCTGCCGCGTAAATTCTGTCCGAGGCCAGTCGGCCAACGATGGGGAGCCCGTCGGGTGTGACAGGGCGGGAGCCGACCCACCCGTCGCGCAGTGAGGACCAGTCGATATCCTGCAGCAGTGGACGAACGGCTCTTGCCACGGATTCGAGCCTGACAGGATCCAGGGGCTCGTCTGGGGCGAGGAACTCCATTGTTCCCGCGATTCGAAGCGCCCCCTGGTAGGGCGTGCAGACGACCCGTTGTTCCGGAAAGTATAGGGGCCCCTTGGGCAAGCAATCGCCGTCGACGGTGAACGAGTAGCCTCGGCCCGCCTGGACCCCGAGTCTTAAGCCCCACTTGCTGGCCAGCTTGGGCAGCCAGGCGCCGGTGGCAAGAATGACAACGTCGGCCGTGAGGAGGGTCCCGTCGTCAGTCCTCACGGCCGCCGACGAAGGCCCGGAGTCAACGGAATTTACACCGGTGCCTTCCTCGATCTGGCCTCCGCACGCTTTGAAGGCCCGGGCGAGGTCCCAGACAAAGTCACCCGGATCAAGATAACTCTGTCCGCTTATTTCCAGGCTGTGCACCACGGCATCGGAGAGCACTGTCGGACGGGACCCGTCGGACTGGGTGCTGACCCCGATGCGCTGGCCCATGCCGTGGAGGTGTTCGAGTTCGGTCCGGAACGCTGCGGCGGCCTTGGCGCTGCGAAAGCCTGCAACGTAAGGGGCTGCAACGACGGGTGAGGTAACACCATGTGCTTTCAGCTCGGCGAAGGACTCCTCCGCAATCCTCGTGATGGGCTGGAGCGCTGACATGGTCCGCTGCCACTTCCGGGCGTTCATGTTGGCGGCGAAACGCAGGAGGAACTTCCAAAGCTGCGGGTCGAACCGAAGCGGCACGTGCAGGGGGGCATCGGGATCGGTCAGGCTCTGCAGGGCGTACCTCCAGGCTCCCGGTTCAGCCAGGGGCATGACCATGCCCGGGGTTACCCAGCCGGCGTTGCCCCAGCTCGCTCCGGCGGCTGGTCCGACTCTGTCGATGACTGTCACCGACACTCCCTGCTGCTGCAAGTGCCAGGCAGTCGACAAGCCAACGATGCCGGCACCGACGACTACGGCTGATTGCGGTGTTTTCATCTGAGTTGTCGCTTTCATCTAAGTTGTCGCTGACATCGGCTACAGGTGCCGGCTCAGCATGCGTTCCGCGTAGACGGACAGCCACGTTGCGGGGATTGAGATGGCCGCGTACATGAGGCCGGCGATGATGAAGACGGGCAGATACTGGAAGGTGGAGGAGCCGATCGAGTATGCCTGGCTCATGAGTTCCGGCACGGCTACCGAATACGCCAAAGACGTGGCCTGAAACAGGAGTACTGCGAAGCCCATCAGCGAAGGAAGGGCGATGCGGAGCCCCTGCGGAATGACCACGAACCGCAGGCAGTCCCGATGGCTCATGCCCAGCGCATGGGAGCCTTCGACTTCACCCGGCGGCACCGATTGGATGCCACCACGAATCAGCTCGGCACTGTAGGCCGCCGTCGTCCAGGTCAGGGCCAAACATGCCGAGGCCATGGAGCTGAGCGTGATGTCGGCATTCGGGAGACCGTAGTACATGAGCTGTAGGAGCACCAGTGCCGGCGCGCCACGGCCCACTTCGACGAATAACACCGACAGATAGCGGAAGGTCCTGTTGCGGGCTGTCACGCCAAAGGCGAACACCAGGCCCAGGGGCAAGCCGAAGGCCAGGCTCAAGAGGGTCAGGGTGAGGCTGACCTTGAGTCCGTCAAAGAGCGTTGGTCCATATTGGATCGCGACATCGATCAGGTTGTTCATCGGGCCACCGCCTTCCGCATCTTGACGTCAAGGTGCCTGGAGAGCAGTCCCAGCGGAACGCTCAATATTATGTAGACACCCGCAGCCACAAAGAACACCATGATGCCCTCACCGGACTGCCGGGCATATTGGCTGGACATGAAGACGATTTCAGCCACGCCAATGGATGAGGCGATGGAGGAATCCTTGAGCAGCCCAATGGCAAAAGTCGTGTAGGCCGGGACGACGGCCCGCGCAGTTTGCGGACCGATGATTCGGCTCCAGACCGTGGCGCGGTGAAAACCCAGCGCCGAACTGGCCTCCCACTGGCCCTTCGGAATTGACGAGATGGCGCCGCGGAAGATTTCCGCGAGATAGGCCGCCGCCACCACGCCAAGGCCCAGGACGCCGGCCTGCAGCGCCGTGAGGCGGATGGCGCCGATGGACACGCCGTAGTACAGAATAAACAGCCACACCACAGGCGGGACGCCCCGCAGCAGGTCAACCAGCCCGCGCGACATCAGCCAAAGAATCCGGTTCCGGCTCCGGAGCCCGGCAACGATGGGCAGCGCCAACAACGTCCCGATCATCAGGGCCAGGATCGTCACCAGGATTGTGAGCGGCAGTCCGATGGCGATGGCCCGGATCATTTCCACGGTTCAGCGCTCCAGCACGGCGCGGAGGAACCGGCGGGTCCGGTCGTGTTGCGGATCCTGCAGGATCTGCCCGGGCTCGCCCTTTTCGATGATTCCGCCGTCCGCCATCACCACCAGTTCGTCCGCGACGTTGCCCGCAAATGCCATTTCGTGGGTCACCACGACCATCGTCATGCCGGTGGACGCGAGCTCCTTCATGACTTCGAGGACTTCAACCCCGACTTCGGGATCCAGTGCAGAGGTTGGTTCGTCAAACAGCATCACCCTGGGGCCAAGGGCCAGTGCCCGGGCAATGGCGATGCGCTGCTGCTGGCCGCCGGAACACCTCGACGGATACTGGTCGGCCTTCTCGGCCAGCCCCATGCGCTTGAGCAGCTCCATGGATTTCTCGTTGGCCTCGTCGCGGCTGCGTCCCAGAACCCGCTCCTGGGGAAGACTGATGTTCCGTAGAACCGTCATGTGCGGGAAGAGATTGAAGTGCTGAAAGACCATGCCGGCACTGCGGCGAAGGGCTGCGAGATTCTTCGGATTGGGCTTCCTGCCGGCATTGATGCGATGCCCGTCGATCTCAATTTCGCCGCTGTCCGGCTGCTCCAGCAAATTCATGCACCGCAGGACAGTGCTCTTCCCGGCGCCGCTGGGCCCGATCATGGCCGTGACGGATCCCTCCGGCACGGACAGGGAGACGTCACGCAGCACCACGTTCGAACCGTAAGCCTTGGCAAGATTCGTCACCTGGACCACGGGCGTAGCCGTGCGGATATTCGGCTCAATCATCAGTTGTTCCATTTCTCATAGTCGTGCCGGTGCAGGCTTCGTAGAGGGCGGTGGCCACGGCAAGGTCCTCCCAGGGCATGCCGGTGGTCTTGAAAACGGACGGACGGTCCGCGGCCACGTTCCGCCGTTTCAGAACCAGGTCGGCCAGGGTGATCAGTTGTTCGGGCCCGGCGATGGCACCCGATTTCATGGCCTGGATGACATCGCCGGCCTCCCGTCCGGCGGAGTCGCGCGACTCCACGCACACGGTGGCCCTGGCGAGGAGATCGTCATCGAGCTCGCGGTGCTCCCGGTCATGCGAGCCGATGGCCACCACGACGGCGGATCCCTTGACCAGGGCTCCGTCAAAAAGGGCGGTCGGCGACGCCGTGGCGCAAACGACGAGATCCGCCTCCCGCACCACTGCCGGAACGGCGACGGCGGCAGCCAGGCCGATTCCCTCGGCCCTGTTCACGAGCCGCTTCGCCGCCTCCGGATTGCGGCCGACGATCTCCACGCCTTCCAGCTCAAAGAGCTCGGCAAATGCCAGAATGTGGGCCCAGGCCTGTACCCCGGTGCCGAACACAACGAGGCGCTGCGGGTCTGGCGGGGCCAGGAGCATCGCCCCCAAAGCGGATACGGACGACGTCCGCAGTTCGGTCAGTGCCACTCCGTCGAGCACGGCCAAGGGCCGCTGGTCGGCGCCGCCGAACAGTGCATAGAGTCCCTGAATTACCGGGGACGCCGACGTCGCATTGCCAGGCGTGATCGTCAGGAGCTTGGTTCCGACGTACTGGCCGTTACTAGCCGGCATCTGCATGAAGGTGCCGCTGTCCGTTTCGACCCGGGTTCGCGGCGCACTCGTTTCGGGATCGAACCCGGCCGCCAGAACCGATTCCATGGCGGCCGCCGCCTCACGCGCCGTCAGTGCCGACGCTATGGTGGCGCCGTCGAGAAAGACGGGCGCCGACAGTTGGCGCCCCGCAGGGCTGGTTGTTGAATCCATGGAATCGATCCTTCAGTCACAAAGCCGGACGTTCTTGCGGGCTGCGTCCTACTTCACGAGACGCGGTTCGCCGGTTTCGACGGCCGACTGGGGCAGGCCGTAGGACTTCACGACGTCCGCGATCTTTCCACTGGATTTCATGGACTTGATGGAAGTATTTATGGCCTTGGTCATGTCCGCGTTGTCTTTGCCCATAGGGAATCCGATTTGGGCAGGTTCCTTGGAAGCAACGACGCGGGGGTCCGCGGTGGCGCCCACAACCTTGTACTTGGCGTCGGCCTTGTACATCTGGACGGCGGAACCGAATCCGTCGATACCGGCCTGGACGCGTCCGGCCTTGAGATCAGCCTGCATCTCGACGGCGCTGGGGTAGATGGTCAGGTTTGCGCCCATGACCTTTTTCATGTCCGGGACCCACAGGTAGCCGTCGACGGTGCCCACCTTCATACTTTCGAGGTCCTTGATGTCCTTGACGCCGGACTCGGAAACGATGCCCATCTCGTCGGTGTAGACCGGATCCGACAGGCTCACAATCTCGGCCCGGGCAGCGGTGCGGTAGTAGCAGCCGATGGCCACGTCGGCGCGTCCGCTCTGCACGGCCGGGATAGTTCCCGCATACGACGTCGGTTCAACTTTGATGTCGAGGCAGTTCTTGGCCGCGAACTCCTTGATGATATCGGCGTCGACACCGGTGAGCTTGCCGTCCTTGTTGGATGCAAACGGGGGGAACTCCGGCGCTGCAACGGTCAGGAAGCCGGCGGAAATCGTCTTGAACGTTGATTCGGGTTGGCAGCCTTTCGAAACGGAGCTCTCGGCTGCGCCGCCGCAAGCGGACAGCGAGAGCGCCAGCAGCGCAATGGACGTGCCGCCCACCAGGATTTTACGAGTATTCATGATGATCCCCTTTGATCAGAACTGGAGTTTTTCGGCGTCCAACGAATCGATGCACATCGGCAAAAATGGTGATGTATGACACACTATCGATTGTCGATTACCAATCTCCATGGATTCGCAGGGGATGTCAAGCATCAAGAACGGCGAACCATGTTGAAACACGTCTGCAATCGTCGAGACCGCCTCCCGATCGCCGACCCGTTGTGAATTATTGTTAGCCAAGAGGTCCACTGCCCTAGGAGCAAAATGCAGGAACACCGAGAAGCCTTTGCCGGGATTTCCGAGTTGGGCGAAAGCCGACTCACCCTCAAAGACGAGGCAACCTCGATTGTTCGGCGCGCCCTCATGTCCGGAGACATGGAGCCCGGCAAGATCTATTCAGCGAACGCCCTGGCAAGCCAGCTCGGTGTCTCGAACAGTCCGGTCCGCGAAGCCATGATGGCGTTGAGCGAACAAGGGTTGCTCGAGGTGGTCCGGAACCGCGGGTTCCGCGTCGTGGAGATGAGCCCGAAGGACCAGCGGGAGGTATACGACCTCCGCTTGCTCATCGAGGTAACGGCTGTGGGCCGCGTCGCCGAACAAGGCGTCTCCCCCGCCGATGCCCGTCGGCTGGCAGCGCTCAACGATGCCGCCCTGGCCTCCGCCCGGCCTGACAATATGGTCGATTACCTGGAAAGGGACCAGCAGTTCCATCTATCCATTGTTGAACTGCTGGGCAACACGCGAATGACCAAGATCATTGAGAACCTCCGGGACCAAAGCCGGATCAGCGGCTCCTACCATTTGGCCGAGCGCGGACTGCTCGCCACCAGCGCGGCCGAGCACGGACCCATTCTGACCGCACTGCTGGCCGGGGACCGGATGCTCACCGAGTCCCTGATGGTCGAACACCTCAGCTACTCGCTGCCCTGACCGGGGGGCCCGCAGCCCGGTACTACGCGACGCCACACCCCCTCTGCACAACGCCTCCCGGCACCGGCTTTGGCACATCCGGAATGGCGCCGCATGCCGCCACGGAAGTTGTGGAGAAAAGGCTTGACGTAGATCACATCCTGTCCCAATATGGTTATATATAACCCGTTACCGATAGTTGATATCCACCGAGTGGTGGATCGGCTTCCGCAATTGAGACAGGACGATCAATGTCAAATGTGGTCTCTCTCCAGCTTCCCGCCGGAACCCGGCAGCCTTCGCAGGCAGCCGTCGTCATCATCGGTGGCGGCATCATAGGAACCAGCATCGCGTTCCACCTGGCCGAAGCCGGCGTGCGCAACATAGTCCTCGTTGATCGCTCCGATCTGGGCGAAGGATCATCGTCCAAGCCGCTCGGCGGTGTGCGGGCGACGTTCTCGGATCCGGCGAACATACTCCTGGGCCAGCGCAGCCTGCGCGCATTCGAGGGATTTGGCCAGCGATTTTCCACTGACATCGGACTGCGCAAAGTCGGCTACCTGTTCCTGTGCCGCAGCGAATCCGAAATCCTGGACTGTGAGCGGAGCACCCTCATCCAAAACAGTCTCGGCAGCAACAGTCGGATGATTTCCCCCGCCGAGGCAGTTGAAATCAACCCGTTCCTGCGCCCGGAAGCCCTCGTCGGCGCGTCGTTCTCGCCGGAAGACGGGTTTGCTGAACCGGCGAAAGTGGTCCGGGCCTACGCCGACGCGGCCGCCGCGCTGGGCGTATGCATCCTTGAGCACACGGAAGTCATGGACGTTGCCGCGTCAGGCAGCAGCATCAGTTCCGTGACCACAAACCGCGGCACCATCACCACCGATGCCGTCATCTGCTGTGCGGGCGCGTGGTCCCAGCGCGTTGGCGAAATGGTCAACGTAAATCTGCCGGTTGTCCCGGTGCGGCGACAGATCGGCATGACGCGCCAGATGAGCTCGCCGATGCCCACCGTGCCGTTCACGCTGGACCTGTCGACCACGCTGTATTTCCACAACTATCGAAACGGCATGCTCCTGGGGATTTCCAACTCCAACCAGGAGCCTGGTTTCGCCCGGGACTTCACCCATGAATGGCTGCCGGAGTTCAACGCAGCTGCCCGGGTGTGCGCCCCGGCGCTGGAAGCACCGGAACTGGCGTGCGGCTGGGCCGGACTGTATGAGAACACGCCGGACCACAACGCACTCATCGGTGCGTCCAGTTCCGTGGAGGGCTTCTACTACGCCACGGGATTCTCCGGCCATGGCTTCCTGCAGGGTCCCGCCGTCGGCGAGCTGGTCCGGGACGTCTACCTGGACCGCGATTCCTTCATGGACCACACGTCGTTCTCCGCCGATCGGTTCCGCACAGCAGATCAGCTCATCCAGGAAGTCCACATCATCTAGCGCGGAAGGCCACCGCGCCCCGTCCTCCGCAACAGCCATGATCTTGAAAGGAACCACACCATGACCGCCCTTGAAACCTGGGAACTTCGAGCCGAGTTCGCGAAGCGGCTCTCCGTGATGTACGGCAGGGAAGTCCCCGCCTACAACACGCTTGTGGAGGTTTCCACCGAGGTGAACCAAGCGTATGCAGCCAAGCACGGCGCAGAAGCCGAGAGGCTCGGCAGCATTGCACGGGTGACAGCTGAACGCCACGGCGCCATCCGTGTTGGCTCCCCGAAGGAAATGGCGCAGGTTGCCCGCGTCTTTGCAGCCTTCGGCATGTATCCGGTCGGTTTCTATGACCTTCGCGACGCTTCTTCGAGCTCCGTGCCCGTGGTCTCGACAGCGTTCCGCCCAATCGATGGCGCTGAACTGGCCAAGAATCCGTTCCGGGTCTTCACCTCCATGCTGGCCGCCGAGGATCCGCGGTTTTTTGACCGCGAACTGCGCGCGGAGCTGGCCGAATTCATCGGCGCCCGGCAGTTGTTCGGTGCGGAGCTGCTTAGTCTGGCGGACAAGGCCGCCGCCGGTGGAGGCCTGACCGCGGACGACGCCGAGAGCTTGCTGGAGCTGGCCACCGCGGCCTTTGAACTCTCCGGGGACCCCGTGGACTACGAGTGGTACAAGAAACTAGAGGCGGTCTCCGCCGTCGCCTCCGACATCGGCGGCGTGTCCACGACGCACATCAACCACCTCACCCCCCGGGTGCTGGACATCGATGATTTGTACAAGAGGATGCAGGCGCGCGGCATCACTATGATCGATGAGATCCAAGGACCGCCGCGCTGGGATGGGCCGGATCTGCTGCTGCGCCAGACCTCTTTCCGCGCGCTCGGTGAAAACCGTGTGTTCCGCTACGCCGACGGATCCACTAACGAGGGTGAACTGCGGGTGCGCTTCGGCGAAGTCGAGGCCCGCGGAATTGCCTTGACGCCGGCGGGCCGCGATCTCTACGACCGGATGGTCGCCGACTCGGACGCGCGGTTGGCCGCGGCCCCGGCCGGAACGACCCGCGTCGAGGTAGCCGCCGGGGTGTGGGCGGAGAACCTGCCCCGCACAGAAAAAGAGCTGGCCCTGCAGGGGCTCGCCTATTTCACCTACCGCCTCGACGAAGGCGCGCTGGGCGCTGCACCCCTGGCCGCCACCGCTTCCCTGGCCGATCTTGTCGACGCCGGAATCGCCATCCCTGAACCCATCGTCTATGAGGACTTCCTCCCCCGCTCGGCCGCCGGAATCTTCCAGTCAAACCTGACCGAGGAGGGTTCCAAGGACGAAGAGCAGGTCGGAACCAGCTTCGACATCCACCGGATGTCCCAGATTGTCGGTTCCGAGGTTTACGACCCCAACGATCTCTACCAGCGGCAGCAGGACGAATCGATCGCGGCCCTAGGCCGCCGCCTCAACGTCAATCTCACACACTAATCAGCCCACCAGTACAAAGAACTACAGGAGATCACGATGACTGAAACTCTGACCCAAACATCCGAACTGGCAGCGGTCGTCCGCGACGCGCTGGAGGCCTGCGGCGTCAATGTTGACGCCCTCAACGGCCCGCACAAGGCGTCCTCCCCGCTCACCGGTGAAGTCTTGATGACCTTGCCGGCCAACTCACCGGCGGACATCGAGACGATGATCGGCCAGGCGCACCAGGCGTTCAAGACGTGGCGAGATGTGCCTGCACCGCTGCGCGGCAACCTGGTAAAGCGCTGGGGCGAACTGCTGACCGAACACAAGGAGGACCTGGCCAGGATTGTGACGGCCGAGGCCGGCAAGATCCAGTCCGAGGCTCGCGGCGAGGTCCAGGAAATGATTGATATCTGCGACTTTGCAGTTGGCCTGTCCCGCCAGCTCTACGGCCGGACTATGCCCTCGGAGCGACCCGGACACCGTCTCATGGAGACTTGGCACCCGCTGGGCGTTGTTGGGGTCATCTCGGCCTTCAACTTCCCGGTTGCGGTCTACTCCTGGAACACGGCACTGGCATTGGTGTGCGGTGACACCGTCGTATGGAAGCCCTCGGGGATGACCATGCTCAGCGCATTGGCCGCCGATGCCCTGCTGGGCCGCGCCGTCGCGGACGTTGGGGCACCCCAGGACCTGCACAAGCTGGTCCTGGCTGATCGTTCCGGCGGCCAGGTCATCGTCGATGATCCGCGCGTTGCCCTGCTCTCCGCCACCGGCTCTGTCCGGATGGGCCAGGAAATCGCCCCCCGTGTGGCTGGCCGCTTTGGCCGCGCGCTGCTCGAACTCGGCGGAAACAACGCAGCGATCGTTGCGCCGTCGGCCGATCTCGATCTGGCCCTGCGCGGCATTGTGTTCGCGGCCGTTGGAACCGCCGGCCAGCGCTGCACGTCCATGCGCCGCCTGATCGTTCACGAGTCAATCGTTGATGAACTGACGGACAAGCTGGTCAGCGCCTACGCCACGCTGCGGATCGGGACCCCGATGGATGAGGAGAACCTGATCGGGCCCCTGATCAACAAGTCCAGCTTCGATGGCATGCAGAACGCCATCAAGGCCGCGCAGGATCAGGGCGGCACCGTTCTCTGCGGCGGCGGCCGTGTGAACTCCGAGGAAGAGCCTGGCGCCTACTACGTGGAGCCCGCTATCGTGCGGATGCCGGCCCAGACCGCCGTCGTCAAGGACGAGACGTTTGCCCCGCTGCTCTACGTGATGACCTACACGGACTTCGAGGACGCCATCGCCATCCAGAACGACGTCCCCCAGGGTTTGTCCTCGGCCGTGTTCACGAACGACCAGGCCGAGGCCGAACGCTTCATGTCGGCCGGCGGATCCGACTGCGGCATCGCCAACGTCAACATCGGCACCTCAGGCGCCGAAATCGGCGGCGCCTTCGGCGGCGAAAAGGAAACCGGTGGCGGCCGCGAGTCAGGTTCCGACTCCTGGAAGGCCTACATGCGCCAGGCGACCAACACCGTCAACTACTCGGGGCAGCTGCCGCTCGCCCAGGGCGTGAAGTTCCTCTAGAAACCCCGGCGGAGACAGTGCCAGCCGGTCCGGCACCGTCTCCGCCGCCCGCCCCCGCCACATCACGTAGCTGCCAGCACACAAGGAGTATCCAGCGATGACCAGTCTGTTCGACATGATGGATGAATGGGGACCGGAAAAGATCGTCACGGTCAGCGACGCAAAAACAGGAATGAAGGGCGTGCTGGTCATCGACAACACCGCCCGAGGCATGGGCAAGGGCGGTACCCGGATGCAGCCTGGCGTCACCGTCGAGGAGATTGCCCGCCTGGCCCGGGTCATGACCTGGAAGTGGGCCGGCGTCGACCTGTTCTTCGGCGGAGCCAAAGCCGGCATCCGGGCCGATCCGAGCTCACCCCACAAGGAAGCAATCCTCCGCTCCTTCGTCCGGGCCCTGAGCAATGAGGTCCCGTCCGAATACGTCTTTGGACTGGACATGGGACTGACGGAAAACGATGCGGCCCTCATCATCGATGAATTGGGCGACCGCGGTGCAGCAGTAGGGACTCCGTACGACCTCGGCGGCGTACCCTACGACCAGCTGGGCATCACCGGGTACGGCGTCGCTGAAGCCGCGGACGAGGCGGCCGCAACCATCGGACTCCAGGGACAGCGCGTGGCCATCCAAGGTTTCGGCGCTGTTGGCCATGCCACCGCTGCCCGGCTTCACGAGCTCGGCTACAGCATCGTGTCGATTTCCACTGCCGAGGGCGCGCTTCACCAGACCGAAGGGCTGGACATCCCCACTCTGCTGGCGATGCGGGCTCGGCTCGGCGACGGATTGGTCAAAGAGTTTCCGGAGCTGGCCATTCCGGCTGGCACCGAATTGTTTGTCGACGCCGAAATCGCGATCCCGGCTGCCCTGCAGGATGTCATCCATGAGGGCAACGTGGGCGGCATCTCGGCCAAGCTCGTGGTGGAGGGCGCCAACCTTCCCACAAACGCCGCTGCGCAGCACTTGCTGCGTGCGGCATCCGTGACGGTAGTGCCCGACTTCGTCGCCAACGCCGGCGGCGTAGTCAGCGCCGCCTTTGCGATGGAGTCCCGGTACTCGCCGTTCCGTCCCGAGACCGAGCAAATCTTCACCACGGTCTCCCATAAGCTTCGAGCAAACACGGCCATCGTGCTGGCGGAGGCGCAGAAGCTGGATTCCACCACCCACCACGCCGCCCGTTCGCTGGCACAAAGCCGCGTCCGCCGCGCCATGGAACTGCGCGGCAAGCCCCTGCAGTACTAACATCCCACCACGCACGGCCGCAGGGACAAGGAAGAGCAGCACGCATGAAGATTGACCAGATTGTCGAAGAACTCACCGCAGCAGTTGCGGGCGTCGTGGACAGCAGCAACCGTCGGCGCGCGGAATACTCGACGGACGCCTCCAACTACCGGGTGGTGCCCCAGGTGGTGGTCATGCCCAAGAATGCGGAAGACGTTATCGAAGCGGTCAGGATTGCCCGCAGGCACGGACTGGCTGTCACCGGCCGCGGTGCCGGCACATCGTGCGCCGGCAACGCGGTGGGACCCGGACTGGTGCTGGACTTCAGCAGGTTCATGAACCAGATCATCAGCATCGATGTGGAGAACAGGACCGCGGTGGTCCAGCCCGGCGTCGTTCTCAGTGACCTGCAGCGGGCTGCCGCCGTCCACGGGCTGCGGTTCGGGCCGGACCCGTCCACGTCCACCCGGTGCACCATCGGCGGCATGATCGGCAACAACGCGTGCGGCCCCCACGGACTCTCGTACGGGCGGACGGCGGATAACGTGCGCCGGCTGCGCTGGCTGACCGGGTCGGGCCAAGTGCTGGAGCTGGGCTCGGGCAAGGACACCACGGCCCAGATCCCCGGACTCGATGAGTTCATCACCGCCAATCTGGACGTCCTTCGGCTGGAATTCGGCCGGTTCGGCCGCCAAATCTCGGGCTATAGCCTCGAGCACCTCCTACCCGAGAACGGCGGAAACCTGGCGGCTGCCCTGACCGGGACGGAAGGTACCTGCGGCATCATCCTGGAGGCCGAGGTGCGGCTGGTTCCGCAGGCGGCTGCCCCGGCGTTGGCCGTGTTGGGATATTCGGATATGCCGGCCGCGGCCGACGCGGTTCCCGGCCTTCTTCCACACCATCCGCTGGCCCTGGAAGGACTTGACGCGCAGCTGGTCAACGTGATTCGCAACGCCAAAGGCGAGCACGCAGTCCCCAACATGCCGGCGGGGAACGGCTGGCTCATGGTCGAGGTGGGCGGAGCGACGTCGAGCGAGGCGGTGGCTGCCGCAGAGCGGATGGTCCGGGACGCGGGCGCGATCGACTCAATGATCATTCCGGCCGGACCGGAGGCCAAACGGCTGTGGCAGATTCGGGCCGACGGTGCCGGTCTGGCCGGGAGAACCGCTGCCGGGAAGCAGGCATGGCCAGGCTGGGAGGATTCGGCCGTCCCGCCCGAACATCTGGGCAACTACCTTCGCGATCTTGAACGTCTCATGGCGCGCGAAAACGTTTCAGGGCTGGCCTATGGCCACTTCGGGGACGGCTGCGTCCACGTCAGGATCGACTTCCCGCTGGAGAACGACGCCGGCGTGATGCGCCGCTTCCTGACGGCCGCGGCGGACCTCGTCGCCAAGTACGGCGGCTCACTCTCGGGGGAACACGGCGATGGCCGGGCGCGCGGCGAACTGCTGAAAACCATGTATTCGCCCCGGGCCCTGGCCGCGATGGCCGGTTTTAAGGCACTCTTCGACCTCCAGGACATCTTCAACCCGGGTGTCATCATCAATCCTGACCCCTTCGATGCCCACCTGCGCCGCCCGCAGGCAGGCAACCTGCTGGCCACAGATGGTTTCGCGTTTGCCCACGATGGCGGCAACGTCACTAACGCGCTGCACCGCTGCGTGGGCGTGGGAAAGTGCCGGGCCGATCTCCGCGAGGAGGGCGGGTTCATGTGCCCCTCCTACCTAGCCACCAGGGATGAGAAGGATTCGACCAGGGGCCGGGCGCGCGTCCTGCAGGAAATGCTCAACGGCGGCATCGTGGACATGTCCTGGAGGTCCCCGGAGGTCCATGAGGCCCTCGATCTGTGTCTGAGCTGCAAGGCCTGCGCCAGCGACTGCCCCACCGGCATCGACATGGCGATGTACAAGTCGGAGGCACTGCACCAGACCTACAAGGGCCACGTGCGTCCGCTCAGCCACTACACCCTCGGTCGACTGCCCACCTGGCTGGGAATCATCGGACCGTTCGGCCCCCTGGTCAACAAGGTTGCCTCCATCGGGTTCCTCCGCCGGACCATGCTGCGGCTGGCCGGCGCAGATCCCCGCCGGTCCCTGCCGGAATTTCCCCAGGCGCCGTTCCGCTCCATGGTGAAGTTTCTTCCCGCAGTTCTGAACACAGTGCGGGTGCCGATGGCGAACGGCGGCGCTGGACGGCACACAGCGGTCACTCCCCACCGCGTCTTGCTCTGGGTGGATTCGTTCTCCGACGCACTGAGCCCCGGTGTTCCCATTGCCGCGCTTAAGGTACTGCAGGCCGCGGGATGTGACATCGAAGTTGCCGGCCCCGGCGCATGCTGCGGACTGACACTCATTTCAACAGGACAACTGACCGCGGCCAAGACAGCCCTTCGGAAAACCCTTGACGTCTTGTACCCGCATGTAGCCGATGGCAGGACCGTTATCGGACTCGAACCGTCCTGCACGGCGGTGCTCCGCTCGGACCTGCTCGAACTGCTGCCCGACGACGAACGCGCCGCGCAGGTCTCCGCCCGGACCCAGACCGTGTCGGAATTCCTGACGTCCATCAACTGGCAACCGCCCACCAGCGAGGAGCGGATTCTCGCGCAACCTCACTGCCATCAAAGCGCCAGCATGGGGTACGGGAAGGATCTGGAACTGCTCAACTCCATGGGCTGCGACGTGGAAATCTCCAGTGGATGCTGCGGTCTTGCCGGAAACTTCGGGATGGAGAAAGGCCACTACGACGTCTCGGTCGCCATTGCCGAACAGGGCATTCTGGGCAAGATCGCCGATGCCCCGGACCGGTCCATCCTGGCCGACGGGTTCTCCTGCCGGACCCAGGTGGCGGACCTGTCCGGCCGCGGCTCCCGCCACATCGTCCAGATCCTCGCGGAGGCACTGGACAGCTCCGCAGCCGCCTCGCCTGGGAACGCCGCCTAAAAGGCTGCGCGGCGCTAGGCCTGCCCATGAGCGTCAGGATGAGGGGCGACGACTTTGGACTACACCCCAGTGACACGGTACCAATCGGAGTTACGCGGCCGACCTTTCGACGATTTCCTTGGGTTGGTTGAGGCTCAGCGAGCTCCTCGGGCCGGATCGGTGCCGATGGCTTCTTCTTAGGAATGGCTCCCATGTGCGCGGCAGCGCCAGGGCCGCTTCCCGCGGTGACTGCTTGGGTTGCTTCCGCCGGCCAGCGGCCGCCGATCCGGTCAGGCCAGCCAGCGCCACCAGCGTGACGGCTCTGGTTCCGGCGTAGGTTCCGGCTCCGGCTCCTCGCCCAAGGCCAGCGCGGCCTCGACGATGTCCTCCGCGGTGAGCGTCATGACAGCCTCACGATCGAGCGCGTCGAGACTTTGTTCCTCGTCGAGCGACAGCCGCAGCGCCTGGCGGTTGAGCGCCTGCTCGAACAGCGTGCGGGCGAACCGTGCGTTGCCGGAGTCCTCGCCCGCGTGGAGCCCGGTAAGGATGCGGCGCAGCACCTGGTCCGCATCCGGCTCCAGCGTGTACTCGTACTGGGCCAGCATCTGGTGGAAGATCGTCTGGAGTGCGTCGACGGAGTAGTCGGGGAACGTGATCTCACGGGCGAACCGGGAGCGCAGTCCAGGGTTCGAGAGCAAGAAGGACTCCATCAGCCGCGGGTACCCGGCCACGATCACGACCAGGCGGTGACGGTGGTCCTCCATCCTCTTGAGCAGGACCTCGATCGCCTCGGGGCCGAAGTCCATCCGGCCGTCCTCCGGGGCCAACGCGTAGGCCTCGTCGATGAACAGGACACCGTCCAGCGCACGCCGGATCACCCGGTCCGTCTTGATGGCGGTCGCGCCGACGTACTGCCCCACCAGTCCCGACCGGTCGACCTCGACCAGATGGCCTTTCTGCAGTAGTCCGACCGCGCGGTACATCTCGGCCAGGAGCCGCGCCACAGTGGTCTTGCCCGTGCCCGGGTTACCGAGGAACACAAGATGCTGCGATGTGGCCACCTCCGGCAGGCCGTGCGCCTTACGGCGAGCCTGAACCTGGAGCAGTGCGACGAGGGCCCGCACCTGTTCTTTCACAGTCTCCAGTCCGACCAACGCCTCGAGCTCGGCCTGCACCTCGGACAGCGGCCGGGCCGGCCCGGGCCTCGCGCCGACGAGATCGCCGACCAGATCATCAACGCGCTCCGACCCGGGCAGCTTGAGCTGATCGGTCAGATGGCCGATGATTTCGCGAAGGTCGTCGAGCGGATTGCGGCTGGCAGCCATGCATCAACTGTATAACTCGATTCACAAACCCGTGTGGGGTTAACCGACAGACAACCACTGCTCTAAAACATGAAACTGCTCCCCGTAAGTGAGAAATGAATTCTCAGTCCAGCCTTAGGGAAGCAGTTCAGATGTGCCCCCTTCCCCGTGACTTGGTCTAGCCCTGGTGTTGGACGGTTACCGGCTCGGGCGCGAACTCCTCCGGAATCCCCTTCTTGAAGTGACGGCGCCGAACGGTTCGTTTGTCAGGTCATCCGAGATGCGGGTGACGAGCGGATCCTGCGAAGGGCAGCTGCAGTCTTTGCCCTCGACCTCGACAAAGATGGCCCAGCCCCGGGGGTTCTCGGTCCGGTACGCGTTCTACGGGTGGTGATCACAGATCAGCAGGTATTTGGCGCCGCCGATGCCGAAGTTGGCAGCGTGCCGCCTCCCCCGCCTCCGTTTCAGACACCAACTCCCCAGCCTGCGCCTCCACCGGTATCCGCACCGGTCCTGGCCCCAGCGCCAGCGCCGGTCTACGCCCCGCCCCGGCCAGGAACGCTGCCGGGGGGCTCTCAGGGTCGCGTAGCGGGCCACGCGTGCTGCAAGCATTCCAACGGTGCCGTCCCAGAGGCTTTGATTGTCCGAGCTTTGCACAGCAACGCACCCGGGGCCGAATCAGAGTCTGCGACGGCGTCGAAGGTGCCGATAGTCAGGAGGACGGGCGCCACACCATGCCCTCGGCCCGCAATCCGCTCAAACTGGTTTCAGCTCATCCGCCCAGGCAGATCGGTGCATCAAGGCTTAGTGCGGGAAGAAACCGACGTGTCCGTAGAAAACGGTGATGCTGAGGAACAGCCACATCATTCCTGCGATGAACAACGACACGGCGAAGACCCTGGCCACCAGGCGATGCTCAGGAGCGAACGGGGCCGTAATCGCGGCCACGCCAGTGATGATGTAGGCGAACGCCATGTAGAGCGCTTCCAGAATGGAGCCCGCCAGCATCCCGGCAATCGGTTCCACCTCGGGTGGATGCCACATCCCGAATTCGAGTCCGGCGACGGCGATCATGATGAGCCCGATTCCGCCGAAGGCACCCGCGTACAGGAACGGCCGGACGGTGGCCACGAGCTCAAGCTGGACCCCGCGGTCGACGGCGTTTCTCTCCGCACGCATCAACGCTATGGCCCCGAAAAACACCAGAAATCCATAGAACATGGCGGGTTCACCGAAGGTGAGGTTGTCCACCGCGCAACAAGGGACGCCGGGAACGGGAATCTGTTTCAGTGGCCACGTGAGGGTCATGTGAGTGCCGGTGACGGCCAAAAACAACCCGAGGGCCGCAAACATCCAAGCCCATCCGTCGATCGTTTTGCGACCAGGTTGCTGGACCACTCGCAGGAAGACGAGTATCAAGAGCATGATGGCGCCAGCGACCATCGCCATGGTCGTGTTGTAGGTGATGCCCTGATCAAGCATGGACTACCCCCGTTCTGCCAGAAGTGCCTGCCGGATGACCATCAGGCCAGCGCAGGCGGCAAACGTGGCGGACAGGATCAATGCGCCCATGTCGCTACTGATGGCGGCCCAGAGAATCGCCGACAGGACAGCGCCGACCACCAGGATCGCAAACACAGCCTTGACCAATATCGCGCCCCACCGGCGAGTTTTCCCGTTGTTGACTTCAATCGGGAATCCAGTGAACACATCATGGTGGGACATATGGATGTCGTACCACGCGTAAGGCATGCAGCGAAAGGGGCAATGCCCTCCGTTGATGAGATCGCGACGACCGTAGCGAGAGGCGAAACTGTTTGCCAGGCGGGGCATTCTGCAGGAGCTTTCTCCCCTTCAGGAAGATCGCCGTGGTCACGGGTGCAGCCCGCGGTATCGGACGGGCCAGCGCCATCGCTCTCGCCCAGGCCGGCGCCGCGACCGCCTGGGAGAGCGCAAACGTGACCGCGTAGCCCTCACACTCTGAGCGCCCACATCATCCATATCGCCTATCCATAGACGAGCCGAACGGATCGGGTTTAGAGGCCGGCCGGCAATAAATTCCGCAGTCAGCGACTGGGACGCGCAACCAGCCTTCGAACATCACTGGAAATTCCTTGTCCTCGAGCATCACCGCGGCCAAGAAGTGAGTCGTAGAAGAAGGCACATAACCCCAGTAAGGGCCTGGCGCAGCGACGAACGACGTGTTTCCTCATTGGTGCCGTCCCTATCGGAAGCTGGTCACGCGCCCGGGTGCCAGTTTGAGGAGGCCAGCCAGCCGCGAAGGTCGAGGGCGTCGGGTACTAGTGCGCGGGTCGCCTCGAAGTCGGCCTGGTAGGCGGGAGTTTCGGCGAACCAGCGGAACATCTCGGCCATGTCGCCGAAAGAGGCGATGGCCTCGAGCGGCAGGGCCTCGTAGCGCGCGTGAAGGCCCGCGTGCTCGCCGATGGCCTCCGCGATCTGCGAGCCGGTGAGTGTGTCGCCGGCGATCTCCACACTGCTGCCCTCCACTTCGGTTCCGCCGAGCAGAATAGCCGCAGCGGCCCGACCGATGTCCCGAACGGCGACCATCTGCAGCGGGATGCCGTCAGGAAGGGCCATCCTTACGACCACCTGACCGTTCTCGACGCTCGTCATGAATCCGGACAGGTTATCCATGAAGAAGACGGGGCGGAGGAAGGTGTGATGGATGCCCAGAGTTTCGATGTGTTCTTCGACGCGGCGTTTGCTCTCGAAGTGTGGAACGCCCGATGCGCGCTCGGCGCCGCCTACGGAGCTGAACACGAGGTGTGGGACACCCGCGGGAGCCGCGGCGTCGGCGATCGCGATCCCGGACGCCGATTCCTGCGCGGTGCCGCCCGGGAACGGGGTGGTCATCGCGAACGCGGCATCCACCCCGTCAAACAGAGAGCCGAGCGCCGCCGGATCGGTGAAGCCACCGACCGACAACTCGACTCCCCGATCCGCCAGCGCACGCGCGGCCGGCCTGTCTGGATCACGAACGAGGGCACGCACCCGCGCGCCCTGCGCCAGCAACGCGTCAATGACAGAGCCGCCCTGATGACCCGTCCCGCCGACGACGGCGATCAACGGCGCCGCGGTGGCCGGAGTAGAACTTGGCGACATGATCTTCTCCTCGAGGTTCGTCGTATATCAATGAAAACGGACGCTGGTCAATGATCATTCCGCAGGCGCCCACACATGGACGCGGTCGGGCAATACGTCCACCACCAGGAGCCCCACGTCGATGGGCGGCAGAAAGTCCGGAATGTGCCTGCGCACCGCCGCGGCGACCCCAGCCTTCAACAAGGACGATGGCGCCACAAAAGACCCAAAGACACATCAACAGCGCCAAATCCAACCCGGACTCGAAGATCACCAAAATTGCACTGGCTCCCGGCACCTACTCAAAGTCGCGGAAGACAAACCATGCGGACTCGCCCATCTTTTCCACCGCGGGAGACGCCGCTTGGCCAGGATAGGACGGTACGGGAACCGTACCTAATGCCTGGAGATACTGGCGTCTATTTCGGCCTTGCGGCCCCGAACAATGCGCCGCAAGGCAACGTCCGGCAGCTGATGCTCTACTGAATAGTGGACGCTTCCGCTGGTCACTTCGAAACTCGCCAGTACGTCGCGGTTGGCGGCCACGACTTTCCCGCTGAAGGGATAGAGCGACAGGAACTTCCTGGCTTGCACCGTGGAGATGAGGCCTTTACCCCGGTACATCAGCGCCGGCATGCCATAGCTCGTGCCTTCTTCGGCTTCGGGAACTACGTCGCGCGCAATCGCGTAAACTCGTTCAAGAGCAGCCCGGTCCACACCTTCGATCGCGTCCAGGTACGTGCTGATCGTCCCCATGATGTGATGATACGCCAGCCATCCGGACGGGATACGTCCCGGATCCGCTGGGCCGAGTCTCCTTCGAGCCATTGCGCCACCGCGTAGCGGTACAGCTGTTTGCCCCACAACAGCCCGGCTAAGGCGCGGCGCGGTGTATGCGCGGGATATGGGAGTCGACGGCGGCCGTGCCGGAGGGCAGCACCGTTGCCTAGAACTCGTCCGCTTCCTCGCGCCGGGTAGCCACGACTGCGCCAAACTCCCGCCCGACGACGTTCCCCCGGTATCGATGCAGAGCGCAGACGCAGTTTCACCGAAACGGAACCGCCGGCGGCCGGAGCATCGAAGTGATACCAGAGGACGGATTTCGTGCCGGCGTCCCCCGGGTCGGCGGCGCCGGCGTCGCGGTAGACGACAGCCTAGTTCCGAGGCCGAAACTCTATCGGTCCTCAACTGCCTCCGCCCTGAACTCCGCAAGCCGAAGCCGCACCAGTCACCTCCAACTTCAAGATTCACAGTTCCGACGGCCGGGTTTCGCCCGCAGCGGTGTCGCGGGCACCGTAGCAATGCCCCTGAGCTCCCGGAGGTTCTCAGAGGCCAGATCGTCGACTCAGGCGACGCGCTCCGACGATGGTGGAACGACGCCGCGGGCAAGAGTGGCTTCCGTCCTTAGCGGCGTCTCCCTTCGCTATCGGCCGCCCGCCGGCTTCCTGCTGCGTTGCTCGTCTGCTCGTCTGCTCGATAAGCTTTCCAGTAGGCGATAAGCATCCTACTGAGGGTTGGCTAGTGGTCCCGGCGGGTGCAGAGAGGGGCCTTGAGTCCGTCAGGGACGAGGCGGCTGGACCCAGCAGGCCCCGAACTTCCTAGTGCGCAACAGCTACTGATCAATTGACCCTGGCGGCAGCCACCCGTTTGCGAAACCTTCAGTGGGACGCGGCGGCAAATTTTAGCCGGCTGTCGACTCCTCGTCGTTGGCGACAGCCTCGATCCAATCCACAGCTGTGTCGGAAAGCTGCGGACCGTCTGCTGATTCGCCAGCCCACCACTCAGAATCCGTCGTGCCGCCCGTAACCGCCATGATGTCGGCGATGACATTCTGCGGCAGCGGCTCGCCGTTGTGCTCAACGAGCCAGTCGCGTGTTTCCGCATCGACCAGAGGCCACCACTCGAAGATGTTCATCCACGCAGTGTTGCACCCGCGAAGTCGTGAGTACAGATTCGAGCGTGGGACGAGCGCCGGCAAAGCGCCAGTTAACGAGCGCAGCTGCTCCATTACCGACGCCCCAGAGGTGTCTGGCTGGGATGCTTCAGCAGGCACAGACCCGGCTCTCCGCGGTATCGTATGCTCGCTATCATCATCGTCCGCAACTGGAGGTCACTGTGGCGGAAGATCACCTGGTGCGACAGAACCTCGACGTGGAACCTCGCGCGGGGGCGCGCCGCCGAGATCTCCTGCACCGAACAGAATTCGGGCTCATCATTGCTCTTCTGGCCCAGTACCTCTTAGGCATGGTCGTCAACCTCTTCGTCAAGATCCCTGAGTCGCATCCCGGCGCCAAGCCGCCGGAATACTTCAGCGGGGTCTTCCAGAGCCTGGGTTGGGCCGTCACGGATGGCGGGGGCCTGTGGCTCACTTTGCACGCCGGGCTGGGCCTGCTTCTCGTCCTCGGCTCGCTGGCTGCCCTCCTCCTATCGATTGGCAGCCACGACCGTGCGGCCGTAACGACGACGGTGGTGGGATTCGTCTGCGTACTCGGAGCCGGCTTCAATGGTGGCAGCTTCCTCAATTACGGTGAGGACTTCAGCTCGATGATCATGGCCTCGCTCTTCGCCATTGCCCTGGGCAGCTACGCCTTCGGCGTCTACCTGCTGGGTCGTCCCGAGCGGTAGCCGCTGGTCATCCGATCGGACAGGCGGTAACTAGCTGGGATTTTGGTTCGTCTTGCCGGCCTGAGGCAAGTGAGACTTGGGCAGGCACGGCCCCAGATCTGTTCCTGGCCAAGTCACTTGCTGTTCCGCCTCCGTGAACCGGCCCAGCGCTACGCCATGATCTTCTGGTGGCCTTCTCGTGCCCGGTGGGGTCGAGAGTGCTGGCTGTGCAGTCGTCCTTCTCGATGACATACCGGAACCTGACGCGAGCAGAGGGCGAGTTTAGAAACGCGGTGCCGCAGCGACCGCCCGCGTAAGGCGCTTCCGTGAGGGCCAAAAAAGAGTGTGGCCAGGATTCGTCCTCACCACGATCCTCACGCCGTCGGTTGCCCACCGCATGACGGGAATAAGCTCCGGCCCGTCGCAGGATCCCGTTTCCGGTCACTGATCGTGTCCTTCCCGACGCCCCCCTTTCGAGTGCGCCGGACGTGTGGTGGCTACAGTCCGATCAGGTCGGCCAGGACTTGGGCCTCGCTGATGTCGGCGGCTTTGGTTGCCGTCAGCAGCGTTAGCCGCCGGCCCCTGGCGAGTTCGCGCAGATGGTCAAGCGCCTGCGCCCGGGCAGGATCTTTAAGCTCGGCCTTGTATCGCTTTGCGAATTCGTCGAACTTTGCAGGGTCGTGGCCGTACCATTTGCGCAGCTCCGTCGATGGGGAGACTTCTTTGCACCACTCGTCCAGTGCCGCTTTGGCCTTGGTCATCCCGCGCGGCCAGATGTGGTCTACCAGAACCCGTACGCCGTCATCGTCCCTGGTCCCGTCATAAACCCGGCGCACCTGAACATCCGCTGAAGTCGACATTTCCCAGCTTCCTCGCCGCCTCACGCCACGGCGCAGCTCTCATGCTTCGAGCGGTGACGCCCGAAGCGACGAAAACCCCTATGGGGCTTCGTCCCCGGTGACATTATGCTCTCCCGATCCCCCGAGGAGCCACGTCACCATGAGCACGCGCAGGACCAATCACCGGCCCCGGGGCACAGGCAGCGGGCGGTAAAGTCGTCCCGTGAGTATTCTCTCCGGCTCTGGACCGCCGGAAAGAGTTGCCTGAAATCCGAACACACCCCACAGGACGGACCGGCAGAGTCCTCATGGAAAACTGCTTCGGTAGGCCGCAGGAGTATCCGGGCGGCGTGTAACCGACTCACCCAATGCGGCATGTAACCGGGGTGGGCGCGGGCCTCGCCCTGGCCATCACAGCTTGACTTAAAAGATAAGCAGGCTGACCATTTAAGCAGTCTCCGATTCCCCCCAATTCGGAGACTATCTCGAAGACGCCCCCGCCCAACGGTCTCCCCCGGCCTGTGCGGGGGCGTCCTTCGATACGGGCTGAGCCGCGCATCTCACCCGGAGCGTGAAGATGGACTGCTTCAGGGACCAATGACCGGGAACGCTTCGTGCGGTAAACCAATCGGCGGGCGAGGTGCGTCACCGGCAGCGAAGCGGCTGCGCCCTCATTGCCGTCTGCGGTAGCGGTCAGGGGCTATTTGCGGAGCTGGGTCAAGCAATTCTTCGCCATCACATGACGAAGTAGATGGCTGCGGCGCGCGTGGCGGTTAGAATGGCAGACGCCGAGAATCAGTCGTTGCCGTCGGAGTAGGGAAAAATGGATGAAAACGTCCCCGGCCCGAAGACGAGGTCGCTTAGCACTCCCCCGCGATCTGTGGCTCGTGCAACCCGGCAGCACTACGAGGTCCCGAAGGAACTGACTCCGCGGGAGAAGTTCGAGCATTGGCGGACATGGTACGGACAAGCCGTGGAAACTCCTGTCCGGCTGGAGGAAACCGGGCCGACTTCCCCGCTTTTTCGCCCGTGGGCCACAAGTTTTACTGGGCCGGGCTTCAGCGTGATAGAGCTCCGGAACGAACCCGCAAAAGGATTCTGGAATGCCAACCCAGACTCGGGCGACCTCCGTCTGGCTTACTTCGTCAAGGCCCCCTCTGCGACGTACAACTTCTCCGGAGAGCCTACGTCCATCAGCGCACCACGTGTTCGCTTCCTCGATCTCACCCACAAAGGAGAATTCCGCGCTCCCAACGGCATGCACGTCGTCCAGCTCAACCTAGACAGAGCCGCTCTGGACCTGACGATGGCAGACGCCAAACGCCTGTCCGACATGCCCAATCTCATTCAGCATCCCGTATTGCGTTCGTTGCTTATGCCCGTTCTCTTGAACTGCCGAAACGACGGAATGGAAGAACACTCCGGTTCGGCGGCCGGTGTGCTGACGTCCATCGTTGCTTCGCTGATCTCATCGTTGCTCGAAGTACCCCCCGCCCCCGAATCGCTCCAATGGTCGCAGCTCTTGGAAATTAGGAAGTACATCGACCGGAACTACACCTCACGGGACCTGGCGGTCCAAGCCATCACAGAGCACTTCCACATCTCCCGCAGGACACTGTTCAGCCACTTTGAGCAGGAAGAGCTCGGACTCGGCTCCCGCATCCGCGCCGTGCGTACCGCGAGGACTCTGGAGCTACTCCTTGACAAGGAAGACCGGTCGCGACCGATGGACGAACTCGCCGCCCGCAGCGGTTTTTCCAATACCCAAAGCCTGTCAAGGGCATTGAAGGCGGCAACGGGGCTCACGGTGCGCGACCTCAGGGGCCAACCAGCCGCGACGGCGGGTCACCTCGATGTCATCCGGCGATCTCTCGCCCGGTAAACCCGAGACAACCCAGTACGGGCCGCCTGTCGACTCCGCCCCTACAGGAGAGCCAGGATTTGGTCGCACGGAACCTCTGTGGAAGGGTCCAGCAGGGGGCGCAGACCGGTCCCGGCGACGGGAGGGCCCTCGATCCCCCAAAACATAACCGAGGCCCCGCCCGTGCACGAAATGCTAGCCTCCCCGAAGTAGGCAATGAGAGTCGTCCTGCATCTCTGCACAAAGTGACGAAAAACCGGCGGCTGTTCTTCACCCGGTGAATCATCACGCCGCAGTGGCGCCCCCGCGAAGCGGAGGGCCCCGGATGTTTCTAACGCACGCCGTTGGGCGCACGGGCCGCGGGCTCCCTATCCACAGTGCTGATCCCGGCCGAGGAGTTCCAGAGCGGGGCCTCGCCAACAGTCGGGCCTTTGCCTACTACCTCGCCAAGGACCTGTTGGGGCGCGGCTTCCAGACGAAGCCGGTAAACGTTTTACAAAGGCCCGCAAAATCTTCGGGCGTACGTTGGCCAAGGCTCGCCGTTGTTGTCCGCGCGGTAGATATCACGCTCCTCTGTCGTTGGCGCCGTGGATTGGGTAGGCTCCTGCCATGGCACGGCGTAGTTTTCTTCAGTGGCCGGTCGTCCGGCAGTTCAGTACGGGCGACCTGCTGGGCCGCGGCCCGGCGGTGACATCCCCGCAGACGAGGGCAATAAGCCCCCGGACGGCCACCGCGGACCGCGTCGTACAGAGCGTGTGCCCGTATTGTGCGGTGGGCTGCGGACAGCGGGTCTACGTCAAGGACGAAAAGGTCGTTCAGATCGAAGGCGATCCCGATTCGCCTATTTCCCGCGGCCGGTTGTGCCCCAAGGGCTCTGCCAGCGAGCAGCTGGTCAACTCGCCGGGCCGGCAGACCGAAGTGCTCTACCGTGCGCCACGCTCCACCCAGTGGCAGCATCTGGATCTCGAAACTGCCATCGACATGGTGGCGGAACGCTTCATCGAAAGCCGCCGCAGGACGTGGCAGCAGGAAGACGAAGAGGGCCGGCTGCTTCGCCGCACGATGGGCATAGCCTCACTAGGCGGGGCAACCCTGGACAACGAAGAGAACTACCTGATCAAGAAACTCTTCACGGCTGCCGGAGCAGTGCAGATCGAGAACCAAGCACGTATTTGACACTCTTCCACGGTTCCCAGTTTGGGAGCCTCGTTTGGACGCGGTGGCGCAACGCAATCACTGCAGGACATGGCCAACGCCGACTGCATCATCATTCAGGGTTCCAATATGGCCGAGTGCCACCCTGTGGGATATCAGTGGGTTGCAGAGGCCAAGGCCCGCGGAGCAAAGGTCATCCACATCGACCCCAGATTCACGCGCACCTCGGCCGTCGCGGACAAGCACATTTCCATCCGGGCCGGCTCTGACGTCGTCCTCTTGGGCGCGTTGATTAACTACGTCATCACCCACGACCTGTGGTTCAAGGAGTATGTGGGCGCGTACACCAACGCGGCCACGCTGGTTCATGCCGACTTCCGCGACGCCGAGGATCTGGGCGGATTGTTCTCCGGCTACGATCCGGAGACGGGAGCCTACGACACGGCGTCCTGGTCTTACGCGGAACAGGGTGGAGGCACCATTGACGATGCTGGTGCTGGCCCCGAACACGGCGCCCACGCGTCGGCTCGCGCCGCGGGAGACCAGTTCGGCAGCGGCGGTCCCTCCCTGGAACACGCCCAAGTGCAGCGTGACGAGACCCTGCAGGACCCCCGGACCGTTTTCCAGATCTTGAAGCGGCACTACGCCCGTTACACCCCGGAGATGGTCCAGGACATGTGTGGCATCGACGTCGCGGACTTTGAGTACCTGGCCCGCGCCATCACGGAAAACTCGGGGCGCGAACGGACAACGTGCTTTGCCTACGCTGTCGGCTGGACCCAGCACTCGCTCGGAGCGCAGTTCATCCGGGCCGCCGCCATCCTGCAACTTCTGCTCGGCAATGTGGGCCGCCCGGGCAGCGGAATCATGGCCCTGCGCGGCCATGCAAGCATCCAAGGTTCCACGGATATTCCGACCTTGTTCAACCTGCTGCCCGGGTACCTGCCAATGCCCAGCGCCGGGCGCCATGACACCTTCAGTGAATACCTGGATGCGGTCGCGTCGAAGAAGCAGAAGGGCTTCTGGGCGGACGCCGACTCCTACACCATTAGCCTGCTGAAGGCCTGGTGGGGCGAGGCCGCGACCGCGGAGAACGACTGGGCCTACGATTACCTTCCCAGGCTGACCGGAGCGCACGGCACGTACCAGACGGTGATGGACATGCTCGAGGACAAGGTGGAGGGTTACTTCCTGCTCGGACAGAATCCCGCGGTGGGCTCGTCCAACGGCCGCATGCAACGCCTTGGCATGTCGCACTTGAAGTGGCTGGTGGTGCGCGACTTGAATCTCATCGAGTCGGCGACCTGGTGGAAGGACGGCCCGGAGATCGAAACCGGGGAACTGCGCACCGAAGACATCGAGACCGAAGTGTTCTTTCTGCCTGCAGCAACCCACGTGGAGAAGGCCGGCTCGTTCACGCAGACCCAACGGCTGCTGCAGTGGCGGCACCAGGCGGTGGCACCGCCGGGAGAGTGCCAAAGTGAATTGCAGTTCTTCTTCGAGCTGGGCCAGCGGATCCGCGAGAAACTGGCGGGGTCGGAGGACGAGCGCGACCGTCCGCTGCTCGACCTCACCTGGGATTACCCCACCGACGAGCACGGCGAGCCCGACGGCGAGGCGGTGCTGGCCGAGATTAACGGCCGCCACCTCAGTGGCCCGGACGCGGGCAAACCGCTCTCCGCGTATACGGAGCTGCGCCCCGACGGTTCCACGTCCGCGGGCTGCTGGATCTACACCGGCGTCTACGCCGACGGCATCAACCATGCCGCCAACCGGAAGCCGGGCCAGGAGCAAGGACCTGCCGCCTCTGAATGGGGCTGGGCGTGGCCGGCCAACCGCCGGATTCTCTACAACCGGGCGTCGGCAGACCCTGCCGGTAAACCGTGGAGCGAGCGGAAGAAATACATCTGGTGGGACCAGGAACAGGGACGGTGGGTAGGAGACGACGTGCCCGACTTCCCGGTTGACCGTGCTCCGGGCAGCCAACCTGACCCCGATCTCGGAGGTCCGGCCGCCTTGAGCGGAGATGACCCCTTTATCATGCAGTCAGACGGCAAGGGCTGGTTGTTCGCACCGTCGGGCGTCGTTGACGGTCCTCTTCCCACCCACTACGAACCGCAGGAATCGCCGGTGGCCAATGGCCTTTATCCGCAGCAGCAAAATCCGGCCCGGCTGGTGTATCCCCGCGCGGACAACCTCAGCGCACCAAGCGCGGGGACCAGTGGCGCGGACGTCTACCCCTACGTCTTCACCACGTACCGGCTCACCGAACACCACACTGCCGGCGGAATGAGCCGCTGGTTGCCGTACCTCTCGGAGCTGCAACCGGAAATGTTCTGCGAGGTCTCTCCCGAGCTGGCCGCTGAGCGCGGACTCGAGCCCTACGGGTGGGCCACGATCATTTCGGCCCGCTCCGCCATCGAGGCGAAGGTGCTCGTCACCCAGCGGATGAAACCCTTGGCCGTTGGCGGCCACACCGTCCATCAGATCGGGTTGCCCTACCATTGGGGCGTCGGAACGGATGCTGTCGTCAGCGGTGACGCGGCCAACGACCTGTTGGGCGTGACGCTGGACCCCAACGTCCAGATCCAGGAATCTAAGGCCGCTTCCTGTGACATCCGCCCGGGCCGCCGGCCGCGCGGGGCGGAGCTGCTTGCCCTGGTTGCCGAGTACCAGGCCCGGGCCGGAGCGACGACCGAAACCGGGAACCGGCTCGTTACCGATCCGGGCGCGGAAAGCAATGACACGGGCCGCCGAAAGGACGGCCGCACCGAGGGCCGTCCAGGATGATGGGCATCTTCACTGCCGGTCCGGCGGGGCCACTCCATGCGCCGCCTGCTCCGCCTGCACAACCGGTCCGCTCTGGTAGCGTTCCGGATACCGACTCGACGTTGGAGGATTAGATGGGCCAGCTATCCGGACCGACCGACCCCGCCGCCGATGCCCGGTGGGATAATCAGCAGCCGCGCAAGGGGTTTTTCACAGACACCTCCATCTGCATCGGCTGTAAGGCGTGCGAAGTGGCCTGCAAGGAATGGAACCACAACCCCCAGGACGGGAACCTGGAGCTGCTGGAATCCTCCTATGACAACACCGGAGGGCTCGGTGCCAGCACCTGGCGGCATGTCGCCTTCGTTGAACAGGGCCAGGAACGTATTACCGAGGCGCGGGAGTCCGGGCGCGCGCTGGTCAACCTCGGCATGCCCCGCATCGGCCCTCCGCCGACGGCTGCGTCCGCCGGGCCGGACCTGGCGAGCGTGGATACGACGCCGCCGGACACGGCAGACTTCCGCTGGTTGATGTCCTCCGATGTCTGCAAGCACTGCACGCACGCCGGGTGCCTGGATGTCTGCCCGACCGGAGCGCTTTTCCGCACGGAGTTCGGCACTGTGGTGGTCCAGGAAGACGTGTGCAACGGCTGCGGAACCTGCGTTGCAGGGTGTCCGTTCGGCGTGATCGAGCGCCGCAGCGACGGCATGGTGGCGGTGGCCGCCCAGCGGGAGGAGCAGCACGCCAAGGATCCGGCCGTCCCCAATGTCGGCGTCGCCCAGAAGTGCACGCTGTGCTACGACCGCCTGGTCAACGATGAGACGCCCGCTTGCGCTAAAGCTTGTCCGACGACATCGATCAAATTCGGCAACCACGACGACATGGTGGAGACGGCCCGGGAACGGGTGGTCTCCCTGCACCAGCAGGGACTCACGGAAGCCAGGCTCTATGGTGCCAACGAACTCGACGGCGTCGGCGGAACCGGAGCGGTCTTCCTCCTGCTCGACGAACCGGAAGTGTACGGACTTCCTCCGGATCCGAGAGTGCCCACAGCCGATCTGCCGCAAATGTACCGGCGGGCCGGTATGGCCGTCGCCGGCATGGTTGGCGCCGCGGCGCTGGCTTTCCTGGGAGGGCGCGCGTGACCCACTCTGAGTTCGACAGCTTTCGGCCGCCGGAGCCTGCCCGCCGTCGTCGATCCGGCGGCAAGCGCGGTACCGGCCGCCGCGACAGCGGTGACGGTTCCCGCGAAATGCCTATGGTTCCGGAGCCGGAATTCACCTCGTACTACGGCCGTCCGGTCGTCAAGCCGGCACCCTGGACCGAAGATGTGGCCGCCTACCTGTTTCTAGGCGGTGTCGCAGCCGGTTCCGCGCTGCTGGGTCTCGGCGGGCAGCTGACGGGGCGACCGACGCTGCGCCGGAATGCGCGGCTGAGCGCCTTGACGGCGGTGAGCTTGGGTGCTGTTGCCCTGGTGAAGGATCTCGGCAGGCCCGAGCGCTTCCTGAACATGCTGCGGACCATCAAGCTGACCTCGCCGATGAGTGTGGGCTCGTGGATTCTGAGCGCGTTCAGCGTCGGCACGGCCGTCTCGGCGGCAGCGGAAATCGATCGGCTCACCGGGACGCGGTTGCCGCTGGGTCCGTTGCGGAACGTGCTGCAAGCGGTCGAGGGACCGGCGGGCTGCGAGGCAGCACTTTTCGCCGGACCGCTGGCCGCGTACACGGCGGTCCTGCTCGGTGACACGGCCACACCCACCTGGAACGCCGCGCACGAGGAATTGCCATTCGTTTTCGTGAGTTCGGCGGCGCTCGCTTCTGCCGGGCTCGCGATGATCACCACTCCGGTACAGGAGGCGGGTCCGGCCCGAAAACTTGCTGTGCTGGGCGTGATGGGTGACGTGGTTGCCATGCGGGTAATGGAGCACCGGATGGACCCGGTGGTGGCCGAGCCCCTGCACCAGGGCAAGGCAGGTGTCATGCTGAAATGGAGCGAGCGGCTGGCGGCCGCCGGTGGTTTGGGGACGCTGCTGGGCGGACGCCACCGGGCGGTGGCCGTGGCTTCGGGGCTGGCGCTGCTGGCCGCCTCGGCGTTGACCCGGTTCGGCGTGTTCGAGGCCGGCCTTTCCTCGGCTCGGGACCCGCGGTACACGATCGAACCGCAGAAGAACCGTCTCGCCGCCCGCCGCGCTGCCGGCATCACCAGCGATTCGATCACTACTGCCGGCTGACGGCTCTGCCGTGGCTTAGTGGATCGGGTTCAGCGGATCTCGGTGCCTTGGCCGACGACGGTGTGTCCGATTACCGGATAGCCGGGCACCTCACCGACGACGAGCAGGCCGCCGGAGGTCTGTGCATCGGCCAGCAGGAGCAAATCGTCTTCGGTGACGCCGGCGGCGGCCCGTAGGTGCGGCCGCACCCAATCGAGGTTCCGACGCGTCCCGCCGGAGACAAAGCCATCCCGCAGCGCCTCCAGGGCGCCGTCGACGACTGGCACCGCTTCCCGGTCGATTACTGCCCCCACCCCGGAGGCGCGGCACATTTTGTAGAGGTGCCCCAGCAGGCCGAAGCCCGTCACGTCCGTGGCCGCACGCACGCCGGCCGCCACCGCTGACTCGGCGGCGTCGCGGTTCAGGCGCGTCATCGTCGCTACCGCTTCCGCGAACACTTCACCGGTCTGCTTGTGCCGGTTATTGAGCAGCCCGACGCCGATCGGCTTGGTGAGCGTGAGCGGCAGCCCGGACTGGGCGGCATCGTTGCGCAGCAACCGGTCGGGATGGGCGACGCCGGTAACCGCCATGCCATACTTCGGCTCCGGATCGTCAATCGAATGGCCGCCGATCACCGGGCACGCCGCCTCCGCGGCGACGCTCAGGCCGCCGCGTAGGACTTCAGTCATCAACTCCAGTGGCAGCACGCCGCGGGGCCAGCCGACGAGGTTGATCGCCATGATCGGGCGGCCGCCCATCGCGTAAATGTCCGAAAGCGCATTCGCGGCAGCGATCCGGCCCCAGGCAAAGGCATCGTCAACCACGGGAGTGAAGAAGTCGGCCGTGGACAGCACCGCCAGATCGCCGCGCACCAAGACGGCTGCTGCGTCGTCGCCGCTGTCAAGACCAACCAGCACGTCCGCGCCCGGCTGGCCGGTGAGGCCGCGCACCGCTTCTTCGAGCTCGCCGGGCGGAATCTTGCAGGCGCAGCCACCACCGTGGGCATAGGCGGTGAGCCGGACTGGGCCGACGCCGTCGTTGTTAAGTGGCGGAATAGACGTCTCGGTCTCGTTCACTCCCCTAGGTTACCCCCGTGTGCGATCTGCTACATTGATCCCGGTGGCGTCCGGGTCCTGGTGGGCCCCCCGGTCTTCAAAACCGGTGAGGCTGAGTATCTCGGCCTGGCGGGTTCGATTCCCGTCCGCCTCCGCCAACCACCGGCATGCACTGCCGCGGAAGGAAGAGGGACTGTGGACCAGGTCGATCCCCGCCGGCTAATTCCGCGCACCGACGATCTGCTGGCGCTGCCGGCCGTCCGCGCGGCCCGGAATCGCCTGAGTGCACGGCTCATCCGCGAACTCGTCCGGCAAACCCAGGAGCAGGCGCGGCGCGGCGACCTCGATCCCGGCCAGGTGGAATCGGCCCTGCTGGCCGCCGTCGCTGCACGCACGGCGACCACCCTGCGCCCGGTGCTCAACGCAACCGGCGTGGTCGTCCACACCAATCTCGGCCGCGCCCCGCTGTCTGCGGCCGCGGTTGAAGCACTTGTCGCAGCCAGCGGCTACGTCGACGTGGAGCTCGATCTGGTAACCGGCAGCCGCGCCCGCCGCGGCGCCGGTGCCCGGGCTGCATTGCTCGCCGCCTGTCCCGCTGCCGAGGACGCGCTGGTGGTCAACAACGGGGCTGCGGCGCTAGTGCTGGCCACCACGGCCCTCGCCGCCGGCCGGGAGGTGGTGGTGAGCCGCGGCGAACTGGTTGAGATCGGTGCCGGCTTCCGGTTACCGGACCTGATCGAATCAACGGGTGCGACGCTGCGCGAGGTGGGCACGACCAACCGGACGCACCTGCGGGACTACGCCGACGCCCTCGGACCGGCCACCGGCTGCGTACTTAAGGTCCACCCGAGCAACTTCCGGGTGGACGGATTCACCTCCGCTGTTCCACTAGACGAACTAAGCCCGCTGGCCGCGGCGCACGGAGTTGCCCTCGTGGCCGATCTCGGCAGCGGACTGCTGGCGCCCGATCCGCACCTTCCCGAAGAACCGGACGCAGCCACCGCGCTGGCCAGCGGGGCCGACGTCGTCATTGCCAGCGGCGACAAACTGCTGGGCGGACCCCAGGCCGGTTTACTGCTCGGCCGGACGGAGATCATCTCCCGGCTGGCACGCCACCCGCTTGCCCGAGCGGTGCGGGCCGACAAACTTGCCCTCGCGGCGCTGGAAGCTACGGTCGCGGGCGAAGCACCGCCGGTCGTCCGGGCCCTGCACGCGGACCCGGACTGGTTGCGGAACCGAACCGACCGGCTCGCCGCGGCCCTCGGGGTACCGGTCGTCGCGCACGAGGGCCGGGTCGGCGGCGGCGGAGCACCCGGCGTCGCCCTGCAGGGGTGGGCCCTCCGGCTCCCCGAAACGCTTGCCGGGCTCTTGCGTGCCGGCGACCCGGCCGTGCTCCCCCGCGTCCACGACGGTTCCTGCCTGCTCGATCTGCGCTGCGTACCCGAAGAGGACGATGACCGGATACTCGACGCGGTGCGCCAGGCGCTGGCAACGTTCACGGGGTCGGATGCAGGCGGGGCGGGCTGAACCGTGCATGTCGTTGCCACCGCCGGACACGTCGATTGCGGCAAAAGCACGCTGGTGCGCGCGCTGACCGGCATGGAGCCGGACCGCTGGGAGGAAGAGCGGCGCCGCGGGCTGACCATAGACCTAGGCTATGCCTGGACCACGCTGCCTTCCGGGCGGGATGTTGCCTTCGTGGACGTACCGGGCCACGAACGATTCCTCGGCAACATGCTGGCCGGAATCGGACCGGCTCCCGTCGTCTGCTTCGTCGTCGCTGCCGATGAAGGCTGGCAGGCGCAGTCAAGCGACCACCGGGACGCCGTCGCTGCGCTGGGCATTGAGTACGGCGTCGTGGTCATCAGCCGGACCGATCGCGCGCCCGGGCAGATTGGTGAAGTCCTCGCCCGGACCCGCAGGGAGCTGGCCGGGACTGGCCTGGCGGATGCGCCCGCAGTGGCTGTGTCTGCCGTCGAGGGCACCGGCCTGGCCGAACTGCGTGCCACACTCGACGGCGTTCTGGCCGGGGTGCCCGACCCCGCCACCACGGGCCGGGTCCGCCTGTGGGTGGACCGCTCGTTTACTATCAAGGGCGCCGGAACCGTGGTGACCGGAACGTTGGCAGCGGGAACGCTCGTCCAAGGGGACCGTCTGCAGTTGCTCGGCCACGATGGTTCGCGGTCAGTGGTGGTCCGCGGACTGCAAAGCCGCGACACGTCGTATTCCTCGTTGGGGCCGGTCAACCGGGTGGCACTGAACCTGCGCGATGTTTCCGCCGCCGACGTCCGCCGCGGAGACGCTCTGCTGACCCCCGACGCGTGGCCCGTCACGGGCGTCCTGGGCATCCACCGTACTACCGGCGTAGCCTATACGGACGTCCCGGAGCAGCTCATGGTGCATGCCGGCACTGCCGCCGTGCCGGCCCGGCTGCGTCCTTTCGGTGCCGACCACGCCCGGCTTGTCCTGGACCGGCGCCTGCCGCTGGTTCTCGGGGACCGTCTGGTGCTGCGGGACCCCGGGACCCGCTCGGTGCTGGGAGGCGCACAAGTGCTCGACGCCGATCCGCCGGCCTTGCGGCGGCGCGGTGACGGCATCCACTGGGCTGAGCGGCTCGCTGGCATGGACGCCGCCGGAGACGTGCTGGCGGAAGTTGCGGCCCGCGGGGCCGTGCAGGAAGAATACCTGCGCCGGCTCGGGTTGCTGTCTGCCCACGACGCGGCGCCCGCCGGCGTCCGGGTTCTCGGCGACTGGTGGGTGCACGCTCCCGCCTTCGAAGCATGGCAGCATCGGCTGCTCACGGCCCTCCAGACACTGCATGAGCGCGATCCCCTCGCCCCGGGCCTTTCCCGGGGCGCGGCCCGGGATCTGCTGAACCTGCCCGATGAGCGGCTTCTTGACCCGGTCGTTCGCGAAGCAGGTCTGGAGCAGGAGAGCGGCCACGTCCGGCTCCCAGGCATCCAACGCGACCTTGGCGCCGTCGGGCCGGCGTTGGATGAACTGGAGCGCAGGCTGATCGCCCGCGCATTCCAAGCCCCAGAAGCCGAAGAGCTGGCCGCGCTGGGCCTGGGCGCCCGGGAGCTCGCTGCCGCCGAACGCACCGGGCGGCTGCTGCGCTTGCGCGACGGAGTGGTACTCCTGCCCACGGCACCGGCCTTTGCGATGCGCGAGCTGGCCCGCCTTGAGCAGCCCTTCACCACTAGCCAGGCACGCCAGGCCCTCGGGACAACACGAAGGGTCGCGGTTCCGTTACTGGAATATCTGGACTCACGCGGCTGGACCCGGCGACTGGATGCCGGTCACCGCACGGTAGTGCGTCGACCCGTCTGAACGGTAGATCACCGTGACAGGTGAACCACCCAATCCGCTAAGGGACTTGGAGGGCGGTCATCCCCAAGTCCCTGAAGGGCAAAATGCATAAGCTCATTGGTCAACAACGTTCGGGCCTCAGGGGTCGATATGGCACTGCACCAACAGTTCGAGCAGCTCAGCGCCCGTCCTCTCGAAGTCTCCAACGGTGCGCCGAAACGCCTGCACAGGGCCGCGACATCGTTCACGCCGACAGTCGTGGACTGCACCCAAGCTGCGCCCTGCCGGGTTCCCGGGGCGGCTTGCCGGATTACTTCGGTCACGGCGGCGGCATCGTAGAGCATCGTCAGTATCACGTCGGCGCCAGCGACGGCTTCGGCCGGGGACAAGGCCACCTGCGCTCCGGCGTCGGCCAGTGGGCCGGTCTTGGCCTGGTCCCGGTTCCACACGTGGACCTCGTGTCCGGCCCGCAGAAGGTTGCGGGCCATCGCGGCCCCCACAATGCCGGCTTCCAGCACTGCTACGTTGCGCTTCGTGTTCCTTCACCGAGCCTACGACCCAATGCCGGAACCCGACCTTCGAGTTCGGCTCCCCTCGGCAACGACCTCGAGGCCGAGCTGGCGCTGCGCCTCGCCCTCCAGGACCTGCAAGCCGCAACCCAAGATCAATCTAAACAATAACCAAGGAGTCACGTTGTCAGCGACCCTAGCCACCATGAAGTAGTGAACGAGAAAACTCCACGAAAGGACGAACGAGGATGAATACCCAGCAACGACACCACGGGGCGCTACCACCGTAGTCAGCCGCTCCCCCAGCCAACCGAATAGACCGCTTCCGGGACCCCGACACACTCGGAATATCAGATCAGAGGCAAGGGCGTGGACACCGTCCACGCGAAGAAACACCAAAAAACCCCTGAACAGGGAACTTGTGCCCGAGGTGGGACTCGAACCGGGTTCCAGCCCCCGGAAATCCGCCATTCCCCCGAAAAGCTCCGCAATCCGGCCCAGTCCGGCACCAGTACGATCCGATCCGAAGCCCAGGGTGTGCACATTGTGCACACCGTCCTTTTTTGGCGGCTTGATGTACCGTCCAGAGAAGTGCCGCAGCCCGTCGGATGCGGGAAGTCCTCCTGCCTGTTGCGCACCTGCATTCCTCAACGGGTGCCGATCTGCACGTGTCCTGGCCGGGCACCGGCGCAAGGCGTGCACGGAGCGCCGGAGTCCGGCGCACGGCTCAGGCCCGGGATCAACAGGAATCATGACGCGGCACCTCTCTTCAGACATCTCATCGTCGAAGGAGCAAAAAGGTGCATGACCAGGACGCGCCCATCGGCCTGCGGTGAAAGGGCCAGCGCCACACTTTCAGGACGAGGTACTTAGACACTGGGTCGAAGGCCTTGCGCCCCACGAGGTGAACCGCCCTTGGACCGAAGGTGCATGTTAGCGTCGACGCCTCCCAGAGACTTATTCAGAACGCCCATCATGCCGATCTGTTTACATTCACCGAAAAGTACTGCTTGATGCAACTGCGTTGCGTCGGATGCACACGTTTGGATGACTGCGACTGTTGCGGAGATGGATCTTAATCCAGATAGAGATGTAAACAGACTTCTTCCTACAGGTGAAAATTGATTGACTGTGGTCTGGCTCACTCGTATTCTGGTGCAACAGCGTTGCGTTCGATGCAACTCCAAATTTTCATTGGTGGACATATGAGTAACGAACCAAATCAAGCGGCGACCATGCCGGGCCCCTCGCAGCAGGCTCCGGGGCCCGCCGGCGGGCCCGGGCACACAGTCAGCAAGGAGACCAGGCGCCGGGTGATCGCCGCGAGTTTCATCGGCAACTTCGTCGAGTGGTTTGACTACGCCGTCTACGGCTACCTGGCAGTGACTATCGCCGCGGTCTTTTTCCCGGAATCGAATCCCCAAACAGGGCTCCTGCTGACCTTCGCCCTGTTTGCCATCTCGTTCCTGGTGCGGCCCCTGGGCGGCTTTGTTTGGGGACACATCGGCGACCGGGTTGGCCGCCGGACGGCACTGTCCCTCTCCATCCTTATCATGTCCGGAGCGACGTTCTGCATCGCGCTGATACCGGGCTACGACACGATCGGCATTTGGGCCCCCATCCTGCTGCTGATCATCCGCGTTGCCCAGGGATTCTCCGCCTCCGGCGAGTACGCCGGCGCCTCCGCGTTCCTGGTGGAGTACGCCCCGGCCAACAAGCGTGGTCTCTATGCCGCGGTAGTGCCGGCAAGTACGGCTGCGGGTCTGCTGCTGGGTTCACTCCTCGCGGGACTGCTAACCACTCTTCTCAGCGCCGACGCCATGCAGGGCTGGGGGTGGCGCCTGCCGTTCCTGCTCGCGGCTCCCATGGGTCTGATCGGACGCTATATCCGCACCAAGTTGGAAGACACCCCGGTGTTCCGCGAACTCGCTGCAGAGGACGAGACCATCAAGGCGCCCGTCTTTGGTCTCTTCCGCAACCACTGGCGGCTGCTGCTGAGGGCTGTGGGAGCCGTGTTGCTCAATGCCGTTGGCTTCTACGTGATTCTCAGCTATATGCCCACGTACCTATCCTCAGAACTTGGCCTCGGCAAAACAGAATCGTTCCTAGCCACCACCATCGCGCTGGTGACTTACATCGGGTTCATCTTCCTGACAGGCATGCTCTCGGACCGCTACGGCCGCAAGAAGGTGCTCATCGCCGCATCTCTGAGCTTCATTGTGCTGACAGTTCCGGCCTTTGCCCTGCTAGGGACGGGAAACTTTCTGGTGATCGTCCTTATTCAGGTCCTRCTCGGTGCCATGCTCACCCTCAATGACGGCACGCTGCCGAGTTTCCTGGCGGAAATGTTCCCCACCCGGGTCCGCTACAGCGGGTTCGCCGTCAGCTTCAACCTCTCCAACGCCCTCTTCGGCGGCACCGCCCCCTTTATGGCAACGCTCCTGATCGCTGCCACGAAAAATGAGCTGGCTCCGGCCTGGTATCTCGTTGCCGCGGCTTTCGTCTCGCTGATCGCCGTCGCGCTCTCCCGGGAAACGTGCAAGGAACCACTGCGCCACGAATAGCCCGCCGCCCTAGCCTCTTCACCTTTAGAAAGCACGACAGAAAGGCATCACTACCGTGACCATTTCCACCACCGCCCTTGCCTCAAACGTCTCCGAGTTGGAACGCCTGAAGGTTCTCCACAACGGCCAGAAGGTTCAGCTGACGTTCTCCGACGCCGAGCTCGAACGCCGCATTGCCGGTCTCCGTTCGATCATGGCAGCGAAGAACCTGGA
>NZ_JBFTMR010000018.1:0-51067 GCF_056397065.1 Arthrobacter sp. 05N428_2 | reverse complement strand
GCCGCGGGCCGCGCGACCGAGCGCCGCCGTTTGGCCGCGAGGCCTAAGCGGCGGCGCGGGCCAGCCTGCGGGTGGCGGAGTTCTTCCGCGCGGTGAGCAGCATGTCGGCGGTCAGCACCACGAGCGCGAGCCAGACGACGCCGAAGCCGATCCAGCGCTCGGTGGTCATCGCCTCCTTGAAGACGGCCAGCGCCACGATGAACTGCAGCACGGGGGCGAAATACTGCAAGAGGCCGATCGTCGTCATCGGCAGTCGGCGTGCGGAGGCTCCGAAGAACAGCAGCGGGACGGCGGTGATGACGCCGGACGCGAGAAGCAGCCAGAAGTGCCCGGCGCCGTTTGCGGTCAGCGTCGCGGCACCGCTCAGGGCCAAAACGATCATGGTGGTCCCGGCGAGCGGTGCGAGCACGACAGTTTCCACCGTGAGGCTGGTCAGCGCGTCCGCCCGCGGCCCCACCCGCTTCTTGAAGAAGCCGTAGAGGCCGAAACTGAACGCCAGGGTCAGCGCGATCCACGGGAGCTTGCCGTAGGAGAAGGACAGCACGCCCACGGCTACGAATCCGATGCCGACGGCGGCCCACTGCAGGGGGCGGAGTTTCTCCTTCAGGACAAAGACGCCCAGGAGCACCGACACCAGGGGGTTGATGAAATAGCCCAGGGACGTTTCGACGGCCTGGCCGGTCGTCACGCCGTAGGTATAGGTCAGCCAGTTGACCGCGATCAATCCGGCGGCGATGGCCAGCGGGCCGATCACGGTGCGGTTCCGGAACGCGGCCCCCAGCACCCGCCACGAACGGGTGACGGTGATCAGCAGGGCACAGAACAACAGGGACCAGATGACGCGGTTGGCCACAATTTCGACGGCACTGGCGGGCGCCAATACGAAGAAGTACAGCGGCAGCAGCCCCCACAGCCCGTAGGCGCCGACGCCGAACAGTACGCCCGCCGTCGTCTCCTTATCCACCGCTTTGAGTCCGGGGGCATTGCCAGCGGGTCGGGCCGGGGTCGCGCCCGCCGGGGAGGTCAGTGTGGCGGGAGCGGGGGCGGGGGAACCGTCGGTGTTTGGCACAAGATCAATAACACCACCGTTGGTGCGGGTATTCCGGCCGGTAAGCGCCGCCCGGCGCCGCCCGGCGCCTGCGATCTCCATCACGCCAGGCTCCACCGAGGCGCGGGGGACATTTAGAATAGGGGACTGTGCGCTGTATTCACCGGCGCACCCGTCAAGACTCAGAAGGGCTCCCGGTGTCCACCTCGGCCGAAACGTCGCCTCAAAGAACATCCAAACGTCCGCTCCGCGTCGCAATCGTCGGCGCGGGACCGGCCGGCGTCTACGCCGCGGACATCCTGACCAAGTCCAATGAGGTCAAGGACGGCGACTTTGAGGTCAGCATCGACCTGTTCGAGGCGTACCCGGCGCCTTACGGCCTGATCCGCTACGGGGTGGCCCCGGACCACCCGCGGATCAAGGGGATCGTCAACGCCCTGCACAAGGTCCTGGACCGCGGCGACATCCGTTTCCTCGGCAATGTCAGCTACGGCCGGGACCTGACCCTGCACGATTTCCGGGCCTTCTACGACGCCGTCATCTTCGCCACCGGCGCCATCAAGGACGCGGACCTGGACATCCCGGGCATCGGGCTGGAGGGCTCTTTCGGCGGCGCCGATTTCGTCTCCTGGTATGACGGCCATCCGGATGTGCCGCGTGACTGGCCGTTGGAGGCCAAGGAGATCGCGGTGATCGGCAACGGCAACGTCGCCCTGGACGTGGCGCGGATGCTGGTCAAGCACGCCGATGAACTGCTCGCCACCGAGATCCCGGACAACGTCTACCAGGCTCTCAAGAACTCTCCCGTCACGGATGTCCATGTCTTCGGCCGCCGCGGGCCGGCGCAGGTGAAATTCACCCCGCTGGAACTGCGCGAGCTCAGCCACGCGAAGGACGTGGACATCGTCCTCTACCCGGAGGACTTCGAGTTCGACGACGCCTCAGACGAGGCTATCCGCACGAACAACCAGATCAAGACCATGGTGAACACGCTGGGCAACTGGCTGGTCGAAGAGCACGCCGAGGCTGAGCAGCCGTCCTCCCGGCGCCTGCACCTGCACTTCCTGCACAGCCCGGTCGAGATCTACGACGACGGCGCCCACCCGGGCAAGGTGTCGGGCATCAAGTTCGAGCGCACCGAGCTCGACGGCACCGGCAACGTCAAAGGCACAGGCCAGTTCGTCGACTACCCCGTCCAGGCCGTTTACCGCGCCATCGGGTACCACGGCTCCGCGTTGGACGAGCTGGAGTACGATGCCCGGCGCGGGGTCATCCCCAATGAGGGCGGCCGCGTGCTCGACGCGGGGGGCAACCCGGTGCCCGGCATCTACGCCACCGGCTGGATCAAGCGCGGCCCGGTCGGACTCATCGGCCACACCAAGGGCGATGCCCTGGAAACGATCGGTTTCCTGCTGGAGGACCGGTTGACCCTTCCGCCGGCCCGGAACCCGGACCCGCAGGCGATCATCGAGCTGCTTGAACAGCGCGGCGTCGAATACACCACTTGGGAGGGCTGGAACAAGCTGGATGCGCACGAGTTGGCCCTCGGCGCGGCATGGTCCGCCGGCGGCGCGGCGGACGGCGTCGTACGTGAACGCATCAAGGTCGTCCCGCGGGACGAAATGATCCGGATTTCCCGGGGCTGACTAGCCGGACGCGCATCCTCTGGCGGGGCTCCCGCCCGCCCCCTAGACTCGTGGGACGACGCCGACTGCGGCATGCCGTCGCTCTGACGAAGGCGTCAATCAGGTGGGAGATTCAATGCGGAATCCGGTCGAGCAGGACGCCCCGCGCGGTTCCGGCCCCGGCATGAGCGCGGAGCTGCTCCAGCGGTATGCCCGCGCAGGGCATGAGCAGCTCGGCGGCCTCGGCCTGAACGGGGAGCAGCTGACCGGGTTGCGCAGCCTGATCCGGGAATCCTGGCAGCGCTCGGCGCAACTGCACGCCAACCCGGATAACCCCGAGGCCCCGCTGGCGATGGACCGCGAGGAAATCGAAGAATACCGCCGGCAGCATCCGCTCGCCGCGATCATGCCCGTGATCCACAAACTACTCGTGCTGCCCAGTTACGACAGCGGCATGCTGGTGGCCGTGGGGGACGAGGTGGGCCGGCTGCTGTGGGTCGAGGGGGATCCCGTCATGCAGCGCCGCGCCGAAGGGATGATGTTCGTCCCGGGCGCCGACTGGTCCGAGGCGACCGTGGGCACGAGCGCCCCGGGCACCGCGCTGGCCCTGGGCCGCGGCATCCAGATCGCCGGCGCCGAACACTACAAGCGGTCGGTGCACCCCTGGAGCTGCACGGCCGTACCGTTCCACGATCCGGACTCCGGCGCCCTCCTGGGCGTCGTGGACATCACCGGCACCGAATCCGCCGTCGCGCCCCACACCCTGTCCCTCGTCGAGGCGACCGTCGCCGCCGCCCAGGCACACCTGCGGGTGGAGCGGCTGCAGCGCGCCGCCGCCCGGCAGGGCCCGCCGGTCCGACGCCGCGCCTCGCCGGACGCCGGCGGTAAGGGGTTCGCCGGCAAGGCCACGTCCGCCGGTCCGCGCGCCGTGACGGCGTCCAGCCTCTACCGCAACAGCCTGCAACTGCTCGGCCGCGACCAGGCGGTGCTGAGCCTGGACGGACGCACCGTCACCCTCTCCGCCCGGCACAGCGAAATCCTGGCCCTGCTCGGCGCGCATCCGGAAGGGCTCAGCGCCGAGGAGCTCAGCGCGCTGCTCTACCCGGGCAGCGGCTCCACCATGACGCTGCGCGCCGAGATGGTGCGGCTGCGCAGGGTCCTGCAGCAGCTCAACCCACAAGCGGTCCCGGCGTCACGGCCCTACCGGCTGCCCGTGGACCTGGCGCCCGACTCCGGCCAGGTGCTCAGCTGCCTGCAGCGCGGCGCGCACCGGATCGCCCTCGAAATCTACCGCGGCGCCGTCCTGCCGCGCTCCGAAGCGCCCGGCATCGTCGAACTCCGCCGCCGCCTGTCCGCCCTGCTGCGTGAGGCCGTCCTGACCGACGGCAGTGCCGAGTCGCTGCTGCGGTACGCGGAGCTGCCCGAAGCGCGGGACGACGTCGTCGTCCGCGCTGCCGCCCTGAAGCTGCTGCCGCCGCGTTCGCCGAAGCGGGCCGCCGTCGTCGCGGACATCGAACGGCTGGAAGCGGAGCTCAGCGCCTGAGACCACCGCGGCGGATTTGGGCCCACGCCTGCCGGGTTCCCTGGCCGAGCTTGCGAGGTTAGGGGGCAGGCGGGGACGGTTGCAACCTGCTTGCAACCTCCCCGCTCCTAGGCTGGTGCCAGCGGCAGCCCCAGGGATCACGGCCGCTCCCGCATTAGTCCTGCATACCAATCTTGCACAGCAAAGGAGCTGCAATGACTGTCTACGCACAGCCCGGTACCGAAGGCTCGAAGGTCACTTTCAAGGACCGCTACGAGAACTGGATCGGCGGCGAGTGGGTGGCCCCGGTCAAGGGCCAGTACTTCGAGAACATCACGCCGGTGACGGGCAAGGCCTTCTGCGAGGTCGCCCGCGGCACCGCCGAGGACATTGAGCTGGCCCTGGACGCCGCCCACAAGGTCGCCCCGTCCTGGGGCAAGACCTCCGTCGCCGAGCGCGCCGCCATCCTGAACAAGATCGCCGACCGGATCGACGAGAACACCGAGCTGCTGGCCGTCGCCGAGTCCTGGGACAACGGCAAGCCGATCCGCGAAACCCTCAACGCGGACATTCCGCTCGCCGCGGACCACTTCCGCTACTTCGCGTCCGCCGTCCGGGCCCAGGAAGGACGGCTGTCCCAGCTCGACGACGATACCACCGCCTACCACTACCACGAGCCGCTCGGCGTCGTCGGCCAGATCATCCCGTGGAACTTCCCGATCCTGATGGCCGTCTGGAAGCTGGCCCCCGCGCTCGCCGCCGGCAACGCCGTGGTGCTCAAGCCGGCCGAGCAGACCCCGTCCTCGATCCTGGTGCTGATGGAACTGATCAGCGACCTGCTGCCCGCGGGCGTCATCAACGTCGTGAACGGCTTCGGCGTCGAGGCCGGCAAGCCGCTCGCCTCCAGCCCGCGGATCCGCAAGATCGCCTTCACCGGCGAGACCACCACCGGCCGCCTGATCAGCCAGTACGCCAGCCAGAACCTGATCCCGGTGACGCTGGAACTGGGCGGCAAGAGCCCCAACATCTTCTTCAACGACGTCGCGGACAACAACGACGCGTTCTACGACAAGGCACTGGAAGGCTTCACGCTCTTCGCCTTCAACCAGGGTGAGGTCTGCACCTGCCCGTCGCGTGCCCTCGTCCAGGAGGGCATCTACGACTCCTTCATGGCCGACGCGCTGGCCCGCACCCAGAAGATCATCCAGGGCAACCCGCTGGACACCGACACCCAGCTCGGCGCCCAGGCCTCCAACGACCAGCTCGAAAAGATCCTCTCCTACATGGACATCGGAAAGCAGGAAGGCGCCAAGGCACTCACCGGCGGTGCCCGCGCCGAACTGTCCGGCGACCTCGCCGGCGGCTACTACGTCCAGCCCACCATCTTCGAGGGCCACAACAAGATGCGGATCTTCCAGGAGGAGATCTTCGGCCCGGTGGTCTCCGTGACCCGCTTCAGCGACTACAGCGACGCCATGGGCATCGCCAATGACACCCTGTACGGCCTCGGCGCCGGTGTCTGGTCCCGCAATGGCAACGTGGCGTACCGCGCCGGCCGCGAGATCCAAGCGGGTCGGGTGTGGGTCAACAACTACCACGCGTACCCGGCCGGGGCGGCGTTCGGCGGTTACAAGTCCTCCGGCATCGGCCGCGAGAACCACGCCATGATGTTGGACCACTACCAGCAGACCAAGAACCTGCTGGTCAGCTACAACGAGAACAAGCTCGGCTTCTTCTAAGCCGCCGCAGCGGGGCGGACCGGTCGGTCCGCCCCGCACGACCGATACCACCGACCCAGGAGAAGCCCCGATGTCCCAGACCAGGCTTGACGCCGCCGTGACACTGGCCGGCGAGGACTTTTCCCGGGTGGCGCTCACCCCCGAGGCTGTGGAGCTGCTTCGCACGCTCTGGCGGCAGCACGGTCCGCTGATGTTTCATCAGTCCGGCGGATGCTGCGACGGTTCCTCGCCCATGTGCTACCCGGCGGGGGAGTTCCTTACCGGCGACTCGGACGTACTGCTGGGCCTGTTCGATATTTCGGACGGGCTGCAGCCGCAGCCGCTGGAATTCTGGATGTCCAAGGAGCAGTTCAACTACTGGAGCCACACCCACCTGACCGTCGACGTCGTACCAGGCCGGGGGAGCGGGTTCTCGGTCGAGGCGCCCGAGGGGAAGCGTTTCCTGATCCGCTCGACCCTGATGGATTGGCCCGTCTAAGCGGTCCGAGCGGCCCCGACGGTCCCGCGGTACCCGCCGCAACGTCTCACGATGTGAGATAAATATGGCCGTCCAGTGGATGGACACTACTCTTAATAGGTCTGTTTTCCATCCAGTTACCGAGATTTTGGACTTAGCCATGAACCTTTTCCGGACCAAATCCATCGAGCAGTCGATTGCCGACGCCGATGAGCCTGGGCGGAGACTGAAACGCTCGCTCAGCACCTGGGACCTGATGATCATGGGAGTCGCCGTCGCCGTCGGCGCCGGGATCTTCTCGGTCGGCGCCAAAGCCGCCGCGAATTTCTCCGGCCCGGCCGTGACCGTCTCCTTCGCGATCGCAGCGGTCACCTGCGCGCTGGCGATCATGTGCTATGCCGAGTTCGCCACCGCCATCCCCGTGGCCGGCTCCGCCTACGTCTTCACCTATGCCACCATGGGCGAGGTGCTCGCCTGGATCATCGGCTGGAACCTCATCCTTGAGCTCTTCACCGCCGCCGCCGTGATCGCCAAGTACTGGGGCATCTACCTCAGCAAGGTCTTTGCACTGATGGGCCTGGACGTTCCGCCGGCCCTCTCCGTGGGCGGTATCGAGCTCTACTGGGGCGCCTTCCTGATTGTCGCCGTGTTCACCGTGCTGCTGGTGCTGGGGACAAAGCTGTCCGCCCGCGTCGGCAACGTCTTCACGCTGATCAAGATCGCCGTCGTGCTCTTCGTTATCGTGGTCGGCTTCAGTTACGTGAAGTTCGAGAACTACACGCCGTTCGTCCCCGCCTCCGAGCCCACCGGCGGCACGGGCGCCACGGACGTGCTGAAGCAGTCCTTCTTCGGCTTCCTCACCGGCGCGGCCCCGGCGCAGTACGGCACCCTGGGCATCTTCGCCGGCGCCGCCCTCGTGTTCTTCGCCTTCATCGGCTTCGACGTCGTCGCCACCTCCGCGGAGGAGGTCAAGAACCCGCAGAAGACGCTGCCGCGCGGCATCTTCGGCGGCCTGGCGATCGTCACGGTGCTCTACATCCTGGTCTCGCTCGCGCTCACCGGCATGGTCTCCTATACCAAGCTGGCCGAGGCGAAGAACCCGACCCTGACCACCGCCTTCGAGGCGGTGGGGAACACCGACGCCGCCAAAGTGATCGCGTTCGGCTCCCTCGTAGGCCTGACCACGGTGATCATGGTGCTGCTGATGGGCCTCTCACGCGTGGTCATGGCGATGAGCCGCGACGGCCTGTTGCCGCGTTCGCTGTCCAAGACCTCGACCATCCGGGCCACCCCGGCACGCCTGCAGATCATTTGTGGCACGGCTGTCGCTGTGGTCGCCGGGCTCACCAACGTGGACCTGCTCGAGGAAATGATCAACATCGGCACGCTGTCCGCATTCGTGATGGTCAGCCTCGGCATCCTGGTGCTGCGCAAGAAGCGCCCGGACCTGAAGCCGGCCTTCCGCGTGCCGTTCGGCAAGGTGCTGCCGGTCGTGTCGGCCGCGCTGTGCCTGTACCTGATGACCAACCTGGCTGTGGAGACCTGGATCTTCTTTGCCATCTGGCTGGTCATCGGCATCGCCATCTACTTCGCCTATGGCCAGCGCCACTCCCGCCTCAACGAGAAATTCGCCGAGGCCAAGGCCGCCGTCAACGGCACGCCCGCCTCGCCGGCCGAAAAGGATGAGCGGGCGCTCACCCGCTCGTAGGCGCACCACCTGAACACCTGCACGCCGCAGTTCAGCGCGGGGTCACTCATGGCCCGTCCGGCATCTCCGGATGGGCCATGCGTGACCCCGCGTTCCTTTGTGCCGGGCGCCGGGCGTGCCGCTGGAGCCTGCCGCCGCGACCGTCTCAGAGCCGTAACAATGCATTCGATGTGGTGGAACTCACAACATCTTCGACTAGGATTGAATTTGAACTTCTGTTCGAAAGGCGAACAGTCCGGGCTTGGGGGGCTTTGACGCTCCCATGCCAATGCGCACATAGGAGTGACCATGAAAAGTCGTATTATCACGGTGCTGGCGGCCGCCTCCGTCCTGGCCCTCTCGGCCTGCGGCAGCGGATCGCCCAGCTCCACCGGCGGCGGCAGCGCATCCGCCGGCGCCGGCGGCGGCGGCGACCTGACCAAGGTCAGCGTCGGCGTCATCCCGATCGTGGACTGCGCCCCGATCTACTTGGGCAACAAGCAGGGCTTCTTCAAGGACGAAGGACTCCAGCTCGACATCCAGACGGCCAGCGGCGGAGCCGCGATCGTCCCCGGCGTCGTCAGCGGCAGCTTTGACTTCGCCTTCTCCAACCTGATCTCCGTGATGGTCGCGAAGGACAAGGGCCTGGACCTGAAGTTCGTGGCCAACGGTGCCTCGACCACTGGTGAGGAGGGCAAGGATGTCGGCGGCGTCGTCGTTCCCGCCGGATCGAGCATCAAGTCCGCAAAGGACCTCGCCGGCAAGACGGTCTCGGTGAACAACCTCTCCAACATCGGTGACACCACCATCAAGCACGCTATCGAAAAGGACGGCGGTGACCCCTCGACGGTAAAATTTGTCGAGGTGGCCTTCCCGGACGCGCCCGCTGCCCTGGCCAACAAGCAGGTCGACGCAGCCTGGATCCTGGAGCCGTTCATGTCCAAGGCCGTGGGCGCCGGCGGAACCGTCGTCGACTGGAACTTCGTGGACATGAGCCCGAAGCTGGATATCGCCGGCTACTTCACCAAGTCGGACACCATCAAGAACAAGCCCGAGCTGACGCAGAAGTTCACCCGGGCCATGAACAAGTCCCTCGAGTATGCCCAGGCCCACCCGCAGGAAGTCCGTGACATCGTGGGAACCTACACCAAGATCGACGAGGCCGCCCGATCCAAGATGACGTTGACGCACTGGACCGTCGACTTCAACAAGGACGCATTCAAGACCCTCGGCGACGCCGCCACCAAGTACGGCACGCTGTCGAAGGCTCCGAACGCCGGCGATCTGCTCCCGTGAGTTCCAACGCCCTGGCCTCCGGCGGTCCCGTCCCCAGCGTGGGACGGGACCGCCGGTCCGGCCGCAAACTACCGACAAAACAGCTGCTCGGCCTCGCGGGGATCATCGGATTCCTGGCAACGTGGGAACTTATTCCCCGGCTCGGCCTCATTGACGAGCAATTCCTGCCACCGGCCAGCGAAGTTATCCTGGCTCTTGTGCGCGACTTCGGCCTGACAGCATTCTGGATTTCGGTCGGGGAGACCATGTCGGCCTGGTTCCTGGGCCTCATCATCGCCGTAGCCCTGGCCGTGCTGCTGGGATTCATCATTGGCTCCAGTGATTTCCTGCGGAAGGCGACCAACTCCACCGTCGAGTTCCTGCGTCCCATCCCGTCAGTGGCCCTGATTCCGCTGGCCGTGCTCCTTTTCGGCGTGAAGATGGAGTCGTCCCTGATGCTGATCACCTACGCCGCCTTCTGGCAGGTCCTGATCCAGGTCCTTTACGGGGTGGCCGACGTCGACATGGTCGCCAACAACACCGCGAAGACGTATGGTCTGGGCCGGATGGCACGGATCCGCTACGTGGTGTTCCCCACCGCACTGCCTTACCTGATGACCGGCGTCCGGCTCGCCGCCACGGTGGCGCTCGTGCTCGCCATCACGGCGGAACTCGTGATCGGGTCCCCGGGACTGGGCCGGGAAATTGCCCTCGCCCAGTCCGGCGGCGCCATCTCCGGCATGTACGCGCTCGTCCTCGCCACCGGCCTGATCGGTGTCCTGATCAATGCCCTGATGCGGCTGATCGAGAAGAAAACCCTCTCCTGGCACAGCTCCGTCCGTTCCGAGGTGATCGTATGAAAGCCCTGAAGACTCTCGGCTACGTGCTGGCGCTGCCGGCCCTGCTGATCCTGCTCTGGTGGGTCTCGACCCTCGGGGCGGTTAACTTCTTCGTTCCAACCCCGGCCGCCCTGGTCGGCAAGTTCGGCGAAGTCTGGTTCGGCCCGCGCTTCGTCACCGATGTGCTGCCCAGCGTCGGCCGGCTCCTGGTCGGCGTCGTCGCGGCAATCGTGATCGGCGTGGTGGGCGGCGTGCTCATCGGCTCGGTCCGCTGGCTGCGGGCCCTGCTGGAACCGGTGTTGGAGTTCTTCCGCGCCATCCCGCCGCCCGTCCTTGTTCCGGTGCTGATCTTGCTGATGGGCATCACTGACTCCATGAAGATCGCCGTCATCGTCTCCGGCTGTGTCTGGCCGGTCCTGCTCAACACCATCGAAGGGGTCCGCGCTGTCGACGGCGTCCTCTCGGATTCCGCGCACACCTACGGCATCGATGGGTGGGCCCGGGTCCGCTACCTGGTGTTGCCGTCGGCCAGTCCGCAGATCCTGGCGGGTGTGCGCCAGTCGCTTTCCCTCGGGCTGATCTTGATGGTCATTTCCGAAATGTTCGCCTCGTCCTCAGGGCTTGGCTTCACCATTGTCCAGTTCCAGCGCTCCTTCGCCATCCCGGAAATGTGGTCCGGCATCGTGGTGCTGGGCCTGCTGGGCGTGGCGATGTCGTTCATCTTCCAGTGGGCCGAGCGGAACATCCTGCGCTGGTACCACGGCCAGAAAGAGGTAGAAAATGCAGCCTGACCCCACCCCGGCGCCAGCCGGGACGACGCAGCCAGCCGGGACGACACTGCCAGCCGGGACGACACTGCCAGCCGGGACGACACTGCCGGAGGCAATGCTCTCCGTCCGCGGTCTGAAGAAGGTCTACCAGACCGACGGCGGCGACATCGAGGCGGTCCGCAACCTTACCTTCGATCTGCGCGCCGGCGAGCTGGCGTGCCTCGTGGGTCCCTCGGGTTCCGGCAAGACCACGCTCCTGAAGTGCATCTCCGGTCTGATGGCGCCCACCGAGGGGGAGGTCCTGCTGGACGGCAAGCGGGTGTCCGGGCCGCCGAAGAAGATGGCGGTCGTCTTCCAGGAGTACGGCCGGTCCCTGTTCCCCTGGATGCGGGTCCGGGACAACGTTGAGTTGCCCCTGAAGAACCAGGGCGTGCCGAAGGCCGAGCGGGACAAACTCGTCGACGAGGCCCTCGAAGCCGTCGGACTGGCCCACGTCCCGCGCTCCTACCCCTGGCAGCTTTCCGGCGGCATGCAGCAGCGCGTGGCGATCGCCCGCGCCATCGCGTACCAGCCCGAGGTGCTGCTGATGGACGAGCCGTTCGCCGCAGTGGACGCGCAGACCCGCGCGGACCTGGAGGACTTGATCAGGGCCATCTGGAAGAAGTTCGGGGTGACGGTCCTCTTCGTCACCCACGACATCGACGAGTCGGTCTACCTTGGCGAACGGGTTATCATCCTGTCCAGCTCCCCGACAGTCGTCCAGGAGGACATCGTGATCGACCTTCCGGTGGACCGTGACCAGTTGGAGACCCGGTCCCTTCCGCGCTTCACGGAACTCCGCCACCACGTGTACGAGCAGATCCAGCTCGCCAAGAAGGGTCATCGGCCCGCCGCGGCAGGCGCTGCCGCCGGTTCGTCGGGGCCTGCGTAGCGTCGCGGAGACAGAAAGAAACACCCCGCCACGGATAGTCCGTGGCGGGGTGTTTTCGTTGTGGCCAGGGGCCGACGGCGGAAGCTACAGCTTGTTGGCTGCCTCGGCGTCGGATTCTGCCTGGCCTGCACCGAGGTTGGCGCGCAGCTTGGCGCCGAGCTCGGCGTCGACGTTGGTCCAGTACTGGATGGCGCGTTCCTTGATGGCGGGGCTCTTCACGCCGCCCACGGCGCCGGTGATGGTGTCCAGCAGGCGGGCCTTGGCGCCGTCGTCGAACACTTCGCGGTACAGCGTGCCGGCCTGGCCGAAATCGCCGTCCTCAGCGTGCAGGGAGTGTGCGGAGAGCGTCAGCTCGCCGTCGTTCTCCCAGCCGCCGGCCGGGCTCTGCGGTTCCACGGCAGCCGGGCCGCCGAAGGAGTTCGGCGCGTACACCGGGACCGACGGAGCGTTGAAGTGGTACCGGCCGGCGCCGTCCTGGCTGTAGTTGTTGACCTGGCTCTTGGGCAGGTTCACCGGGAGCTGAGCGTGGTTGGTGCCCACGCGGTAGCGGTGTGCGTCGGCGTAGGAGAAGATGCGGGCCTGGAGCATTTTGTCCGGCGACGCGGCGATGCCCGGCACGAAGTTCGACGGCGCAAAGGTGGCCTGTTCGATCTGCGCGAAGTAGTTCTCGGGGTTCTTGTTCAGCTCCATGGTGCCCACGTGGATCAGCGGGTAGTCGGAGTGCGGCCACACCTTGGTGAGGTCGAACGGGTTGAAGCGGTAGGTCTTGGCGTCCTCATAAGGCATAACCTGGACGTGCAGCTCCCAGGACGGGAAGTTGCCCGCCGCGATGTTCTCCTGCAGGTCGCGGATGTAGAAGTCCGCGTCCGAGCCGGCCAGTTCTTCAGCCTGGTCGCCGGTGATGGCCTTGACGCCCTGGTTGGATTTGAAGTGGTACTTGACCCAGAAGCGCTCGCCCGCGGCGTTGATCCACTGGTAGGTGTGCGAGCCGTAGCCCTGCATTTCGCGCCAGGAAGCCGGCAGGCCGCGGTCGCCCATGAGCCATGTGACCTGGTGGGCCGACTCGGGGGAGAGCGTCCAGAAGTCCCACTGCATGTCGGCGTCGCGCAGGTGCGTGCCGGGGAGGCGCTTCTGGCTGTGGATGAAGTCCGGGAACTTGATGCCGTCGCGGATGAAGAACACCGGGGTGTTGTTGCCGACCAGGTCGTAGTTGCCCTCGGTGGTGTAGAACTTCACGGCGAAACCGCGGGGGTCGCGCCAGGTGTCGGGCGAGCCGCTCTCGCCGGCGACGGAGGAGAAACGGATGAGCATGTCCGTCTCGGTGCCCGACTGGAACAGGGCGGCCTTCGTGTAGGCGGAGACGTCTCCGGTGGTCTTGAACGTACCGAACGCTCCGCCACCCTTGGCGTGCACGATGCGCTCCGGGACGCGCTCGCGGTTGAACTGGGCGAGCTTCTCGATCAGGTAGTGGTCGGTCAGGATGATCGCGCCGTCGGCGCCGACGGTCTGCGAGTGGGCGTCGGAAGCGACGGGGGCACCGGACTGTGTCGTGGATACTGCGGGCGCAGAGATGTTCTGAGTCATCATTCTCCTATTTCTGTTTCTAACTTAGATTCGGTCGGCGGGAAGTTTTTGTTTGCGCTGGCACTCCTCGCAGATGCCCTGGTACAGGACGTCCGCGATCTGGATGGTCATGGGCCGGGAGTTTGCGTCCCAGTGCGGGGTGAGGCACGGCGCATGGCCGACGGCGCATTCGACGTCCTCGACGCGGCCGCAGCTGATGCAGACGGCGTGGTGGTGGTTGTCGCCGACCCTGGTCTCATACAGCGCGGGCGAATGCGGAGGTTCGAAGCGGCGGAGCATCTGCAGTTCGGTCAGGTCCCCCAGGACCACATAGACGGACTGTGCAGTGAGCTCGGGCAGGTCCTCGCGGGCGGCGGCGAGGATGCCTTCCGCCGGCGAATGCGGGTGGCGTTCGACGGCGGTCAACACGGCGAGCCGCTGCTTGGTCACCCGGCGGCCGTGGGCACGCAGCGCTGCCGCCCATGCCTCGCTGCTACCCAGGTGATCCGTCATGGCCCTATTCAAGCACTTATTGTTAGCTGTTCATAATAAGGTGCGGCTTATTACCGCTGTTCATCCCGCTCGACCGGGGTCGGGCCGCTCTTGCGCAGGGACTGACCAATGCGGGCCTGCGTAGTGCGTCACGCTCATCCCGAGGGGCAGCGCCCGCAGCGGCGGGGGAGCCTCGTCCGATTCCTCACCGCGTGGCCGTCAGCAGGTAGGTCCGGACGTTGGTTTGCTGCCCGGCATCCCGCGAGGCGGGGACCTGAGTTAGTCGACCGAAGTTTGCTGAGGGCTGTCCGGGCTGGACCACCGCCGACTCGCTCCAGCCGCCGGCCCGAAAAAGTGTCTCGGGGGAATCGGTACAAAACGGCAGCGGCCGGCCCGCGCTCTTGCTCGCGGCCACCAGCGGAGCCATGCCTTCCAACGCCAACAAGCCGGTCCCAAAGATATCCGCCAGGAAGGTGGAACCGCCTGCGGACAAGGCTGCGGCATCTCGGACAAGGGACTCGGCATCGGCGTCTGTCAGGTAAAAGAAGAGTCCCTCGGCAACCCATACCGTTGGTGTGCGCCGGTCAAAGCCTGAATCGAGAAGGGCCGAGGTCCAAGGACCGGACAGGTCGGCGTGGACGCACCTTCGTTCGCATCGGGGTATTGCAGTGCGCAGGATGGCTTCCTTCTCTGCGAACGCCTCTGCGTGGTCGATCTCGAACACAGTGCAGGAGACCGGGAGCGCGAGCCGAAAGGCCCTGGCATCCAAGCCAGCGCCAAGCAAGACGATCTGCGAGCCCATCCGGGCCGCGCCGAGAATGCGATCGTCAAAATATCGTGTCCGGACCGGCAGGAACGGGTTGTAGTCCGCGGCCTCCAAGCTGGCTTTGCCGCTTTCTCCCGCCAGAAGCTCGGCCCACGGATCGTTGAAAAGCCGGTCCGGACGGGCCGTCTCCAACGCTCTGGCGGCGGCAATCCAACGGCCCGTGCCGACAACTGCCGCCCGCGCCCGCGGGTCATGATCTCGGGTCATTCCTCCACCCTACTGAAGGGCAGCTTGTAGAAGACGGAGGCTCCTTGGCGTGGTAGCTCTTCCGTATTCGGACGCGCCGGGCAAGCCGCCTCCTGCTGCGAACTGAAGCCCGGTGAAGCGACACCCCGCGATCACAGGGCGCCGCTCCAACGGGTGAGCTTCCCGCCGCTAGAGTTGCCCGGTGGGGAAATTCCTGGCGGACATCACGCCGTTACGCGAGAGCCCGGCGTTCCGGCGCCTGTGGCTCGGTTCCGCCGCTTCGGCGCTGGGCAGCCAGCTCACCCTGGTGGCCGTAAGCCTCGAGGTCTACCGGCTCACCCAGGACAGCCTCTACGTGGGCCTGTTGAGCATTTTCGCTCTCGTTCCGCTGGTGGTCGGCGGACTCCTTGGCGGGTCCATCGCGGATGCCCACGACCGCCGCACCGTCGCGCTGCTCGCCTCCGCGGTGCTCTGGCTGACCACCGTCGGCCTGGCGCTGCAGGCCTGGCTGCAGCTCGGTAACGTGTGGCTGCTGTACGTCCTGATTGCCCTGCAGAGCGGCGCGCAGGCCATCAACCAGCCTGCCCGCAGCGCCATCATCCCGATGCTGGTGCGCAAGGAGCTCCTGCCCGCGGCCAATGCCCTGAGCATGATGATCTTCGGCCTGACCATGACTGCCGGGCCGCTGCTGGCCGGCGTGCTGGTCGCCGCGATCGGCTTCGCCTGGACCTACACGATCGACGTGGCCAGCTTCGCGTTCGTCCTCTGGGCCCTGTTAAGGCTGCCGCCGATGCCCCCGGGGCAAGTCGCGCACCGGGCGGGACTGCGCTCCGTCGTGGAGGGCTTCCGCTTCCTCGGCACCCGGCCCAACCTGCGGATGACCTTCGTGATCGACCTTGTGGCGATGATCCTCGCCCAGCCGCGGGCGCTGCTGCCGGCCATCGCCGCGCTGATGATCGGCGGCGGCGACGCCACCGTCGGGGTGCTGCTCGCCTCGACCGCCGTCGGCGCCTTCCTGGCCGGCCTCTTCTCCGGCCCGTTGGGCGCCGTCCGGGCGCAGGGCGCGGCGGTGGTGTGGTCCGTGATGGGCTGGGGCGCCTCGATCGCCGGGCTGGGCCTCGTCGTCGTACTCGCCGGCCGTTCCGGTGCCCACGGCGTGACCCTGTGGCTGGTGCCCGCCGCCCTGTGCTGCGCGCTGGCCGGCATCGCCGACTCCGTCAGCGCCGTCTTCCGCACCACCATCCTCCAGTCCGCCACTCCGGACCACCTCCGCGGCAGGCTGCAGGGCGTCTTTGTCGTCGTCGTGGCAGGCGGGCCCCGGGTGGGCGACATGTTGGCGGGCGGCGCGACTAGGCTGCTCAGTGAGGGCTGGGTGTTGCTCGCGGGCGGTGTGCTGTGCGCGGCGGTGGCCTGGCTCGTTGCCCGCTGGCAGTCCGGTTTCCTGAAGTACGACGCGCGGAACCCGGCCCCTTAGCGGTTCGTTTCTCAGGTGGGTGATCCCGAAGGACATCCAACGGCACGGCTTGGGAGGATCAGTGCACAACCATCACAACGGCCTGAAGACGGCGGCCCTGTTCGGCGTGCTCTGGGCGGTGCTGCTCGGCCTGGGGGCGCTGATTGCAACCGGGACGCGCAGCTCGGCTCCCATCTGGATCATGGCGCTGATCGGCGTCGGTACCACTGCCTACGGCTACTGGAACAGCGACAAGATCGCGATCCGGTCCATGCAGGCCTACCCCGTGACGGAGGCCGAGGCGCCCCAGCTGTACCAGATTGTCCGCGAACTGTCGGTCCGCGCCAACCAGCCGATGCCGCGCATCTACATTTCACCGACCATGGCCCCGAATGCTTTCGCCACCGGCCGGAATCCGCAGAACGCGGCGGTGTGCTGCACGCAAGGCATCCTGCAGCTGCTCGACGCCCGCGAAGTGCGCGGCGTGCTGGGCCACGAGCTGATGCACGTCTATAACCGGGACATCCTGACCTCTTCGGTGGCTGCCGCCGTCGCCGGCGTGATCACTTCGGTGGGCCAGATGCTGCTGTTCTTCGGCGGCGGGGACCGTCGCAATGCCAACCCGCTGGCCCTGATCGCGACGGCCCTGCTGGCGCCGTTTGCCGCCTCGCTGATCCAGATGGCCATCTCCCGTACCCGGGAGTTCGACGCCGATGAGGACGGCTCAACCCTCACCGGGGACCCGCTGGCGCTCGCCTCCGCCCTGCGCAAGATCGAGCAGGGCGTGCAGCTCGCGCCGCTGCCTCAGGACCAGCGGCTGGTGAACGCCTCGCACCTGATGATCGCCAACCCGTTCCGCAGCGGCGGCGGCGTGGCCAGGATGTTTTCCACGCACCCGCCGATGAGCGAGCGGATTGACCGGCTGGAGCGGATGGCCGGCCGCCCGCTGGGCTAGGTCCGCAGGCAATCCGCGGGCAGCGTCCTAGCTGCGGAAGTTCACGAACTGCAGGTCGGCTTCGTCAAAGCCCTTCAGCAGGTTCATGGTTTCCTGGAGGTCGTCGCGGGACTTGGAGGTCACACGCAGTTCGTCGCCCTGGATCTGCGACTTGACGGACTTCGGGCCCTCGTCGCGGATCAGCTTGTTGATCTTCTTCGCGAGATCCTGCGCAATGCCCTCCTTGATGCTCGCCTCGAGGCGGTATTCCTTGCCCGAGGCGAAGGGCTCGCCCGTGTCGAGGGACTTCAGCGAGATGCCGCGGCGGATCAGCTTGGACTGCAGCACGTCCAGGACTGCCAGCACCCGTTCCTCGGAGTTGGCCTTCATCAGGATCTTCTCACCGCTGAAGTCGACTTCGGCGCCGACGCCCTTGAAGTCGTAACGCTGCGCCAGTTCCTTCTGGGCCTGGTTCAGCGCGTTGGCAACTTCCTGCTTGTCGACCTTGCTGACGACGTCGAATGTGGATTCGCCTGCCATGACTGTCCTCCTGGTGTTGTCCGGACGCCCTCCTGCAGGGCGGTGTTTCCTGCATTCCAGCCTAGTACGGATGCTCCGGTTGTGGAGGTGCCGCGGGCGGCCGGTCCTCTCAGTCGGCTCAAAGCTGAACCTCGGGGGAGACGAAGCTTGGTCCGGCATAGTTGTAGCCGTTGGATAAGTCGTTTGAAGGGCAAGGCACATGAACCGCAAGGCCGTCCGTTACGTCACCCGTTCCACTGCAGCCGCCGCGACGTCGGTGGCGGCGGCTGCCTTGGCGGCCTCCATCATCCTGAGTCCTGCCGCCGAGGCCTCGATCCGGCTCGGCGGGGTGCACGCGGACCTGGCCCGGGCGGTGCAACTGAATCAGGTCACGCCGGAGCAGGCGGCCAAGTTCGAGGCGAAACTGGCGGACCGGATCCGCGGAGAAGCCTGAGTTTCCGGGCCTCCCGGGGCCATCTGGCGCCGATTCGATTCTTCGGCGGAAGTTCTGTAAAGTTGTCTTGCCCGCGGTTGCTGGAAGCGGAACGGACTGGAAACAGCCGTTCCGAACATGGAAGCCGCGAGTGATCTTCTTTCGAAGTTCGGCAGATTACCCGAGCGGCCAAAGGGGGCTGACTGTAAATCAGCTGGCAACGCCTACGGGGGTTCGAATCCCTCATCTGCCACCCTTGAAAAGTCTCCGGAACCACTAGGTTCCGGAGACTTTTCTTTTTGTCCTATGACCCCGCCACTGCTCCGTAAGCGCCCTTTTGAGGCGTGAAAACGGCCGTTACGGAGCAATCGACGTTCGGTCCACGGCGGCCAGGATGGCCGCGCCGAGGTCGGCGGGCCTGGTGAACTGCGGCCAGTGGCCGGTGGGCAAGTCCACGTACTCGACGTCGCGGACCTGTGCCAATTCGGCCACGAACGGGTGACCCGCCGCAATCCATTCACGCAACAGCGACGTCGGAAATTCGCAGGCGATCACGGTGGCCGGGACGTCGTAGCGGCGTTCATCAACGAGCCGCTGCTGGTCATAGGCGACGCCTTTGGGTTCCGGAATGGCACGTGCCCTAAACGCGGCCCGCAGGTCCTCGTTCAGGCCAACCAGATCCTTGTCATCGAAAAATTCCCAGGGCGGCAACGCCAAATTGTCGCCGTCGGCCGGCAGTTCGTCATTGATGACCCCGCCTTCCCCCAAGGGGCCGCTGTCCACGTAGATGGCCCGGGCCACGCGGTCCGGGCGCGCATCGGCGGCGCCGTGGATGATGGCGCCGCCTCCGGAGTGGCCGACCACAACCACTGGAGTGTCGAAGCTGTCCACGGCGGCCACGACGGCGTCGATGTGGGTCCGCAGACCGATGCCGGCGCGCGGAGCATCCGCCGATTCCAGCCCAGGCAGCGTCAGGGGGTGCACACGGTGCCCCGCGGCAACCAGCGGCGGCGTAACCTCCGACCATGAGGACGCGTCCAGCCAGAATCCGGGAACCAGAATAATGTCCATGCCGGCACCCTACGCCGTCCGGCCGCTTCCGGGATCCGCCACGCCCGGCTTGCCCTGCGACACCCGGGGCGCGGAATCGGCCGATACTGCGCTACTGGAGAGTAGGGTAAAGCGCGTCGATCGTTGAGCCTGAGGAGCTGTAATGAAGTCGTTTGCATGTGGTGACGTTGTTCCCGGTTGTGAAGCCCGCTGGGTCTGCAGCACCGAGGACGAAATTCTGGTCAAAGTCGGTGCCCACGCGGCGTCGGTGCACGGCCTGACCGAACTGCCCGCTGAACTCGTCGGGTCGGTCCGCAAAGCGATCCACGCGGCTAGTTGATTCCGGCGGCCGACATCCCAGGCGCCGGGGCCGGCGGGTCCGCGGCCCCGGACTGGGAGAGCCTGCTGGCTTCGGCCTGCCGCGGCGAGGGACTGGCGGCTGCCTATCAGCCCATCGTGGATACCTCTCGGGGCACGGTGGTGGGCTACGAGGCGCTGGCGCGGTTTCCCGGCTACGCCGAAAAGAACCCGGAGATCTGGTTCGCTGCTGCGCGCCAGCACGGAAAAGCCGCAGAGCTCGAGTCCGCGGCGCTGCGTCAGGCACTGACGGCACGGGATGCGCTGCCGGCCAACTGCTTCCTGACCCTTAATGTCTCCCCGGAATTGCTGACCTCGGAGAGCATCCGCGGCGTATGGCGCGACCAGGGCAAACTGGGCGGGCTCATTGTCGAGCTCACCGAGCAGACCCCCATTGAGTCGTATGTGGAGCTGGAGCCGGACCTCAACCAGCTGCGCGCCGCCGGCGCCCTGATCGCCGTCGACGACGCCGGCGCTGGTTACGCGGGGCTGCGGCACCTGCTGGCCTTGCGGCCTTCCCTGATCAAAATCGACCGCGCCCTGATCCAGGACGTCGACCGGGATGAGGCGAAGCGGGCCCTGATCGGGATGCTCGGTGCGTTCGCCAGCCAGGTCGATGCGTGGATCCTGGCGGAGGGCGTGGAACGGTCCGAGGAACTGGACGCACTGGTGTCACTGGGCGTCCCTCTCGTGCAGGGCTACTACCTGGCCCGGCCCGCTCCGCCATGGGCCGGCATCGACCTTGACCTGGCGCACCGACTGGCCAGCACCCGCCCGGCAGACCGCAAGACTGTCATCCGCGACGTCGTCGAACCGGCGACGACGGTGGCGAGTGTCACGCAGGCGGCCGAAGCCTTCGCCGCCAACCCCGCGCTGGAGGCCGTCGTCCTGATCGGCGAGCACCTCCGGCCGGTGGCAGTTCTGGACGCCGGGGCGTCCGCACTGGGCGTGGTCAGCCCGGGAATGCGCGTGAATCTCGATACGCCGTTGAGCCAGGCCCTGGCCCGTGCAATGACCAGGGCCCGGGGCCAACGGTTCGAGTCACTCCTGGTGACGGACAACGCCGGCCGCTTCGCCGGCGTCGCCCGAATGGAGCGGATGGTCATTGCCCTGGCCGGGGCCGGCGACTAAGCCGGGCGTTGGTCTCACTTCCGCGGGTCGCCGCGGGGTCAGCCGGCGGTGCTGAATGCCGCTTCGGATACTTCTTTGCCGGAGACGCGCTTGCCCAGGGCGATGAAAAGCAGGACCAGTCCGGCCGTGAGGCCGATGTGCCCGAGGCCGGCGATGCCTGCCATCGCCGCCGACTGCGCGATGCCCTGCACGGCAAAGACGCCGCTGAGGACCATCATCGCCGTCGTGACGACCAGTCCGGCGTTGTAGGTCCAGAAGAACGCGTTGAAGACGCGCGAGCCGGACAGGCGGAAGATATTGTCCAGTGCCAGGACGGCAAGGAAGAAGAGCATGCCCAGGGCCAGAAGGTGGGTGTGGACCACAGAAAGTTGGCTGGCCCCGGTGAAATCGTTGGCCCTGGTGTATTCGCGATAGAACAGGCCGGAGGCCAGCCCGGCGATCAGGTACGCAAGGCTGGCACAGTAGAGCTTCTTCATGGGGTGATCCTTTGCTGATGGTGTAGTGGCGTGATTCTTCGGGGAGCAGCGGCGGCCGTTAGGCCAGGGTGAGCACGGGGGTGGTGAGCCGGCCGTCGCGCATGGTGGCCACGGAGTCGGTCAGCGGGACGAATTCGGTGTCGTGGGTGACCATGACGGTGGCGACCATGAATTCGTCGGTGACGCGGCGCAGGAGCCGGACGATGGAGTCGCTGCGTTCGTGGTCCAGGGCCGCCGTGGGCTCGTCGACGAGCAGGACCTTGGGGTCGCCCATCAGCGCCCTGGCGATGTTGACGCGCTGGCGCTGCCCCCCGGAGAGCTGGTGCGGCCGCTTGTCCGCGCTGGAGGCGAGCCCGACGACGTCGAGCAGTTCCGCGGCTTTGGCGCGGGCTGCTTTGACTGACCTCCCGCGCAGATGGTCACCGATCACGAGTTGTTCCGCGGCGGTGAGGGACGCGAGGAGATTAGGCTGCTGGAAGATGATGCCGATCTTCTCCCGCCGCAGTGCGGTGAGGTCCTTGTCGCCGAGCCCGGTGGCGTCGGTGCCGTCGATGAGCACCAGGCCATGGGTAGGGCGGACCAAGGTGGCGGCGGCGGCCAGGAGGCTGGACTTGCCGGATCCGGACGGGCCCACGAGGGAGATCATCTGGCCTGCCTGGACCGTGAGGTTCACGGCATCCAAGGCCTTGATGGTCCCGTCGCCGTCCGGGTATTCGAGGGTGATGTTGACGAGGTTCAGGGGGCTGGGGCTGGTGCTGGCGTTGACGACGTTCAAGGGACGAGGTGCAGAGGACATGGTGGTACTTCCTTTTGTGGAGGTGTTCGGGCGGGGCGCTGCTGGCCGGAAGGGGTTTTAGTTGCCGCCGAGGGCGATGAGGGCGTCGACCTTGGTGACCCGGCGCACTGCCAGCGCCGCGCCGGCCATGCCGAGGGCGATGATTCCGAAGATGGGCAGCAACGTCGTCGCGGGAGTGACCAGGAAGGGGGCTGCCTTCGCCGCGAAGAATCCGCCGAGGATGCCGATCCCGCCGCCGAGCCCGGCGCCGGCGAGCAGGACGATGGCTGCCTGCGTGATGGCATCACGCAGGACGTACCCGCCGGACGCACCCATGGCTTTGAGAACCGCGATGTCGCGGGTCCGCTGCACGGTCCAGACCGTCAGGAAGGCCACGATGACAAGGGCGGAGATGCCGTAGAGGAAGGCCTGCATCAGGGTCAGGGAGCCGTTCTCACTCTTGTAGGATCCCAGGGCCTGGAAGGAACCCGTGCGGGATGCGCTGACGGTGTGGGCTGCGGTGTTGGCGGCCGCCTCGTCGACGGCGACGCCTGCCTTGTACGTGACGGCGGCGACGGTTCCGAGCTGTCCAGGGTCGCTCAGGTGCGCCAGCTTGGACCAAGTCGGAAGCGCTGTCCAGACCACGCTGGTGTGGGAGTACCACTGGTCCTCGACCACGGCGCTGACAGTTAGCTCGGCGCCCCCGACGTTGGCTTTGTCACCGGCGGCCAGGGAAAGGGCTTGGGCCACCGTCTTGCCTATCACGACAGTGTCGGCGCTGACGCGGGAAGGGGCCAGATGGCCTTCGGGTGCGACGCCGAAGACGGCGACGTTGGTGGTGCCGGTACCGGCTCCGCTGTCTGCGGCCACGGCCTGGAAGCGGGTCTGGCTGATGCCGACGGCTTCTGCATCTTGCACCCCGGCCCGGTTCTTCCAGCTATCGACCTGCGCGGCGGTGACTTCGCTTTCGGTGTAGGAAGCCTTGGGCTCGTTCAGCCCGGGCGCGCCGAAGACGACGCTGTCCACGGCCTTCGACGGGACTCCACTGCTGTTGACGGTGCCGAGTTTGCCGATGGCGGAGGTTGACTGATCACCCAGGCCCGCCGTCAGCCCCGAGAGCATGACCAGCAGCAGGGTGATCAGGGCAACGACGCCGCCCATCAGGGCGAACCTGCCCTTGGCAAAGCGGATATCGCGGATAGCAAGAAACACGGTCGTTCTTCTTTCAGTGGGTTGAGCGGGGGCCGAAAAGCTCCTCCATCAACTCTCCCGCCGGCCGGCTCCGGCGCCATGGTGCAGGCGGTTGATACCGGCTGGACGAATGGTTGGTCCGCCGGTCAACCATTCGGTTGATCCTTCCCGGGCGGGACGCGCACACGGACTGGCCTTCGGACACCGGGGGCCCGGACCCGCCGGCGTCCTTGACCGCAGTGCGAGGATGAGGGCATGAACTTCTTCGACGGGGTGCCGACCCCACCGCAGCGGCCGCGGATGCCCAGACACGTTCCTCCTGTCTGGGCTGCGCCGCCGTCGGATGAGCTGCCCGCCGTCGTCTCTGTGGGCTGCTTCCTCCAGCGCACCCCGCGGCTGGTGATGGCGGTGAAGAGTGCTGAGGTGTTCACCACCGGGTGCGTGATCGAGCTGGTCTGGACGGTCCGACGCGGGAGCGAGACCGACGCGGAATGGGCCGCGGTGACCGAGCAGTGCTTCAACCGGCCCGGTTTCCGCCGCGGTGCCGCGGGCGACGGCGGCGGGCTCCGCTTCGGCGTCGGCTATCCGGACGGCCAGAAGGCCACGGTGGACGGCATGCGTCCCTGGGGTCCCGAGGAGACCGCGCCCGACGGGCCGGTCCTCATGCCGGCCGGGGGTGGAGGCGGCGCGGGCAGCGACGAGGAGGCGAGCTGCTCCGCCAAATTCTGGGTGTGGCCGCTGCCTTCGGACGGTGACCTCCGGGTCGTGGCGCAGTGGCCGGACCGCGGCATGGGCGAATGCTCGGTGCCGATCGGCGGGCTGTCGGCGGCGGCCGGGAAGATCCAGAAATATTGGGACCAATGATTGACGGCGGCGGCGGGCTGGCGGCGGAGCTGCCCGGCGACGTTACGATCAGGGTGCTTAGAAGCTCCGACGCGGAGCGGCTGGGCGCCGCCTACCGGCGGAACCGGGAGCATCTGGCCCCGTGGGAGCCCCTCCGCAGCGCCGAGTTCTTCACGACGGCGGGCCAGCACGCCAACATTGGTGAAAAACTCGGCTCGCTCGCCGCCGGGACCGGCCTGCCGTGGATCCTGCTGGCGGGCGACCGGGCCGTGGGCGCCATGGCGCTGACCGGGATGGTGCGCGGTCCGTTCCTCAGCGCCAACCTCGGCTACTGGGTGGACCAGGAATTCAACGGCCAAGGCATCGCCTCGGCCGCTGTGGGCCACGTTATCGAGGCGTCCCGGACCCGGCTTGGCCTGCACCGGATCCAGGCCGCCACGCTGAAGCACAACGCCGCCTCCCGCAGAGTGCTGGAGCGCACCGGCTTCCGCGAAATCGGGCTGGCCCCGGAGTACCTGCAGATCGCCGGCTCCTGGCAGGACCACGTCCTGTTCCAGCGCATCCTGCACTGAGCCGCGTGCAAGACTCGGAACGTGGCTGACGAATCCCTCGGTGCCTTGCACCATGTCGAACTGTGGGTGCCGGACCTGGGCCGGGCGCGGGACGAATGGGGCTGGCTGCTGTCCGGACTCGGCTACGACCAGTATCAGGACTGGCCCCGAGGGCGGAGCTGGCGGCGCGGATCCACGTACATCGTCGTCGAGGAGTCCCCGGCCCTGAGCGGCCGGACCCACCGCCGGACCGCGCCCGGGCTGAACCACCTGGCGTTCCACGCCGGAACCCGGCAGCAGGTGGACATGGTGGCCGCGGATGCTCCCGCGAACGGCTGGACCGAACTGTTCCCGGACAAATATCCGCACGCCGGCGGTCCGGAACACTTTGCCGCGTACCTGGTGAATTCGGATGGTTTCGAAGTGGAGCTCATCGCCGCCGGCTGATGAGCTGGCGGGGATCGGTACCGGGAACTGCTTGGCACTGTTGTTACTCGTGAGTAACATAGATCCCATGCATCTGTTGCTCCGCACCCTGATCTTGCTGATCCAGTCCGCCCGACGCTCCCCGCTGAGCATTTGGGAGACGTCCTCGCTGCCGCTTCGCGTGCTGCCCACGGACATTGACATCGCGATGCATGTCAATAACGGCATGTACTTCTCGCTGATGGACCTGGGCCGGTTCGACCTGATGGCGCGCAGCGGCACCTGGAAGGCCATCCGCGGGCGCGGCTGGACGCCGGTGGTGGCGGGGGAGACCATCGCCTTCCGCCGCTCCCTGCAACTGTGGCAGCGCTACACGATCGAGACCAAGGTCATCGGCCTCGACGAGAAGGCCATCTACTTCGAGCAGCGCATGGTGGTCGACGGCGAAATTTATGCCCGTGCGCACATTGCTACCCGGCTTGTCAGCAAGGGCAAACCGGTCAGCCAGGACGAGATCATCCGCGAATTCGGGGAGCCTCCGGCGGACCTGGAACTGCCGGAATGGATTCACGACTGGCGCGAAACCAACGCGCTGCCGGGTGCGCGCCGTCCGGCTCCGCACGTCTGGGCCTAAGCCCGCAGGATTTGCCAAGAGCGAAAAGCAGGCAACTTTCGCAGCGGCTCGCGTACCGTTGAAGCATGGCAACGGTAAACATTACAGGTGAACAGTTCGCATCGACCGTCGAGGGCAACGATATTGTCCTCGTAGACTTCTGGGCCGAATGGTGCGGCCCGTGCAAGCAGTTTGGTCCCACGTACGCGGCCGTCTCGGAGAAGCACCCGGACGTGGTGTTCTCCAAGGTGGATACCGAAGCCGAACAGCAGCTCGCCGCCGAGGCCGGCATCACCTCGATCCCCACGCTGATGGCTTTCCGCGAAAAGGTCCTGGTCTTCTCCCAGCCTGGCGCCCTGAACGCCCAGCAGCTGGAGCAGGTGGTTGACGCCGTCAAGGGCCTGGACATGGCGGAAGTCCACGCGCACGTGGCGCGCTCGCAGGCTGAGGCCGCCGCCCCTCAGGACGGCACCCAGATCCCTGACGCCTAGGTCGGCTCCAGCAACTGACTTAGAGTTTTTCCAATTTGACGGGCTCGGCCAGCAGTGCGCTCAGGGACTCGTTCAGATCCTGGAGCGCCGTCCCCTTGGCGTGCTTGTCCAGATCCTCCTGCGAGGCCCACTGCTCGGTCAGTACCAGCTTGTCCTCGGCCGCCTCGGTCAGTTCGTAGCGGAGACAGCCCGGCTCGTTCACCACCTCGTCGATCGCGATTTCCAGGGCAAGCTTCACTCGGAAGAATTCGCCGTCGTTCGGGATGAAAGTGGCCCGCAGGTCAATGGGTGCGCTCATGGCTTTCACCCTACCGGGCGCTCGCGCCGGGGCCGGAAAATGTTCCGGACATTTCCTAGGACTTCCACGTATTACCCTTCTCATGCCGCCGCAGTGTTGGTAGCGTCACACCATGCTTGCGTACACAGCCGGGGACTCTGACGTCCCGCTGATCGAGGAAACCATCGGCGATCATTTCGAACGGATCGTCGCCCAGTTTCCCTACCACGATGCACTGATTGAGGCCGCGGCGGTCCCGGGCGGGGAAGCCCGGCGGTGGAGCTACACCAAGATGAACGACGACGTCGACCGGCTGGCCCGCGCGCTGCTGGCCCTCGGCGTCGTGAAGGGGGACCGGATCGGGATTTGGAGCCCCAACTGCGCTGAATGGACCATCCTGCAGTATGCCACGGCGAAGATCGGGGCCATCCTGGTCAACGTCAATCCGGCCTACCGCAGCCACGAACTCGAGTTTGTCGTGAAGCAGAACGGCATGCGGATGCTGGTGGCGGCGCCGTCGGACAAGAACAGCGACTACACCGGCATGGCCCGGCAGGCCCTGGCCGAATGCCCCGAATTGCGCGAACTCGTGTTCCTGCCCGACGCCGGACTGCCCGGCCTCACCGCCGGCGACCCTGAAAGCGAGGCGGAGCGGACGTACGCTGAGCTGCTGAAGCGGGCCGACGACGTCGCACATGCCGGTTTGAAGGCGCGGATGGCCGAACTGAACCCGTACGACGCGATCAACCTGCAGTACACCTCCGGCACGACCGGTTTCCCGAAGGGCGCCACCCTCACCCACCACAACCTGCTCAACAACGGCTACTCCATCGGGGAACTGCTCGATTACACCGAGCATGACCGCGTGGTCCTGCCGGTGCCGTTCTACCACTGCTTCGGGATGGTGATCGGCAACCTGGCGGCACTTAGCCACGGCGCCGCCACCATCATTCCGGGCCGCGGGTTCTCCCCGGCGGCCGCTCTGGAGGCTGTGCAGGATTTCGGCGGGACGTCCCTGTACGGCGTGCCGACCATGTTCATCGCCGAACTCGCCCTGCCGGACTTTGCCTCCTACGACCTCTCAACGCTGCGCACCGGCGTGATGGCGGGTTCACTGTGCCCCATCGAGGTGATGAAGCGGGTGATCGCAGAAATGAACATGCGCGACGTGGCCATCTGTTACGGCATGACGGAGACGTCGCCGGTCTCCACCATGACCCGCGGCGTGGACACCCTGGCGCAACGAACGCAGACCGTAGGCCGGACCATGCCGCAGCTGGAGAGCAGGGTGGTGGACCCGGCCACCGGGGCGGTGCTGCAGCGCGGCGAGATCGGCGAGCTGTGCACCCGCGGCTATTCCGTGATGCAGGGCTACTGGAACCAGCCGGACAAGACCGCGGAGGCGATCGACGCCGAGGGCTGGATGCACACCGGAGACCTCGCCCGGATGGACCAGGACGGCTACCTCGTGATCGAGGGCCGGATCAAGGACATGGTGATCCGCGGCGGCGAAAACGTCTATCCGCGCGAGATCGAGGAGTTCCTGTACACCCATCCGGACATCCAGGACGTGCAGGTCATCGGGGTCCCGGACGCCACCTACGGCGAGGAACTGATGGCCTGTGTGATCCTCAAGCCCGGAGCAGCGACTTTGGACGCCGCGGGCCTGGCGGAATTCTGCCGCGGCAAGCTGGCGCACTACAAGATCCCCCGCTACGTGGACGTCCGGGAGAGCTTCCCGATGACCGTGTCCGGCAAGATCCGCAAAGTGGACATGCGGCAGGAGGCCGTGGCCCGGCTCCGGCTCTGACCGTCCCTCGGGTCCCGGCCCGCCGGCGTCAATGCCGGCGGTGGTCCTGGATGGTCATCCGCGGGCCGAAGACCGGTTTCCGGAAGCCGCTGAGGCCGATCATGCGGACCACGCGCTGCCGGTGGCCGGCCCAGGGGGCCAGTAACCGAAGCATGCCGGCGTCGTCCGTCCTCCGGCCGGTCAGGGCGGCGCCGACGCACGCCGCCAGATGGTAGTCGCCCACCGCGATTGAATCCGGACAGCCGTGCGTGCGCTGCACCACCTCGGCCGCCGTCCAGACGCCGATCCCGGGGATCACCTGGAGCTTTGCGGCCGCCTCGGCCGCCGGCAGCGCCGCCAGACGCTCCAGCGCGGCAGCGGAGCGCAACGCCCGCATAATGGTGGCCGCGCGTTGCGGCCCCACGCCGGCCTTATGCCATTCCCAGGACGGAATGCGCAGCCACTGCTCAGGCGTGGGCTGGACCAGGAGGTTGGCGGGGGCCACGGTGCCGGCGCCGGGCGCCGGCGTCCCGAAGCGGTACATCAGGTAGCGGTAGGCGCGGCGCGCCTCGATCACGGTGACCTTCTGCTCCAGGACCGTGGGCACCAGCGAGTCGATCATCCGTCCGGTGGCCGGCAGCCGGAGGGCAAGGTTCCGGCGCCGGGCTTCGGCCACCATCCGCGGGAGGGTGGCGTGGAAAGCCGGTTCGTCGAAGGCTGTCCAGTCGTCGTCGCGGCCCAGCAGCCGGGGGACGGCCTCGACCGCACGGCCCGCCCCCGCGCCCCAGGCGCGCGCTTCGATGCAGGGCGCGGCGGCCGGACCGGTGACGGTCAGGCAAAGCGACGCCGGGCCGCCCGCCGTCGTAAAGGCCATCCAGAGGCCCTCCGCGGCGACCCGGATCGAGGGATCGCCATGGCCGCGGCGGAGCGTGCCCAAGGTCTGCAGCAGATCGTACGGTCCGGCAGGATGCCACCGCAGGGACGCATCCGCCGCGGCGGCCGCGCCGGCGGGAAGCTCTGCAATGGTCACCCGAATATGTTCCCACGACGGGCCGACGGCGGAGTCATCCGTCGCGGCGCCGCGGCGGTACAGGCGGTGCCGCGACGGAACCCCGGGGGCCCTTATCGGCGTCCCCCTCGAGGACTAGAATCCGGCTGTGGCACGAATTTCCGGTGCCTGTCCGTGGGCTAACCCCTGATGGTGAGGAGCATGTGATGGCTGGTGGAGTGGTGCATTTCGAAATCCCCGCAGAGGACGAGGACCGTGCGGGAAAGTTCTACAGTTCCGCCTTCGGCTGGGAAGTCAGCGCCATGCCGGAGATGAGCTACGCCATGATCAAGACGACGCCGACGGACGCGACGGGCATGCCCTCCGTTGCGGGCTCCATCAACGGCGGCATGTTCCGCCGTGAAGGAGACCTCAAGTCCCCGGTGGTCACCGTGGACGTTGATGACATCGACGCGGCGTTGGAGAAGATCAACTCGCTGGGCGGCAGCACTGTCAGGCCGCGGGAGGAAGTCGGCGCCATGGGCTGGACCGCGTACTTCCGGGACACCGAAGGTAATATCGTCGGACTCTGGCAGAACGCCCCGCGTGCGGGAGGCGCCGGCTCGGCCGCGGACGACCTCGGCGCCTGACGCGCCGGGGCCCGGGCCGCGGCGGCTCAGGGCATGCCGCTGGCCAGCCACAGGGCCACGACCGCCAGCGGGACGGTGAGGACGACGGCGACCAGCCCGGCCAGCGCGAAACCGCCCCAGCGGATCTCCACGTTGAGGGCGCGCAGGCGTTCGTGCCAGAGCAGCGTCGCCAGCGACGCCCAGGGGGTCACCAGCGGGCCGAAATTCACGCCGATCAGCAGTGCCGCGAGCCGCAGCGGCGAGCCGCCCACCGGCTCGAGAGCCAGGTATGCCGGCAGGTTGTTGACAGCGTTTGCCGCTCCGGCGCCGAGCCCCGCCAGCTGGAGCAGCGCGGGCAGGCTGTCCCCGGATCCGGCGACGGTCGCCAACGCCTTCGTCAGCCCGTTGGCGTGCATCGCCTCAACCACCATGAACAGGCCAACGGTAAGCATGAGCGGCCGCCAGGGGACCATCGACCAGCGCAGGGTCGAGCGGCGGCGCCACAGGAACAGCACCAGAAGGACGACGGCGGCGGCGGCAGCAGGCAGGTAGACCGGGATACCGGACACTAGGGCCGGCAGCAGGACCAGCATCACGCCGGCCGAGGCATAGAGCAGCACCCTGTCCCGCACCCGGTGGGCAGGCTGCGGGCTGTAGCGGCCGCGCAGCTCCTTACGAAAGGCCAGCCACAGCAGCGCCAGGGGAAGCAGGATCCCCACCAGCGCCGGCGCCCAGACCAGAACGGCGAACCCGGCCGGACTGAGACCAAGCCGGCCCTGGGCCAGCAGGTTGGTCAGGTTGGACACTGGCAGCAGGAGCGAGGCGGTGTTCGCGAGCCAGATGGTGGTCAGGGCGAAGGGCAGCGGGGGAATCCGTGCGTGCACGGCCAGTAACACCACGACGGGGGTCACCAGCACCGCCGTCGTATCCAGCGACAGAAAGATGGTGGACACCGCTGCCAGGGCAATCGCCAGGAGCCACAGCAGCCGGACGCGTCCCCGGCCGAGAGCGGCCAGTCGGTCGGTGACCGCCCGGAACAGGCCGGCGTCGTCGACCAATTCCGTCACGAGGGACATGGCCACCACGAAGCCCAGCACCGGCACCGTGCGGCCGGTGAGCTCCTCGAAGGCGGGCCAGGGGAGGAGCCCGGTGGCCAGCGCCGCGGTCCCGGCCAAGAGCATTCCGCCGGGAACCAGGTAGCTCCGCAGTGTCTTCAGCCAGTTCCGTCGCTTCACCGCCCAATCCTCGCACCCGAGCCGGTGCCAACGCGACGAGGCCAGCGCGCGGCCGCGGAGACGGTAACTTTGTACCTATGAAGTACGCCCAGTCCATCCTGGACCTCATCGGCCACACGCCGCTCGTCAAACTCAACCACGTGACCGACGGCATCGCCGCCACGGTGCTGGTAAAGCTCGAATACCTGAACCCCGGCGGGTCCATCAAGGACCGCATCGCCGCCAAGATGATCGACGAGGCGGAGCGCAGCGGCAAGCTCCTGCCCGGCGGGACCATCGTGGAGCCGACCTCCGGCAACACCGGCGTCGGCCTGGCCCTCGTGGCGCAGCAGAAGGGCTACCGCTGCATCTTCGTGGTCCCGGACAAGGTCGGCGAGGACAAGCGTGCCGTGCTCCAGGCGTACGGTGCGGAAGTCGTGGTGACACCCACGGCCGTCGCCCCGGACAGCCCGCAAAGCTACTACGGCGTCTCGGACCGCCTGGTCACCGAAATCCCCGGCGCCTACAAGCCGGACCAGTTCTCCAACCCGGCCGCGCCGGCCAGCCACTACGAGTCCACCGGCCCGGAGATCTGGAATGACACGGACGGCAAGATCACGCACTGCGTGATCGGCGCCGGCACCGGCGGCACCATCACCGGCACCGGCCGCTACCTCAAGGACATCTCCGCCGGCCGCGCGGCGTCCGACGGCGGCGTGGTCAAGATCATCGCGGCCGACCCTGCCGGTTCGGTCTACTCCGGCGGCACCGGCCGGCCCTACTTCGTCGAAGGCGTCGGCGAGGACATGTGGCCGGCCAACTACGATAAGGCCGTTCCGGACGACGTTATCGCCGTCAGCGACGCCGACTCCTTCTCGATGACCCGCCGGCTGGCCCGCGAGGAGGGCCTGCTGGTGGGCGGTTCCTCCGGCATGGCCGTCGTCGCCGCGCTCCAGGCCGCCAAGGACCTGCCGGCCGACGCGGTCGTCGTCGTGATCCTGCCGGACTCCGGCCGCGGCTACCTGGCGAAGATTTTCAATGACCAGTGGATGCGTTCCTACGGATTCCTAGCCGGCGGCGACGAAGCCTCAGTGGAGGAAGTGCTCAAGTCCAAGACCGGCGAATTGCCGGACCTGGTGCATATCCACCCCAACGAGAGCGTCCGGGACGTCATCAACATCATGAACGAGTACGGCGTCTCGCACATCCCGGTGCTGTCCGCCGAGCCCCCGGTGGTGATGGGCGAAGTCCTCGGCTCGGTGGACGAGCGCACCCTGACGGCCAAGCTTTTCCGCGGTGAAGCCACCCTTACGGACAACATTTCCGACCACATGGAGGCCCGGCTTCCGGTGATCGGTTCGCTCGAATCGATCTCCACGGCCCGTGAACTCCTCTCCGACGCGGACACCCTGATGGTGACGTTCGTCGGTGCCCCGGTGGGGATCCTGACCCGCCACGACCTGCTCGCGTACCTCAGCAACTGACCAGTTCAAGGAGTCCCATGTCCCAGCCAGAAAGCTCTTCCGCGACCAACGCCGGCTTCAACACCCGCGCCGTGCACGCCGGCCAGGCCTTCGAGCCGCGCACCGGCGCGGTGGTGCCCCCGGTGCACTTCTCCTCCACCTATGCGCAGGACGGAATCGGCGGTCTCCGGGCCGGCTACGAATACGGCCGCGGCACCAACCCCACCCGCGACGCCTTGCAGGAGCAGCTCGCCGCGCTGGAGGGCGGTACCGCAGCGTTCTCCTTCAGCTCGGGGCTGGCGGCCGAGGACTCGATGATCCGCGCCCTGACCCGTCCCGGGGACCACATCGTGCTCGGCAATGATGCCTACGGTGGCACGTACCGGCTGATCAGCCGCGTCCTGGGCGAGTGGGGGATCGGCAACACCCCGGTGGACATGTCCGACCTTGACGCTGTCGCGACGGCCGTCGCGGCAGGCGGCTCGGCTTCCGGCGGCGGCAAGACCCGCCTGGTCTGGGTCGAGACGCCGTCGAACCCGATGATGAAGATCACCGACATTGCAGCGCTGGCTGAGGTGGCGCACTTCGCCGGCGCCCTCCTGGTGGTGGACAACACCTTCGCCTCGCCGTACCTGCAGAACCCGCTGGCGCTCGGCGCCGACGTCGTGGTGCACTCCACTACCAAGTACATCGGCGGGCACTCCGACGTCGTCGGCGGCGCCATCATCGTCAACGACGCCGCGCTGGCCGAGAAGATCGGCTTCGTACAGTTCGCCGTTGGCGCCGTGTCCGGTCCGATGGACGCGTTCCTCACCACCCGCGGCCTGAAGACCCTCGGCGTGCGCATGGACCGGCACAGCGACAATGCCCAGGCCGTGGCCGAATGGCTGTTGGAGCGCCCGGAGGTGGAGGCCGTGCTGTACCCGGGCCTGCCTTCGCACCCGGGCCACGAGCTCGCCAAAAAGCAGATGAAGAAGTTCGGCGGGATGATCTCCGTGCAGTTCAAGGGCGGCGAGGCGGCGGCACGCACGGTGGCCGAGTCCACCTCCGTGTTCACCCTGGCGGAGTCCCTGGGCGGCATCGAATCCCTGATGAACTACCCCTCGGAGATGACGCACGCCTCGGTCAGGGGCACCGAACTGGCCGTTCCCGTGAACCTGATCCGGTTGTCCTGCGGCATCGAGGACGTCGAGGACCTGATCGCGGACCTCGAGCAGGCGTTCGCGCGCCTTGAGCCGGGCAGTTAGCCGCCGGTGACCGTCGTTTCCAAAGCAGCCGGCACCACCACGCGCGGTTGGATCGCGACGGCGGCCGGCGCGGCCGCCGTCGCCGCCGCGCTGGTGGTGTTGTACTCCGCGTACATTCCGCTGATGAACGACTTTGAGGTCTACTTCTATGGCGGGAACCGCGTACTGCAGACCGGCGAGGCGGGCGTGAACGAGCTCTACGCCCCCCGCGACGGGCTGCCGTTCACCTACCCGCCCTTCGCCGCCCTGGTCTTCGCCGCCCTCGCCACGCTGGGCCAAAGCGCCGGCAGCCTCATCTTCGTTGCCACGGCCCTGCTCGGCGCCGCCGTCGTGTCCGCCTGGTTGACCCGGCACTACTTCGGGCTGCGCCGCTGGCGGGACGCGGCCGCGGACTGGCGGTTCCGGGCCGTGGCGCTCGCCGGCACCGCTGCCATCCTGCTGCTGGGGCCCTGGCGGGACACCTTCGACTTCGGCCAGATCAATATCATCCTGATGGGCCTGATCCTCGCCGACTTCGCCCTTTATGGGAAGCTGCGGGACGGGAAAGCACTGGATGGGAAACCGCAATCCGGGATGGTGCGGGCGGGGAAACCGAGCGCGGGCGGATTCCGCTGGCCGGCCGGGCTGCTGATCGGGATCGCGGCCGGGATCAAGCTGACCCCGCTCGCCTTCGGGCTGTATTTCCTGGTCCGCCGCGACTTCAAAGCCCTTGGCTGGATGGCCGTCGGCTTCTTCGGGTCGATCGCGCTGGCGTGGGCCGTCCTGCCCACGGCGTCGGTGACTTTCTGGACCAAGATCCTGCCGGACACGGGCCGGATCGGCGGCCCTGCGTACGTGGACAACCTCTCGGTCAAGGGCCTGCTGCTGCACCTGGGCCTGCCGGACTCTTCCCTGACGACCCTGGTGTGGCTGGTGATTTCCCTCGCCCTCGCTGCCGTGGCTGCGCTCGTGATCAAATGGGCGGTCGAGGCGGAGGAGAACTTCGTCGCCGTGTCCGCCACCGCCCTGTTGATGCTGTTGATCAGCCCGGTGTCCTGGTCACACCACTGGGTCTGGATGGCCGTCGCGCTGCCGTGCATGGGGTTCGCGATCCACCGGATTCCGTCGCGCAACGGCAGGATGCGGCTCGCCGGCTGGATCATCCTGGCCGCCTCCGCCGTCGCCTTCTATCTGACCCCCAAGTATCTTTCGGTCATGGCCGGGGCGCACGAATGGGGCAAGGACCCGCAGACGCAGTGGCAACTCATTGTCGCGAGCCTGGGCGTGGTTTGCGGGATGGCGATGCTGGTCTACTGGGCGCTGGCCTACCGGCCCTCCCGCGCTGCGCTGCGGGCAGCGCGTTAGTTTACAGTCCAGGGGCTAGCTTTCTTGAAGATAGCCAGCTAGTCTGCCGATATGGCACTTCGATCCGACTGGTCCGCGCGCAGCTGCAGCATGGCCCGCGGCCTGGATATCCTCGGCGATCCCTGGGGCATATTGGTCCTCCGCGAGATCTTTTTCGGCAACGGGCGCTTCGACGCCATGAAGGCCCGGCTGGGGGCCTCTGACTCGGTCCTCACCCGTCGGCTGGCTGGCCTGGTCGAGGCCGGGCTGCTCAGCCGCCGGCCGTATGACGACGGCGGCCGGCGCCGGCAGGAGTACGTGCTCACCGCCAAGGGCGAAGATGCCCTGCCGGTACTCAACGCCGTCGTGATCTGGGCCGAGAAACACCTTGCCGCGCCGTCCGAACAGGCACACATGTTCGTGGTCCACAGCGGCTGCGGGCAACGCACCACCTCGGCGGACAGCTGCACGGCCTGCGGTGAACGGCTCACCGCCGAAAATACCAGCTGGCACAGCCTCACCCGGACCGCCAACCCGGTACCCCTCGCCACCGCCCCAGTGACACAGGAGACGACACAAGAGAACGGAACCGCGGCATGAGCGAGCCACAAACCACAGCCCGCCCCCGAACCCGGCGCCGGATCCATCCGGCGTGGACCGTCGCCGCCGTCGCGTTTCTTGCACTGGTCGGGGCCGCCGGATTCCGGGCGGCCCCCGGCGTGCTGATGGTGCCGCTGCAGAACGAGTTTGGCTGGTCCACCACGGTCCTCTCGGCTGCCGTCAGCATCAATCTGGTGCTCTTCGGCCTGACCGCCCCGTTTGCCGCGGCCCTGATGGAGCGTTTCGGGATCCGCGCCGTGACCTCCGTGGCGCTGGTGCTTATCGGGGCCGGCAGCGCGCTGACCGTGCTGGTGAGCCAGTCCTGGCAGATTCTGCTGACATGGGGGCTGCTGATCGGGCTCGGCACCGGCTCCATGGCGCTGGTCTTCGCCGCCACGATCGCTAACACCTGGTTCGCCAAGAGCCGCGGACTCGTGGTCGGCATCCTCACCGCGGGCAGCGCAGCCGGCCAACTGGTATTCCTGCCCTTCATCGCCGCCCTCGCCCAGAACCCGGGCTGGCGGCAGGCTTCGCTGCTGATCGCCGCCGGCGCGTTCGCCGTGGTGCCGCTGGTGCTCAAGTTTTTGAAGAACTCACCGGCCGACGTCGGCGCACTGCCATACGGTGCCGACGCCGCCGAGCCGATGGACACGGCCGAGCCGGCTGTGGCGGCCACCGAAGGGCAGGCGCTGCCGGCCGCATCAACCGAACCCCGCCGGAACGCCGCCGTCCGGGCGATCCAGGTGCTCAAGCGGGCCAGCAAGGTGCGGACCTTCTGGGCGCTCGTAGCGGGCTTCGCGATCTGCGGGGCCACCACCAACGGTTTGATCGGTACCCACTTCATCCCCTCCGCGCACGACCACGGCATGCCCGAAACCACCGCCGCCGGCCTGCTCGCCGTCGTCGGAATCTTCGACATCCTCGGCACCATCGCCTCCGGCTGGCTGACGGACCGGTTCAACCCGCGGATCCTGCTCGCGGTCTACTACCAGTTCCGGGGCATCGGGCTGCTCGTCCTGCCGCTGCTGCTCAGCGCCGAAGTCCAGCCCAGCATGCTCGTGTTCGTGGTCATCTACGGCCTGGACTGGGTGGCCACCGTCCCGCCAACCGCCGCGATCTGCCGCCAGGTGTTTGGTGCAGACGGCAGCGTTGTCTTTGGCTGGGTCTTCGCCGCACACCAGCTCGGCGCCGCCGCGGCGGCGCTGGCAGCCGGCGCTGTCCGGGACGCCACCGGCCAGTACACCTACGCGTGGTTTGCCGCAGCGGCCATGTGCACCATTGCCGCCGTCATCAGCGCGACCATCCGCAAGGACACCGGACAGAAGACCAGGGTCCCTGTCCCGGCCTGACTGCTCTGTAGGATGAACGGCGGGGACCGGGGCAGCCGCCGCCGGCTCGCTGCACTTTCGTCCCGCGGCAGCAAATATTGGGGGGATCCACACATGTCACTGCTCGACGCCGAAAACCCGCACGCCCCGCCGGCCGGAGTCCCGCCGGCCGGAGTCCAGACAGGAGGCCCGGCTGGAATCCCGGCCGCGCCCCGGCCGGCGCCGAGCCGCATCAGGGTACGTTCCGTCCGTGCCAGTCTCGCGGCCGTGCTCCTTCCCCTGGCCGTGGCGGTCGTGGCGTACGCGGCGTGGCACTGGCTGGCCGTTTGGGGCGAGCAAGGGCTCGACTTCAGCGTCTACTGGTACGGCGGCAAGATCCTCAACGATGCGGGCCCGACACCCTCGGACCTCTACCAGGGCAACGTTGACTGGTCCGGCGGACCCGGGCTGCCGTTCACCTACCCGCCCTTCGCCGCCCTGCTCTTCAGCCTGCTGGCCCGGGTGCCGGAGAAACTGGCGCTGAACTGGTTCAACGGCGCAGGCGTCATTATCGGGCTCTGGGTCGCGGTCCGCGGGGTCCGCTACTGGAATGCCAAGGCAGACTGGCGCGCCACCTTCCGCTCCCCGGCCAACTCCTGGGCCGCCGCCGTCCTGGTCCTGGCCGTGCTCAACCTCGGCCCCTGGCGTGAGACTCTGGCATTCGGGCAGATCAACATCCTGCTGATGGGCCTGATGGCCGCGGATCTGCTGGCCCGGAATCCCCGCTGGGCCCGCGGCGTCCCCGGCAGCGGGCTCCTGGTGGGCGTCGCCGCAGGCATCAAGCTGACACCGCTGGTCTTTGGACTCTATTTCCTGGTCCGCAAGGACTGGCGCGGCCTCCGGAACATGGCCGCGGGATTCTTCGCCACGGTCCTGGTCGGCGGGCTGTTGCGCCCGGCGGAATCGCTGCAGTTCTGGCTCCACGTCCTGCCGGACACCTCCCGGATCGGCGGGGCGGGCTACGTCGACAACCTGTCGCTCAAAGGCGCCCTGCTGCACTTCGGCGTCCCGGAGGCAGCCGTCACCGCCCCCTGGCTGGTGCTCAGCCTGCTGGTCGTGGCCCTGGCCGCCGGCATCATCGAATCCGCCAGCGAGCAGGGCGCCCGGGTGGTCGCCATCTCGGCGACGGCACTGACCATGCTGCTCATTAGCCCCATCTCCTGGTCCCACCACTGGGTGTGGGTCGCCGTCGTCCTCCCCGCGTTCGCCTGGACCCTACGTGAAACCGCGCACCGCCATCGCCGCACGCGCTGGCTCATGGGCGCAGTGCTGGGCGTCTCCGTGCTCGTGTTCCTCTTCTCGCCGAAGAGGATCGGCACCGCTCTCGGCGCGCAGAACCTCGACATCCAGACGCCCGGGCTCTGGATTATGGCCTCCAGCGCAGGCGTCTTTTGCGCCCTGGCCCTCATGCTGTGCTGGTTGCTGGTCCTCCGGCGCGGCTCCGTTGCCCCGCCAGTCGACCGGGGCAGTGAATCTGCCCCGGGCCACGAGCCTGCCGTCCGGCCCGTCACGCTAGGCTGAGCCGCATGGCCCCGCATCCCACTTTGACGACGCCGGAATCCCCGGCCGCGGATCGCAAGACCGCCCTCGTGACCGGCGTCGGACGGCTCGCGGGTCTCGGGGCCGGCATTGCGCGGCGGCTCGCCGCCGACGGCTGGGACCTGGTGCTCACGTACTGGCAGGACTACGACACCCGGATGCCCTGGGGTGTCCAGCCGGACGACGTCGAACGCCTCACCGCGGAACTGCAGGCGAGCGGAGCCTCGGTGGCGGCAGTGGCCGCCGACTTCGAGGACCCGCAGGCCGTGGACCGGCTGATGGCCGAGACGGCGGTGCGGGCCGGCACCGTGCAGGGGCTCGTGCTCAGCCACGCGGAGTCCGTGGACTCCGGCATCCTGGACACGTCCGTGGCGAGGTTTGAGCGGCACTTTGCCGTCAATACCCGCGCCAGTTGGCAGCTGATCGCGGCATTCGCCCGGCAGGCACCGGCCGACGGCGGCGCGATCGTGGCACTGACCAGCGACCACACCGCGTTCAACCTGCCCTACGGGGCGTCCAAAGGCGCCCTGGACCGGATCGTGATTGCCGCAGCCAGGGAGTTGGGCGCGCTCGGAATCAGCGCCAATGCCCTCAACCCGGGACCGGTGGACACCGGCTGGATGGACGGGCCACTGCGTGAGGAGCTGGCCCGCCGGCAGCCCGGCGGCCGGCTGGGCACTCCTGCGGACGTTGCCGGGACCGTGGCGTTCCTGCTCTCGCCGGAGGGCCGCTGGGTGTCCGGCCAGCTGGTCAAGGCCGACGGCGGCTTCTCGGCCTGAGGGTGCCGGGGGACCCCGCCGAGGTGGCAGATGACGGCAATGCTGCTGCCGAACACTGCCTTAAAGTGTCACCCCACCCGAGCCGTCAGCGGAACGCGGCCAGCCCGGTAATGTGCTGGCCCAGGACCAGGGTGTGCACCTCGTCGGTGCCCTCATAGGTGCGCACCGACTCAAGGTTGGCGGCGTGCCGCAGCGGTGAATAGTCGAGGGTGATGCCGTTCCCGCCCAGGATGGTGCGGGCCTCGCGGGCAATCGCGATCGCCTCCCGGACGTTGTTCAACTTGCCCAGCGAAATCTGCTCCGGCCGCAGCTTCCCGGCATCCTTGAGCCGGCCCAGCTGCAGTGCCACCAGCGTGCCCTTCTGGACTTCGAGCAGCATGTTGACCAACTTTTCCTGGGTGAGCTGGTACCCGGCCAGCGGCCTGCCGAACTGCAGCCGCTCCTGCGAATACCTCAGTGCCGCCTCGTAGGAGTCCCGGGCCGCGCCCATCGCGCCCCAGGCGATCCCATACCGTGCCTCGTTCAGGCAGCTGAAGGGTCCGCGCAGCCCCCGGGCCTCCGGCAGCAGCGCCTCCGGGCCCAGCATGACCGCGTCGAACGTGACATCGCACTGGATCGAGGCGCGCATCGACAGTTTCTGACCGATCGGCGTCGCGGTGACACCCGGGGAGCCGGCGGGGACCAGGAAGCCGCGCACGCCGTCGTCGGTCATCGCCCACACCACCAGCACGTCCGCCACGGAGGCGAGTCCGATCCAGCGCTTGGCTCCGTCAAGGACCCAGCCGGCGTCGTCGCCGGTGCCGTCCCGGCGGGCGAAGGTCTGCATGGCGGCCGGGTCCGAGCCGGCCGTGGGCTCGGTGAGGGCAAAGCAGCCGATCAGCTCGCCGGCGGCCATCCGCGGGAGCCACTGTTGCTTCTGCTCCTCCGAACCCCACAGGTGGATCGCCGTCATGGCGAGGGACCCCTGCACCGAGACGAAGGTGCGGATACCGGAATCACCGGCTTCGAGCTCCATCGCGGCCAAGCCGTATTCCACGGCGGAGCGGCCTGGGCAGCCATAGCCCTGCAGTTGCATGCCCAGCACGCCGAGCTCGCCCAGTTCCGGCGCGAGATCCAGTGGGAAGACGCCGTCGTCGTACCAGCCGGCGATGGCCGGACGGATCCGCTGGCTGGTGAAATCGCGGACCTTTTCCCGCACCGCCAGCTCGTCGGCGCTCAACAGGGAATCGATCGCCAGGACATCGGACACGTCAATTGCTCCAACACTGCTCATGGAAGCATCCTACGTTCCCGGAACTCCCTCCTAGGCCGGGCCTACACTGGTGCCATGGACACCGCTTCCGTGCTTGCCGTCTGCCGCGTATACCAGTTGCTGAGCGACTCCGGGAACGTGGGGGTGACGGCGATTGACAAACGCCCCGTGGAGGGTCCCGTGAAGGTCCATCGCCTGGGACTCCACGGCGATGTCCAGGCCGACCGCATCCACCACGGCGGCGAAGACCAGGCGCTCTACGCCTACTCCCAGGACGACGCCGACTACTGGGCTGAACAACTCGGCCGCGACCTCCCGCCGGGGATGTTCGGTGAGAACCTGCGCATCGCCGGCATCAGCGCCACGAATGCGATCATCGGTGAACGCTGGAAGATCGGGCTCGACGTGGAGGTCGAAGTGACCTCGCCCCGTATCCCCTGTGCGACGTTCCAGCGCCGGATGCAGGAGTCCCAATGGGTCAAGCGGTTCGGGGACGCGGGCCGCGTGGGGGCATATCTGCGGGTGGTGCGGCTCGGCAGCATTGCGGCGGGGGACCACATCCACCGGATCTACATTCCGGCGCACGGGGTGAGCGTGGGCAAGTGGTTCAGCGACCCCGCGATGGAAGACCTGGAAGCCCTGCGGGACGCCGACGCCGACGGTGCGATCCGGCTGCAGCCCGAGTACCGAGAAGAGTTCGAGAAGCTGCAGCGCCGCCTCGGGGTGTAGCGCGGCCGGCGCCTCTGTGCGCAAGCTCACCGCCGCCGTCGGGCTTTCCGTTACCACCTGCGGGGCCGCATGCCTTACACTTGAAATATCCCCCACTCCGGAAATCCCTTATTCCTGCCCAATTTTTGAGGCAGGACTGGCAAGTGTTGGGGCCCGCAAATGTGATGCGGGCATTTTCATAGGGAGAGCCGGCTAAAGAAAACGCTGTACAGACTGCTGGGATAGCAGCCAAGAGATGCAGCGGGAAGTCCTGCCACGGGATTGCGAAAGCGCCGGACTTCTATGTGACCGGCCGGTCAATGTATGCCCGGCACCTAGTGTCACGCGTACTGCGGCTCCGCTCACCTCGGGTTGTGCCGCCTGGCCCCTATGGATGAGGAAGATTCCCCTATGCCCGAAAATCAGGACAACTCCGTCGACACCGAGAACACTCAGGCCGACGTCGAGACTACCGAAACGGCTGCTGCCCCGGCCGAAACGCCCGCTGCCGCAACCGCCGAAAGGACCGCTGAGTCCAGCGGCGAGAAGCCCGCTGAGTCCAGCGGCGAGAAGCCCGCTGAGTCCAGCGACGACGACGACGCCCTCCGCTTCGTCGACCTCGGCATTGACGCCCGTGTCCTTGCCGCCCTGCAGGACGTCGGCTACGAGAAGCCGTCCCCGATCCAGGCGGCAACCATCCCGCTGCTCCTCGAGGGCCGCGACGTCGTTGGCCTGGCCCAGACCGGCACCGGTAAGACTGCAGCATTCGCAGTACCGGCCCTGTCCCGGCTGGCCGAACTCCACGACCTGAACGGCCCCTCCCGCAAGACGCAGGCCCTGGTCCTGGCTCCGACCCGCGAACTCGCCCTCCAGGTCGCGGAGGCCTTCACCTCCTACGCCAAGCACATCGACGACTTCACGGTCCTGCCGGTTTACGGCGGCTCCGCCTACGGCCCGCAACTGGCCGGCCTGCGCCGTGGCGCCCAGGTTGTTGTCGGTACCCCCGGCCGCGTGATCGACCACATCGCCAAGGGCTCCCTGGACCTGTCCGAACTCCAGTACCTCGTGCTGGATGAGGCTGACGAGATGCTGCGCATGGGCTTCGCCGAAGACGTGGAGCAGATCTTCCAGCAGACCCCCGAGGGCCGCCAGGTTGCGCTGTTCTCCGCCACCATGCCGAGCCAGATCCGCCGGCTCTCCAAGCAGTACCTGAACAACCCGGCCGAGATCCAGGTCAAGTCCAAGACCACCACCGGCGCCAACACCCGCCAGCGGTACCTGCAGGTAATGGGCCCGCACAAGCTCGATGCGCTGACCCGCATCCTCGAGGTCGAAGAGTTCGACGGCGTGATCGCCTTCGTCCGCACCAAGATGGCGACCGAGGACCTGGCCGACAAGCTGAAGTCCCGCGGCTTCCAGGCCGCCGCCATCAACGGCGACATCCCGCAGCAGCAGCGCGAACGCACCGTTGACGCGCTCAAGGAAGGCCGGATCGACATCCTCGTCGCCACCGACGTCGCCGCCCGCGGTCTGGACGTCGAACGCATCAGCCACGTGGTCAACTACGACATCCCGCACGACACCGAGTCCTACGTCCACCGCATCGGCCGAACCGGCCGCGCGGGCCGCTCCGGCGACGCGATCCTCTTCATGACGCCGCGGGAGAAGTACCTGCTGCGCTCCATCGAGAAGGCGACCCGCCAGCCGGTTGAGCAGATGCACCTGCCCACCGCCGAGACGGTCAACACCCTGCGCCTGGGCAAGTTCGCTGAGAAGATCACCGAGACCCTCGAATCCGAGGACGTCTCGGCGTTCCGCGACCTGATCGCTTCCTACGAGCAGGAGCACAACGTGCCGGCCGCCGAGATTGCCGCAGCACTGGCCGTCATGGCGCAGGGCGGCCAGCCGCTCCTGGTCAAGGAACTGCCTGCCGCTCCGGAATTCCAGAAGCGCGAGCGCTCCAAGGACGGCTTCGGCTCACGCGGCCCGACCCGCACGCTGACCGAGGGCAACGCCACCTACCGGATCGCCGTCGGACGCCGCCAGCGCGTCATGCCGGGATCCATCGTCGGCGCCATTGCCAACGAAGGCGGCATCTCCTCGGCCCAGATCGGCGGCATCGATATCCGTTCGGACCACTCCCTCGTGGAGCTCCCGGCGGACCTGAGCGCCGAGCAACTGCGTGCCCTGTCCCGCACCCGGATCGGCGGCGAGCTGATCCACCTCGAACTGGACAACGGGCGTAAGCCTTCCGGTGACCGGGGCGCCTACCAGGGCAGCCGCGGCGGCGACCGCGGCGGCTACTCCGGCGGCAGCGGAAACTTCAAGGGCAACGGCGGCTTCAAGCGCGAATTCCGCAAGAGCGACGGCGAGCGTTCCTCCGCGGACCGCGGCGGCCGATCCTTCAGCGACCGCAACGAGCGCGGCGTGGGCACCGACACCCGCAAACCCCGCACCGAAGGCGGCTTCAAGCCCCGCAACAAGTGGTAACCACTAGTTCCTAGGCAACACCAGAACGGGCCGGCTCTTGAGCCGGCCCGTTCTGCGTTGGTCCAGGGCTAAACGCCAGGAGTACGCTTCGTCACATCCCGGCTGCGGACCGGTGCCCGAGGCCCCTGTCCGACCCGGCTGTGGCCCCGAAATTCCCCGGAACGGCGGGGCTTTTGGCGGAACCGGAGGGGGCGGTCGGTCGATTTGTTGGGAGCCGGATCTTCCGGTAGAGTATTTACTCGTTGCCCCCCTAGCTCAGTGGTAGAGCGCGTTCTTGGTAAGAACGAGGTCACCGGATCGATTCCGGTGGGGGGCTCTGGATGAGGGCCTGTGTCAAGGCGGTTTTGACCGGCTTGACGCAGGCTTTTCTCATCCGTGGCGGTGTAGCTCAGTTGGTTAGAGCGCACGACTCATAATCGTGAGGTCGGGAGATCGAGCCTCCCCACCGCTACAGATCAAGACCCCGCAGGTGCGCCCTGCCGGGGTCTTTCTGGTTTAACCCGCTGACGACGGAACAGGTGCGGCGGTGGAGCGCTTGAGACAGAATAGGTCGATGACGCGAATCGCAATCATCGGCGGCCACGGCAAGGTGGCTTTGGAACTCTCCGGCATCCTCGCCAAGGGCGGGGCCGACGTGACATCCATCATCCGCAACCCGGACCACGCCGGCGACGTGGCCGCCACCGGCGCCACCCCGCTGGTACTGGACGTGGAAAAGTCGTCGTCGGCGGAGATCGCCGACGCGGTGAAGGACCACGACGCTGTGGTCTGGTCTGCCGGGGCCGGCGGCGGCAGCCCCGAGCGGACCTACGCCGTGGACCGGGACGCGGCCATCCGCTCCATGGACGCCGCGGCAGAGGCCGGCGTCCGGCGGTATGTCATGGTGTCTTACCTCGGTGCCGGGCCGGACCATGGCGTCCCGCCGGACAACAGTTTCCACGCCTACGCTGAGGCCAAAGCCGCGGCGGACGCGCACCTGCGCGACAGCGGGCTGGAGTGGACCATCCTTGGCCCCGGCGCCCTGACGGACGGCCCCGGCAACGGGCTCATCGACGTCGACCCCGCGGACACCTCCAACGGCACCGGCACTTCCCGCGCCAACGTGGCCCTTGTTGCCGCCGCGGTGCTGGGCCTGCCGCGTACAGCCGGCCGAACCATCGAGTTCCGGGACGGAACGCTCCCGCTCGCCGCCGCCCTGGAACCGATGAACTAGGGCCCCGATAGGGTAGTGGGGCGGCCGGCGCAAAGGCGACCGGATCCCGGGGACTTGATCCCGGCCGCGAAAATCACGGGAAAGTGAGCATATGGACCAGTTGGCCCTCATAGTCGGACTTCTTCTCGCCACGGTGGTGGCGGTGGGCCTCGGTGACCGGCTTCGCCTGCCCTACCCGGTCCTGATGTTGATCCTGGCCGCTTCGCTGACTTTTATCCCGGGCTTTCCCGAGATGGACATCTCGCCTGAGCTGATCCTCCCCATCTTCCTGCCGCCGCTGCTCTTCGCCACCGCGCAGCGCAGCTCCTGGGCGGTGTTCCGGGTCCGCTGGCGCACCCTCCTGATGCTCGCCGTCGCACTCGTGGTGGTTTCCACCGCCGTGGTGGCCGGAGCCGCCTGGCTCATGATTCCCGGCATCGGCATCCCGGCCGCGATCGCCCTCGGCGCCATGGTGGCGCCGCCCGACCCGGTGGCGGTGGACTCCATCGCGGGGAGGGTGCACATGCCCCGGCGGCTCATCACGGTGCTGCAGAGCGAGGGCCTGTTCAACGACGCGGCCGCCATCGTCATCTTCCAGGCCGCCGTCGCCGCTTCCGTCTCCGGTACCAAGATCGGGCCCGAAGTGGTCCTCAAGTTCGTTGTGGGTGCGGCGGTGGCCGTCGGGCTCGGGATCGCGATGGGCTGGCTCACCGGGCTGATCACGCGGCTGGTGCAGTCGATGGTGGCCCGCAGCGCCGTCACCCTGGTGGTCCCGTTTGCCGTCTATATCCTTGCCGAAGAGTTGCACGCCTCCGGGGTGATCGCCGTCGTCGTGACGGCCCTGGAGATGAAGCGGCACTCCAGGCCCCAGGATGCCGCCGAGAGAGTCACCCGTACCGCCTTCTGGGACGTGGTGGAGTTGCTCGTGACCGGGCTGGCCTTCGGGCTCGTGGGCCTCGAGATCCGGCAGGTCATCCGGGACGAAGGCGCCGCCGTTCTTGGCATGGCCGGGACGGCCGGAGTCGTCTGCGTGCTCGTGTTCGCCGTGCGGTTCGGCTGGCTGGCCATGATGTCCGGCATGGCGCGGAGCCAGAAGAACGTCCTGCGCCCCACGTCCGCCAAGGAAGTGCTGATTCTGACCTGGTGCGGGATGCGCGGCCTGGCCACGCTGGCGCTGGCGCTGGCACTGCCGGTCACCCTGGCCGACGGCGCCCCGATCCCGGGCCGCAGCGAAATGCTGGTGACTGCCTGCGCCGTCCTGCTTGCCACCCTCGTGCTGCCGGGCCTGACGCTGCCGTGGTTGATGCGGGTCCTGCATGCGTCCGGGGACGGATCGGAGGAGCGGGACGCCGCCCGGATATTGGCCTCCAGGGCCCAGGAAGCCGCCATCGCAGCGCTGAAGGACACCGAGTTCATGAAGGAACTGCCGCCGGAAAAGGTGGCCTTGGTCAAGGAGAAGATGACCCGGCTGCGTTCCGACTTGCTGGGCGGGAGCCTGCCGAACGAGAGCGTGGACGAGAAACGCAAACGCGGGCGGGAACTGGCCATTGCCGTGCAGACCATTGCCCTCGACGCGGCACGGCAGGAAGTTGTGGAGGCCCGCAACGAACCGGATACGGACCCCGAAGTGGCGGACCGGGTGCTGCGTCAACTGGACCTGCGCACCATGATCATGCCGGAGTGATATCCGGGGCGCGACCGCGGGGCCCTGGCCCCGGGGGCCCGACGGCGCGGGGGCCCGCCGCCCCGAGGGCCCGCCGGCGTCGGGCGTTGCTACGCCGGCGCGGTCAGCTCCAGTTCCAGGGCATTCGCCTCGACGAAGTCCAGGGCGTGCCGGACGGCGCCCACGGTGACGATCGCGTCTCCCAGCGGCGAGACTGTGACCCTCGGGGGAGTGGCGGTGAAGCGCGGCAGCGCGGCGGTGATCCCGGGCAGGAGCGCGCCAGCCGAATCGGCGACGGCGCCGCCGATTACCACCAGTTCCGGGTTGATCAGGCTGGCGATCGCGGCTATGACCCGGGCCATCCGCTCCGAAAGCCGATCCAGGATCGTGAGGGCGGCGGTGTCCCCGGCCGCCGCGTCCGTAAATACGCGCCGGGCGCTCGCTTGGCCGCCGGCAGTCGGACCGCCGTCCGCGCCCTGCCACTGCCGGGCCAGGCTCGCGATCCCGTCGCTGGAGCCGACGCCCGCGACCATGCCCAGGAAGCCCATTTCGCCGGCCCCGCCGCCGTGGCCGTGCAGCAGCCGGCCGGACTCCAGCACTCCCGCACCGAGGCGCTCACCGGCCAGCAGCACGACGAGGTCGTCGACGCCGCCGCCGGACCCGCGCCAGCGTTCCCCGAGCGCGGCCAGGTTCGCGTCGTTTTCCAACAGCACCCGCCAGCCGTGGAGCTCCGCCAGTGCCGAGCGGAGCCCGACGTCGAACAGGCTCCAAAAGTGCTGGGCGGACAGCACGTTGCCGTCACGGTCCACCGGGGCGGCGATGCCAGCACCCACGGCCAGGACCGTGCCAGGGTTTTCGCCCGCCGCCGCCAGCGCCTGCCGACACGCCCGGTCCACCACGCTGATCCGCTCACTGGCCGGGATGTCGGCCGCGCGGAAGCTGGCGCCTGCGCGGCCGATGACCCTGCCCCGGAGATCGGCGACGACGGCGGTCGTGGTGGCGGCGCCGATGTCGAGGCCCAGGACCACGCCGGCGCGGTCCTTGAGTTCAAAGCGCCGGGCCGGCCGGCCCTTCTGCGCGCTGCCGGCAGACGGGGGATTCTTCCCCGGTGCGTCGAGTTCACGGATCCAGCCGCGCCGGATCAGGTCCTCGCAGACGGCTATCACCGAAGCCCGGGTGAGCCCGGTCCCTGCCATCAGCTCCGTGCCGGTGGCCACCTCGGCGCCGCGGATGGCGGCGAGCACTGCCTGCGCGTTCACCCGGCGCAGCAGTGGGGGCGTGGCGGCTCCCTGCGGCTTCGGAATCTTGACCTCCCCGTGAATGCCGACCCATAATTGTTCCGGCAATAGATTTAGCTTCTATCTAAATTGTATGACATGCGATACCTGACTCAGACACCGCCCCCGCCCAAAGGATTCCCCTTGTCGAACACCGCCACGCTGGCAACCCTGCCCGGTTCCGACCTCGCCGCCGACCCCAATTGGTGGCGCCAGGCCGCCGTGTACCAGATCTACCCGCGCAGCTTCTCCGACTCGAACGGTGACGGCCTCGGCGACATCAGAGGCATCACCGCCAAGGTCCCGTACCTGAAGAACCTCGGGATCGACGCCGTCTGGCTCTCCCCGTTCTATCCGTCGGCGCTCGCCGACGGCGGCTACGACGTCGACGACTACCGTGACGTCGACCCGAAGCTGGGCACCCTGGCCGACTTCGACGAGATGTCCGCCGCGTTGCACGCCGCAGGCATCAAACTGATCGCCGACATCGTGCCGAACCACTCCTCCGACCGCCACGTCTGGTTCCAGGAAGCACTCGCCTCACCGCGGGGCTCGGACGCGCGGGAACGCTACATCTTCCGGGACGGCCAGGGCGAGCACGGCGAGATCCCGCCGTCGGACTGGGAATCCGTGTTCGGCGGCCCGGCCTGGGAGCGCATCACCGAGCCGGCCGGCACCCCCGGCCAGTGGTACATGCACATCTTCGCCAAGGAGCAGCCGGATCTGAACTGGTCCAACCGCGAGATCCGCGACGACTTCCTCAAGACCCTGCGTTTCTGGTCCGACCGCGGCGTGGACGGCTTCCGCGTCGACGTGGCGCACGCCCTGACCAAGGACCTGACCGAGCCGCTGCTGTCCCGGCTGGAGCTGGGCGGAGCCAGCGACGGCGCCGACGGCTTTGATGACGGCTCGCACCCCTTCTGGGACCGCGACGAGGTCCACGAGATCTACGTTGAATGGCGCGAGGTGTTCAACGAGTACAACCCGCCGCGCACCGCCGTGGCCGAAGCCTGGGTGCACGCCAGCCGCCGCGCCCGCTATGCCAGCCCGGCGGGTCTGGGCCAGGCGTTCAACTTCGACCTGCTGCAGGCCGACTTCGACGCCGACGAGTTCCGCGAGATCATCACCCGCAACCTCGCCGAAGCGACCGAGTCCGGCGCCTCCTCCACCTGGGTCTTCTCCAACCACGACGTCGTCCGGCACGCCACCCGCTACGGCCTGCCCAAGGGCGGCGGCCGGCACGCCAAGGGCCAGGACGGCAAGGGATGGCTGCTGGCCGGCGCCCCGGCCGAAGAGCTCGACGTGGAACTCGGCCTGCGCCGTGCCCGCGCCGCGACCCTGCTGATGCTGGCGCTGCCCGGCTCCGCCTACCTGTACCAGGGCGAGGAACTGGGCCTGCAGGAAGTGGCCGGGATCCCGGATGCCGACCGCCAGGACCCCACCTTCTTCCGCAACAAAGGCGTGGAAATCGGACGCGACGGCTGCCGGGTACCGCTCCCGTGGGCCACGGATGGAGCCTCGTTCGGCTTCGGCGACGGCGGCGCCCACCTGCCGCAACCGGCGTGGTTCGGCCGCTACGCCGTCACGGCCCAGCACGGCACCGAGGGCTCCACCTTGGAGTTTTACCGGAAGGCCCTGAAACTGCGCCGCGAACTGCAAACCTCCGAAGAGCTGGAATGGCTGGAAACAGGCCACGCCAACGTGCTGCACTTCCGCCGCCACGGCGGCTGGCAGTCCGTGACCAACTTCGGGGACGACGCCGTCGAGCTGCCCGCCGGTGAGGTGCTGATCAGCAGCGGCCCGCTGGACGGGAAGCTGCTCCCCGGCAACACCACCGTCTGGCTCCGGTGAGTTCCCTGTCCGGGCAGCCCGCCGCCGGGTCGCCCGGGCTGTCCGGGCGGTCGGCCCAGGAGCTCATTTATGGCTGCATGGGGCTGGGCGGCAGCTGGTCGGCGGAGCCGTACTCGTCCGCGCACGTGGACGAGGCGGCTGCCGCCGTCGACGCCGCACTGGATGCGGGCATCACGCTCTTCGACCATGCTGACATCTACCGCAACGGCAAGGCCGAGGCGGTGTTTGGCGAGGTGCTGGCACAGAGCACCGGCCTGCGGGAGCGGATCCGGCTGCAGACCAAGTGCGGCATCCGGCTGGGCGAGCAGGGCCTGGACGCGTTCTACGACCTGAGCCGGGACGGCATCCTGGGCCGCGTCAACGCCAGCCTCGCCCGGTTGAAAACTGACTACGTCGACGTACTGATGCTGCACCGGCCGGACCCGCTGCTGGACCCGGCCGAGGTGGCCGCCGCCGTCGGGCAGCTGATGGCCGAGGGCAAAGTCCGGGCACTTGGCGTCTCCAACATGTCGGCCCCGCAGATCGAGTTGCTGCAGGACCGGCTGGATACGCCCGTGGTGGCCAACCAGCTGGAAATGAGCCTGTCCGCGCGGGCCTGGCTGGAGAGCACTGTGCTGGTCAACCACGCCGAGGGCGCGGAGTACAGCTTCCCGCACGGCACTGTGGAGCACTGCGTCCGGCACGGGATCGCACTGCAGGCCTACGGGGCACTGTCGCGGGGTCTGTACACGGGCGCGCCGTCCGCCACCCAGAGTGCAGCGGAGGAGGCCACCGCCGCACTCGTGGCCGAGCTGGCCGTGAAGAAGGACACCACCGGTGAAGCGGTCCTGCTGGGCTGGCTGATGAAGCACCCGGCCGGGATCGCCCCCGTGATCGGCACCGCCAAGCCGGAACGGATCCGGGCATGCGCCGGCGCCGCCGGCGTCGCGGCGGCCATGACCCGGGCCGAGTGGTACCGGCTCTGGATCACGGCCCGGGGCAGCAACATCCCGTAGCCCCCGCCCGCCGTCGTGCCGGCCCAACTGGCTCGCACTTGTTGTCGTTCTGAGGGCTGAAAACGACACCTAACGCAGATTGTCAAGCTGTGTGGAGTCATTGGGTTTGCTGTGTGGGTGTTTTTGTTGCGGGAAGGTTGATCCCTGCGTGGCGGGCGGGGGCTGGTGTGATGGGTCGTTGGCGGAATCGTTCGGGGTTTTCGTCGTAGTAGCGCTGTAGT
>NZ_JBFTMR010000017.1:0-55902 GCF_056397065.1 Arthrobacter sp. 05N428_2 | reverse complement strand
GGCAACCGGCAACCAACCGGTGACGCCCGACATTGCTAGACCAGCGGCACCCCTCCAGCCGAACACCTCGTCCTGCGGTAGCCAACCCGCGCATATCAGTCTGACAGCGCCGTCGATCAAGACGCGCCGGCCAACCGGAGCAGGCGGGGGAGCGAACACAAAAGAGCGGTCCAAGACATCCAGCCTTGGACCGCTCACCCATGCCCGCTTGACAAGGAAGGCCTACATATCAGATGTGCTTCAGGTATCTCTCGGGCGATGCGAGGAAGGAGCGCCAGTTGGCCACCAGCTCCAGCTCTTCCCAGGCCCGGGGCCGCAACCCCCACGGGCCGACTTCCAGGATCTGCGCATTCGGAAGGGCCGCAAGCACCGGCGAATGGGTGGACATGATGACCTGGGACTTCCCTGCGGCCAGCAGATCCTTCAGGACGGCCAGCAGGCTCAGACATCCCATAAAGGACAACGCGGACTCGGGTTCGTCCAGGACCCACAGCCCGGGACCTTGGAAGCGGTCAGCGGCCAGCTCCAGGAACGCTTCCCCGTGGGACATGTCATGGAATGGAATGTCCGGGCCGGACGTGCTCGGATGCTGCTCGAGGTACGTGAAGAACCCGTGCATGGATTCCGCCCGCAGGAAATATCCCCGCCGGGTGGCGCCGGCGTTCCTGATAAGTTGCAGGTGGCCGGCCAAGGCGGATTCCGTGCGCCGGGTAGAATGCCGGGCGCCGGTTGAGCCGCCTTCGGGCGATAAGCCGTAGGCCAGCGCGATTGCTTCCACCAGGGTGGATTTCCCGGACCCGTTTTCTCCGACCAGGACAGTGGCCGGCGTCAGGTCGAGCCCACTGTCCAGGACCTGCGCGACCGGGGGCAGGGTGGCCGGCCACTGACCACGGTCCAGGGCGGTGCCGGGGTCCTCGGCGACGCGTCGGATCGGAAAGTCCTTCAGTGGCATGCGGCTATTCTTGCAGGCCCAGCCGAACCACTTCCGTTCCGTTCGAACCGCCGCAGTCCGGCTGCAGGCTATTAGGCTGTGGGCCCATGAGTACTTTCCCCAGCATGGATCCCGGCGTCTTCGCGGCGGACTTGAAGGCGCAGTTCGACGCGTTCCTTGACGAGCACCGGGCCGCCCTGCACGACTGCCTTGACGGGCTAAGCGAACAGGAGGCCCGGGCTTCCCTGGTTCCCTCCCGCACGACGCTGCTGGGGCTGGTCAAGCACGCCACATTCGTGGAGAAGGTCTGGTTCGACGAAGCCGTGACGCGCCGGAGCCGCCAGGAGATCGGCATTCCGGCGACCCCGGACGAATCCTTTATCTTGGACGACGGCGACACCATCTCAGGTGTCCAGGCCGCCTATCGCCGGGCGTGCGCGGAGTCCCGCAGCCGGACGGGACGCCTCGGGCTGGATGAGCTGGTCACTGGGAACCGCCGCGGACCGCTGCCGTTGCGCTGGGTCTACCTGCACATGCTGCGGGAACTCGCCCAGCATTGCGGGCACGCAGACATCCTCCGCGAGCAGCTCCTCGCGGCGCGTGCCCCCGACTAAAACAGCAACCAGGGCCGCGGCCAAGCCAGCAACTAAACCAGCAGCTAAACCCGCAGACTGTCGAAGTCGCCGTAGTCGAGGGCGGCGTAGCGGCCGTAGGCGCCCAGCACGGCCGCTTCGATGGCGTCCACGTCGAGGTGCGGGACCAGGTCGTTGACCGCTCCCGCCGTCGCCGGGTCCCAGTCAAGGCCCAACGCGGCGTAGCTGGCCTCCAGTACTGCCCTGATCGGCGTGGAGTTCTCGACGATGATCACCGAGCTGAACAGCCAGCCGCCGGACACCACGCGCTGTGCGGTGCCGATGAGTTTGAGCAGCAGCGCGGGGGTGCTCGACGTGCCGTGGGAACTGCCGTGCACACTGAACTCCCCCGGGCAGTACTCGCCGGGAATCTCGCCGACGGCGGCCTCCACCCCGGCGTCGCGCAGTGCCTGCGCCAGCAGTTCGCCGAAGAACGAAAAGCGGCCCTTGGCTCCGGCAATCGCATCTGTGTGCGGCTCCAGGTGGTCGATCACGAGGGTCCCCTCGTGGTACGCGGCGGCCCGGCCGCCGGCCTTCCGGACCAGGGGCTCGAACCCCAGTTCCCGGCAGGCCCGCGCCGCGGCGTCGAAGCCTGGCAGGTGGGTGTCCCGCTGGCCGAAGGCCACGGTGGGGGCGGGCCTGTACAGCCGCAGCAGGGGGCCCGCCGTGCCGGTCTTCACGCGCTGCAGCAGCCCCAGCGCAAAGTCCAGGTCCGCCGCCGCTCCGAGGGAGTGACCCTGGCGGTAGACCGTCAGGGTCCGGGGTGCGGCCGCGGGCTGCTGCATGTTGTTATGCTCCCTTATGGTCATTCTGCAATTCCTCGTGGTCGCCGCGGCGTTCGCCGCAATCGACGCCGTCTGGCTCAAGTCGATGAGCAAGTTCTACCGCCGGCACCTGGGCCACCTGATGGCGGACAAGCCCCATCTAGGCTACGCCGTGGTGTTCTACGTCCTGTACATCGCCGGGATCCTGTTTTTTGCCCTCCGTCCGGCGCTCGACGGCGGCAGCTGGCTGACCGCGCTGGGCTACGGCGCCGCGCTGGGCGGTTTCGCGTATGCGACCTACGACCTCACCAATGCCGCGACGCTGAAGAACTGGCCGTTGCCGATTGTCGTGGCGGACATCCTCTGGGGCGCGTTCCTGACCGGCCTGGCCACCGTCGTCGGCTGGCTCGTTTTCCACTAGCCGGGCAGCGGCGGCATTCCCGCCGCCGGCTAGCTCTTGCGCAAGGTCAAGATCTGTTCGGCGCGTCCGAAGGGGCCCTGCAGATCGTGCAGCACGGTGGAGGTCAGGCCGATGCCGTCGGTGCCGAACGAAACCTCGTTGTCCAGGCCCAGCCACTCACCCACTGGTCGCCGGTACATATGGATCTGCAGATCCAGGTTGGGGAAGGCATAGCTGTCCTTGCCCGGCGGAACCCGCGCGGCAATCCCGTTGGCAGTGTCCACCAGCCCGATCAGCCGGGCCAGGTCACTGCTGTCGGCACGGTCCGTGAGCGGGTGATCGGTGTGCAGCCAGACGGTACCGGAGCCGGCCCGGTGGCCCTCGGCGATCCGCATCTTGAGCGAGGCGATGTACCCGCCCGGCCAGACCGTTGCGGCGTCGTACGGCTCGCAGTCCTCCGGAGCGGGGATCCGGGGGTCCTCGAACGCGGCGATGGCGGAGGTGTCCGAGGTGATCATCCGCCAGGCCGTGGCCCGGATGGCCACCCGGCCGCCGGCCACCAGTTCGGCCTGCAGCAGTTCGATGGTCCGTCCGGGGCGCAGCGTCGTGGTGGTGACTTCAAACTCGCCACCCGGGATGAGGCCGAGGATCTCGTAGCTGATCCGGGCCATCCGCATGTCGTCCCGCGGCTCGTGCCGGGCGAGGCAGTCGGCCATGATACCGGACGCGGGGGCCATGTGCTGTTCGTGCACGTTCCAGGCGCCTTGGGCGTGGATGGTGGAGCGGAAACGCCCCTCCCCCAACGCCTCGTAGTAGAAATCGCCCTCGGCCAGCATCGGTAGTTCAGCAGTCAACGTCGAGCCTTTCGCATCATCAATCAGAGAATCCCCACCACCCTATCGCCTGGGGCCGCCGCCTCTTCGCGGCGCCCTGGTCCGGCAGCCGCGCCGGCCACCTCGCCGGCGCTGGCCGCCCCGGCGGCCGGGCGGCGGCGCAACAGGACCAGGCCGAAGACCAGCAGGACGACGTCGCCGCCAATCATGATGCCCCAGCGCCAGGCGCTGCTGACGTCGCCGAGCTGGAGTGCGATGTCCGAGACTGCGTGGATGAGCACCAGCGGCCAGATCGACGAGCCTCGCATCCGCAAGGCCGCCAGGCCGAATCCGGAGCAGCTGGCCCCGACCACCTGGGCGGCCGTCACGACCGGGTTCGCGCCGAAGGCGATGTTGCACAGGTGCATGAGGCCAAACAGCGCGGAGGCGAGGCCGGCTGCCCGCAGCGGGGTCCAGGACGCGAGGGCATTAAAAATTACCCCGCGGAACCACAATTCCTCGTAGACGCCGGTGGCCAGATAGCCCACTACAATCACGACGGTCGCCGTCGCCCCGACGTCCTTGATCCCGCCAACAAACGGCGCGATGGCCAGGACCGCGGGAACGGCCAGGAGGGGGGCCCGCCATCGTCCGGAGGTGAAGACGTCACGGCTGCGGAATGCGACATAGCCGGCTGCGGCCACGGCCAGGGCGAGTACGGCAATGAACCGCTGTTGCATGGGTTCGAGGTCCGGCGCCAGCCAGCCAAGCAACAGGGCAGCGCCCAGGGTGGCTGCCGCGGCGGCTGCGGCCAGCAGCAGCGCCGTGGCGAACGGACGGGGTTGGGGTGCGGGCCGGGTGCTCATGAAGGATCCTTTTCCTGGGTGCGGAGGGGCGGGGTGGTGAACGATTTGGACGGGGCTGGTGTGTACGGTCTGGCTTGAGGGCGTTGGTCTTCAGGCGCGGATAACCGGCAGCTGCGGCGCGGCTTGGTTGGCGCCACCGCCGCCGGGGAGGGCGCCGGCCGGGAGGGCGCGCCAGCGCAGGGCGGTGACCAGGACGCGTGAGCCCACCATGGCCAGGGCCATGACGACGAAGGCCGCCGTCCATGATTCGCCGCCGGAAATGTGGTTACTGATCGAGAAGTCCCGGACGGCCCCCGAGGCCCAGCCGGCGGCGGATTCGGCGAAGCCGATGCGGCCGCCGATCACGAGGATCCAGAGCAGGGCGTAGGCGGCGCCGGCGCGGCTGGCGACGGAGCCGTCGGACCGCCGCTCCAGGCGCATGAAGATGCCCGCCACGATGCCCAGCGCGGTGCCGGCGCAAGCACCGATGGCGGCGAGCGCCGTGTCGTTTCCGGAGGCCGGCGCGGCAGACAGGAGCAGGAAGCCGGCGAGCAAGGCGAGGATGAGGGGAAGCACCAGCCGGCGGCCGGTGACCGGGCGGGTGCCCAGGTTGCTGCCGAGAATAAAGACGAGCAGTCCGAGGTTGAGAAGCCATTGTGCGGTAGTCATGGCTCAAAGGTACTGACGCGGATTCCGCGGCGATTCGGCCCCCCGGTGGAACCTGTTGTCCGGCTCTCCACCCGTGGGTGGAGGCGCGGGTGGAGGCGCGGGAGGGTCCCTTCAGCCGGTGGCGATCCCCTGGCGGAAGGCGTAGGCGACCAGCTGCGCCCGGTCCCTCAGTGCGGTTTTGGCCAGCAGGTGGTTGATGTGGGTCTTGACCGTGGAGTCGGAGACGAAGAGCCGGCCGGCGATTTCAGTGTTGGACAGCCCCTCCGCAATGAGTGCCAGGACGTCCAGTTCCCGCGGGGTAAGCCCACCGGGCGCCGCGGCCGGCAACCCCGGGGCGGCCAGAGCCTTTCCTTCCCCCCGCCCCAGCAGCTCCAGCAGCCGCCGCTGCACCGTGGGATCCAACTGCGCGTCCCCGGCGGCGACCGTCAGCAACGCCTTCCGGATCTCTTCGGCGTCGGCGTCCTTGGTCAGGAAGCCTTTCGCGCCGGCCCGGAGGGCGGAAAACACCCAGTCGTCGTCCGCGAAGGTGGTCAGCACCACCACCCCGCACGACGGCACTTCGCGGCCGAGGATTGCCGTGGCCTCGACCCCGTTCAGGACCGGCATGTGCAGATCCATGAGGACGACGTCGGGATGCAGCCGTCCGGCTTGGCGGACGGCATCGGCGCCGTCCACTGCAACACCGACAACKCTGATCCCGTCGAGGAACCCGAGGATCATGGCCAGGCCGTCCCGGACCACTTTTTGGTCGTCCACTATCAGCACCCGCACTTGCCCGTCGCCCATCCGCCGTGTCCCCTCCTGAGTGGTGTTGTGGCCCAGCCTTTCACGGGGATGCTGGCTGGTCACGGACCGTATGATTCCAGTCATGACGTCTTCCCGGCAATGGCTGATCCCACTGGGACTGGCCATGGTGGCACTTGTGGCGGCCAGCGCGGCGCTGGGCCCGGTGGGGTTCTCGACGAGCGGGGCCGGCATGTTCAACGCGGCCGCCGCGGCGGCCTTCACGGCCGCAGCTGTGCCGTACCTGCTCAAGGACCGGCTGCCGCAGCCGGCCTACGTCGTCCTGATGGTGGTGATGGCTGCCGCGGTCGTGGGGATGCGTACAGCCGATCCGACTGCTGAGGTCACCGCCCTCTTTCTGATCGCGGCTTTTGCGCCGCTGCGGCCGCCACGGCTCCTGCTGCCGGCGCTGGTGCTGCTTGCCGCCTGCGCCGTCAACGTCGTGCAGCTGAGTACCGGCCAGGGCGTGGTCTCGCTGGTTCTTGCAACGGATGCGGGTGCGGCGTTCTTCTTGCTGGTGGGAGTGCTGTTGCGGCGGGAGAAGGAGCAGCGGGAGCGGATCGCCGTCCTCTTGCGGCAGGTGGAGGCCGGCCGCGAGGCTGAACGCACCGCCGCCGCTGCCGCCGAACGGGCGCGGCTGGCACGCGAGATGCACGACGTGCTGGCCCACACCCTGTCCGGACTGTCGCTGCACCTGGAGGGATCACGGTTGCTGGCTCGCAGCGCAGGGGCGGACGCGCGCCTCCTAGGGTCGCTGGACCGGGCCGGCGCCCTCGCCAAGTCCGGGCTCGCCGAGGCGCGGCGGGCCGTGCTGGCCCTGCGCGAGGATGAGGCCCCGGGCCCCGGCCGGCTGCAATCGCTCCTCGATCAGCACCGCGATGCTGCGTCCGGTCGGCTCAGGTTCAACTCCCGGGGCGAGGCGGTGCCGCTGCCGCAGGAGGCCGCGCTGGCTCTCTATCGGACGGCACAGGAAGCGCTGTCCAACGTGCGCAAGCACGCCCCAGGAGCCGACGTCGACGTCGACCTTAGCTGGGAGCAGACCGCGGTGCGGCTCACGGTGACGGACAACGGCGCGGCCGACGGCGCGGCCCCGGGCGGCGGCGTGGGCTTCGGTCTCAACGGAATGGCTGAACGGGCACGACTTGCCGGCGGTACCGTCGAGGCGGGGCCGCTGGGCAGCGGATTCCGGGTCCGTCTCACGATCCCCGTCTGACCGCCGGCACGGGGCCCTTACTCGCGTTCTTCGACCCTCCCGGAAAGACGACCCGCGGCACCGGGTTCCCATCTGATCCGCCGGACTGGGTAGACTCGGGACCAAGGTTTACCGACTATTCTGCGAAGAGGTGCTCCACTGATCAGAGTCATCAGCTACAACCTCCGCAAGCACAAGGCCAGCGGCGAACTGGAAGCCCTGGCCCGCGACTACGAGATCGACGGACTCTGCCTCCAGGAGTGCGACACCGAAGATCTGCCCGAAAGCATCGGCGGCCTGCACCTGGCTGAGGCCACCAGAGGCAACCGGCTGGGCTTGGCGATCTACTACCGCAAGGACCGTTTCACCGCCGGCGAGTCCAAGACGTTTGCGCTGAAGAAATCGTTGCACGACCGCGTGCTGGCACCCGCGCACGAGCGGCTCATTGGTACCCGGGTGGTGGACAACGAGACGGATCACGATCTGGTCCTCGCGTCCTTCCACGCGGCACCGCTGACGGCGTCGAACTCACTGCGCCGGAACCAGATCCACGCCGCGCACGCCGAGTTGCTGGGCATGGGCGCGGGTCTGATGACGCTCATGGTGGGCGACTTCAACTATCCGTTCTTCACCAAATACCTCACCGAGCAGATGAAAGACGCCGGCTACGAGCTCTCGCTCAGCGACCGGCGGACCTACACCCGGTACAAGGTCTTCAAGGGCCACTTCGACTTCGCGACGTCCCACGGCCTCATGATCGAAAACGTCGAAACACTGCCGCGCGGCGCCTCGGACCACCTCCCCATCTTGATCTCGGCCGAATACGGCCAGGGCCCGGGGTCTGCGGAGAACTAGGCGTCACCTGGGCCGGGTCACTTCAGTGACCCGGCCCAGTGAAGCGAACCGGTGAACCGGATCAGTGAATGAGGCCGGACACCAGATTGATGGTGGTGGCCAGCACAATGGCACCCAGCAAGTAGGACAGCAGCGCCTGCCGCAGCACGGTGCTGCGGATGGCGTCGGTCTTCAGATCGGTGTCTGAGACCTGGAAGGTCATCCCCACGGTGAAAGCCAGATAGGCAAAATCGAGGTACCGCGGACGTTGGTCCTCGTTGAAGTCGACGCCGCTCGCGTCCCGGTAATAAATCGAGGCGTAGCGCAGGGTGTACAGCGTGTGCACAAGGAACCAGCTCAGCGCGACGCTGCCCAGCGCCATCGCGATGATGGCGGCTTTCGCGCCGCCTGCGGCGTTGGATGCGTCCACGAGGATCAGGGCAACCCCCGCAAAGCTGGCGAGCGTGGCCGTCAGGACCAGGACATCGGAGACACCCCGGCCCGGATCCTCGCGCCGGGCGTGCGCTGCCGTGGCCTCGGACTGCAAATGCCCGATGACCGCCCACACCCAGATTAGGTAGGTCAGCGACGCTGCCGCCCACCCCATGGCCGGTGCGTACGCCCATGACTTCAAGGACCCGACGGCCAGCCCCACTGCGACTCCGACAACGACCATGGCTGCCACCCGCAGCCGCGAATGATGGGCCCGGGTGTTGAAGTTCAGCCCTTGGCGGCCAGCCCTGTTATGTGTGCTCATGCTGCGATCATTTCACCCCGGACCCGTCTGGCGTGCCCCAAGCCGGGCGTGTTGCCGTCAGTGGGCGTGTTGCCGTCAGTGCAGGTGGTCCCGCCAGTCACCGGGAAGGCGTGAGGCCGGCCCCGGGACACCCTGGCCTGGCGGATGGTGCGCGGGCGGTTCCAGGTCCGGTCCGTCAAAAAACGAGGAGCTGGGGTAGTCGAAGAACCAGTCTTCGCCGGGTTCGAAACTCCGGATGACCGGGTGGCCGCTGGCTTCGGCATGCGCGGTGGCATGTTGGCCGGGCGAATTGTCGCAGCAGCCGATGTGGCCGCATTGCGCGCACCGGCGCAGATGCAGCCACCAGCCTCCCCCGGCCTCGCATTCAATACAGCCGGTGCCGCTGGGTGGAACCGATTCGTCAATTCCAAGCTTGGCGTCCATCTGGCTTCCCCTCGGATTCGAGTGCCTTTCGGTCCTCGGTCCAGCCTACGCGTACAGCCAGTGGAGGGTCCGCGCCTGCGGCGTCTGGGTCTTTAGTCCCTGTTCGGGATACGGGCGGGGGCGTGAACTGTAATGGTCCTCCGGCCAACCATTCCCGGAGCAACCCCGGTCCTGACGACGCGGACCACGACCGCCGGCCGAGATCCCGGCCAGGCCATCAACGGGTATCAATTCCAAATCATTCGGTGCCCTTCCGCTAAGAAATCCGGGACCCTCCCCCGAGCAATCCGGGCCAGGGGACCGCCCACAGCCGGGCTGCCCGGGTCCGGCTGGGCACCGAAGATATGGCCTTCGTCAAAGGACCAGTCGACGGCTGGGGTTGGCGGGATGACGACGGCAACTGGCGCGACGACAACGACCATAACGGCTAGTGGACGGGCGACGACGGCTGCCGGCACGACAGGAACGGCTTCTGGGACCACAACGGACAGCGGCACGATAACAACAAGAACGACAACAACCGGAGCCACCGCCCAATCCGCTGGTAGCCAGGACAGTGAGGACGCCCGGTTGAGGGACCGGGGCACCTGAAAAGCCCGGGCGGCGGAGACAAATGCCTGCGCCGCCCCGACTATGCCCAGCCCCACTTCGGGCGTCCGCGCAGTTCTTAAGCGTTTCTTAAACGGCACGGGAAAGACTTGAACTAGACGCGCGACCGCGCGCCGCTGCCCCGAGCCGGAGGTTTCGATGACTGGACCCGCCCCTGTCGACCGCACTGCACCACACCAGGTTCCCGCCGGGCGCCCTGTTGCCCGGGAACGGTTCTGGGCCCTCCCCCAGGCCCGACACTGGCTGCTCGTGGGTGTCCTGCTCTGCGCGGCCGTCATCGCGCTGGGCCTGGCGGTGCAACTGATCCCCGGCGAAGCCCGGACCGAGCTCGGCGTGGACCAGGACCTCAGCCAGCACCACGCCGCCGCCCTGACCGCCGTCGCGATGGCAATCAACTTCGTTTTCGGCCCCGTGGCGGGACTCGCACTGGTCGGCGTCGCCGCCCTCTACATCTGGCTGGTACGCCGTGACCTGATCAAGGCCGTCGGCTTCGGCCTCGTGGCGTGCTCCGGCTGGGTGGCCAGCGAAGCCTTCAAACTCATCATCGCCCGGCAACGGCCCAACCCGGCGCTGCTCTTCGATCCCCTCGCCCCGGAGACCGGCTCCAACAGCTTCCCCAGCGGCCACGTTTCGTTCGCCGTCGCGCTGGCTTTCGCACTCTATTTCCTCGCCCGCGGCACCCGCTGGTCCAAGCTCATCGCCGTCGCCGGCATCGCCATGGCCCTGATCGTGGCGTGGTCCAGGGTCTATGTCGGGGTCCACTACCCCACCGACGTGGCGGCCTCGTTCCTGGCCGCAAGCGCAGCCGTGGTCCTGGTCGCCGGGCTGTGGAACCGCTTCGCTCCCTCCATCGTGGACCGCCTCCCGGCTGCCGTCTTCCTCCACTCACGCCAACGCTAAGGACGTAACCGTGCACAGCATCTATCTCTCGGGACTGGTTCCGGCCCTGACCGCCGCGGCCGGATCTCCTTCCCTGCTGGACCCGGCAAGCCTGCTCGCTGGGCTCGGTCCGGCGGCCCTTGGCGTGATCGCGGTGATGGTGTTCATCGAATCCGGCGTGCTCTTTCCGTTCCTGCCCGGCGATTCCTTGCTTTTCACCGCCGGGCTGCTGCACCAGCAGCTGCAGCTGGCGCTGCCGGTGCTGATCGGTGTGGTCACCGCAGCCGCCGTCGCCGGCGACCAGGTCGGTTACATGCTGGGCCGCGCCTTTGGACGGCGCTGGTTTAAGGACGACGCGAAGGTGTTGAAGACGTCCCACCTGACCACCACGGAGGACTTCTTCCGCCGCCACGGCGGCGCCGCCGTCGTGCTGGCCCGTTTCGTTCCCATCGTCAGGACTTTTGCGCCGCTGACTGCCGGCATCGGCCGCTACGGATACAAGGCCTTTACGCTCTGGAACTTCGTCGGAGCCCTGGCGTGGGCGACCTCCGTGACGCTGCTGGGCACCTGGCTGGGACAGTACGAGATCATTGCCAAGAACATCGACGTGATCGCCGTGGTGATGGTCCTGGTCTCCGTCCTGCCGTGGGGTGTGCAGTTCCTCAAGCAACGACGCCGGAACCGCCGTGCCGGCGCCGGCGCCCCGGCAGCGGCCCCGCACGGCAGCAACGAAACTACGCCCGACACGGCCGACGGCGTGCTGGCCGGGGAAATGGCCGCGAAAGAATAGGCCGCATGACAATCGCTGACCGCCCGCGCCTGCTGCTCGTCGAAGACGATCCGGTCCTTGGCCCACTGATCGCCGAGCTGCTCGAGCCGGACTACCGGGTCGTCCTGGCCGCCAACGGCCAGGACGGTCTGCACCTGGGCCTGACGGAGCCGTGGGACGTGATGGTCATCGACCGCGGGTTGCCCGTCATGGACGGGATCGCCCTGATCACGGCCCTGCGGTCGAAGGGCATTTCCGTGCCGATCCTGATCCTGACCGCGCTGGGCGACCCCAGCGAAAAAGTCCGGGGCCTGGACGCCGGCGCCAATGACTACGTGACCAAGCCGTTCGACGCCGGCGAACTCGCCGCCAGGCTGCGCGCCCTGACCCGCACGTTCACCCAGCCCGCCGGGACGGTGAGCATCGGCGACTGGGAGCTCGATCCGGCGTCGCGCTCGGTCCGGTCGGTCTACGGCAGCCTGGTCTCGCTCACGGCGAAAGAGTCCGAAGTGCTCGCCGCGCTCGCAGCCGAACCCGGGCGGGTCTTCAGCCGGGACGAGCTGCTGGCCGGTTTCTTCCACCCCACAGATCAGCCCGGGGTGATCGACACCTACGTCCACCACCTGCGCCGGAAGATCGCCAAATCTGTCATCCGCACCGTCCACGGCGTCGGTTACCAGATTGGCGACGCCCGTGACTAACGCACTGAACAGGAAAGCAAAGGCTTGGGGACGCGAATGACCAAGGCAACACTGCCGGGCGGCGCCCCGGACCAATCCACCCTGCGCAAGGCCTCACTCAAAGTGGCCGTCCGCATCAGCGTCGCGTGCGCCGTCATGGTGCTCGGCCTCCTCGCCGTCGCGGCCCTGTATCTGATGAACAAGCTGGCCCACCCGGACCTGCCGCCCTCGGCGTCTGCGGGTACCACTTACGCCTACCTTGATTCCAAAGACCTGCTGGAGGCGATGATCATAGCCGGGGTGGCGGGCATCGCCCTGGCCGGCCTTGTCGGCTGGCTCAGTGCCCGCAGCGCCATCCGTCCGCTGGGCGAGGCCCTCGCCCGCCAGCGCCGGTTTGTCCAGGACGCCAGCCACGAACTCCGCACGCCGCTGGCCATCCTGGATACCCGGATCCAGCTCGCGCAGCGCGACGCCGCCCCGGACTCGGCGCCGGGCCGGGCACTGCTAAGAATCCGTGAGGACACGGCCACGCTGACCGGAATCGTCAACGAACTGCTGCTGGCAGCCACCGCGGTCGCCCCCGATCCCGCAGCCGAGGCGGTGGATCTGGCCGACGTCGCGGCCTCCGTCGCGGATAGCCTGCAGCAACTGGCCGCCGCCAAGGAAGTCCGGCTGGAGTTCACCGCAGACGGCCGGCCCCGGGCCAGGATCGAACCGAACGCACTGCGGCGGGCAGTTCTGGCACTGGCGGACAATGCCCTGGCCCATACCCCGCCCGGCGGCCGTGTCACGATTTCCACGGCTGCGCGGCAGCATCAGGCGGTCATCACGGTGGCCGACACAGGGGCCGGGATCACCGGCGTCGACCAGGACCGGATCTTCGACCGCTTTGTCAGGACCCCCAGCCCTGACGGTGCACGCGGACAGCGGAGCTTCGGCATCGGACTGTCCCTGGTCCGCGAGATCTCCATGGCAGCCGGCGGCACCGTGGAAGTGGCCCGGACCGGCGCGGACGGGACCGTCATGAGGATCCTGCTGCCGGCAGCCGGATCCTGACACCGCAAACGCGGCGCCGGCAAAGGGTCAGTTGGCTTCCGCACCCTGGGGCCTGGCCCGGTCCGGGTCCAGGACCGGCGCAGTGGCGGGCTCCACATTTGTCCTGGCCAGGAGCGCCGCCACCACCTCGGCGACTAGGTCTTCCTTCTCGCGCTTCTTCGCGTCCTCCAACTGTGCGACTTCAACCCGGGCCGCCTGCCAGGCGGACCAGTGACCGGAGACGAGGGCCCAAAGCGACAGCGCCGAGACGTAGACGACGGAGTCCAGCCAGCCCATCATCAGCGAAATGGGGATCATCAGGATCCAGATAACCGCCAGCCACCCGTTGACGCGCCGCATAAAGACGGGGTCTCCCTGAACCATCGCCCACAGGCTCTTTACCGGCCCCACGCATTCTCCTCATGTCGGTGGCGGGACAATTCCTGCCGTCGGGGACATTAGCCGCGGAATCTGTGAAGAAGCTGAAGGCGGACGGGCGCTCTGGCCCAAGTGCCCGGGCGTTAGGGCCCGGACGGGACTAGTCTCATTCCATGGCGAAAGACTCCAGGAAAACTGATCCGACGGCATCCGTCATCTGGCTGCCCGAACCGGAGGAACACGATTACCCGGCCGCGGAGCGTTATCTCGCCCTGCTCACCGACGCAGTCTGCGCCGCTGCCACCGTGCAGGCGATGCGCAACCTGCCGGTCACCCAACAGTTGGCGAAGGACATCTTGCGCGCCTGCGGGTTGCCGCTGCTGACAAAGGACAACCCGCACGTCGCGTCGGACCTTGCCAAAATAGCGGCCGGCAAAAAGCTCTCTCCGGTGCTGATGGTCCGCGGCGACCTCCATGACGGCATCGCAGCCCAAATCGCCGACGGGTACCACCGGGTCTGCGCTTCCTACCTCACCGACGAGAACACACCCATCCCCGTCAAGCTGGCTCCCGTGGCAGCCAGGGGACCTGCCGGGGCCGGCGCAGGGTGACCTTCCTGTCCCTGGCGCTGATTGCCGTCGTCGCGCTGGCGGGGCCGCTGCTCGCACTGCCGGTCCGCTGGCGCCTACCGGTGGTCCTGGGCGAATTGCTGGCAGGCATCGTGATCGGCCGGACGGGGTTAGGACTAGTCGATCCGGCTGACCCCACCTTCAGCCTGCTGGCGAATATCGGCTTCGCCCTGATGATGTTCGTGGCCGGAAGCCATGTGCCGGTACGCGATCCCCAGATCCGCTCAGCCCTCGGCAGAGGCTCGGGCCGGGCCGCAGTTGCGGCCATCGCGGCGGTGGTCATCGGTACCGGCCTGGGGCTGGCGTTTGGCACCGGGCACGCTCCGCTCTACGTGGTGCTGCTGGCCTCCTCATCCGCCGCACTGGTCCTCCCAATCGTTGACTCCCTGCGCCTGGGCGGCCCGCAGGTGGTGGCCATGACGGCCCAGGTGGCCCTCGCCGACATCGCCTGCATTGTCGCCCTGCCGCTGGCCGTGGACCCACCGAACGCCGGGCGCGCCGCCCTCGGAGCGCTCACGGTGGGAGCATGCGCCGTGGCGCTCTTCTTCGCGCTGCGGGCGCTGGAGCGCAGCGGCACCCGCCAGCGCCTGCACCGGCTCTCGGAGGACCGCAAATTCGCCCTCGAACTGCGCATCCAACTGGTTCTCCTCTTCGCGTTGGCCGGAGTCGCCGGCATCGGCCACGTCTCGGTGATGCTGGCCGGATTCTCCTTCGGGCTGGCGGTGGCCGCCGTCGGCGAACCGAGGCGCCTGGCACGCCAGCTCTTCGCCGTCAGCGACGGTTTCCTGGGCCCGATCTTCTTCGTGTGGCTGGGCGCCTCCTTGAATCTGCGCGACCTTGCCGGGCACCCGGACATGATCGTCTTGGGCTTGTCCTTGGGGGTCGGGACGGTGCTGCTCCACGCCGGCTTGCGGGCCTTTGGACTCCCCCTGCCGCTGGGTGTCATCTCGGCCGCCCAGCTGGGGGTCCCCGTGGCCGCGGCCAGCATCGGCACCCAGTTGCACGTGCTGCAGCCCGGGGAGGATGCGGCACTGCTCCTCGGTGCCTTGGTCACCATAGCCGCGAGTGCCGCCGCCGGCTCGAGGGCCGCCAAATCCTTCGCCGAGCCGGCAGATGCCAGCGACGCCAAGCACTGAAGAGATTCCCCACGTCAGCCGCCTGGCCGGGAGGGCGTGGTGGCCGCCGTTGGCCGGTCCGGACCGGTTTTTCCCACGGTACCCAACGCCGTGCGCTCCTATCGGAGGGAATTCGGTCTCCTGTAACCCGGACGGCGCGGCGGCATTAGCCGCGGAGCGGTATGACCTCCACGTGCCCGCCGGGGCCGGCAATGACCAGTACACGCCCGGCGCTTACCCCGGTGAGGGCAACGGCCAACTGGCCGCCGGGATCTCCCGACGGCAGGCCGGACGCGGGCACGGCACCCGCTGGCAGGGGCACGCCGACGTCGGCCCTGCTCCAGACGGTGACCCCCGCCCCGGTCAGCTCTTCAATGGACCGGCGCAGCGGCTCGGGATCTGAGCCCGCCACCAGGATGACGTGGCCTATCGTCCGCTTCGGGCCCGGTCCCGCTGCCGCCTGGCGTGTTCTGTCCTGCTGCCAGACAGCGAAGTGGTACCCGGCTGCCAGACCGGTGGCCACCAGCAGCCCCATCGGTGCGCGGATTCGGTCCACCAGGCTGCCGCCGGTGACCTCGGCCAGCAAGAATTCGAACAACCGGTAGCCGACCACCAGCAGTGCCACCAGTGCCACCACGGCGCTGAGGCCAAATACCGCGATGAGATAGACCCGCCGGCCTGCCCCTGCGGCAGGCCGGCGATGCTGTTCTGCGGGCCGCCACGCAAGCCACCAGATGAGGCCGCCTACGGCGAGGGAACTGATGCCGCCCAGAAGCAGGGTCCGGGCATTGCCACCCGCGAGCGGCGACACCGCGATGGACAGGGCAGCGTTGACGATGACGCCGATGCCGCTGGCCGCCGCTGCCAGGGCCACGCCGGACGTCACCAGCATCCCCGCCTGCCGGGTCCGCTGCGCGCGGACCACCGCCGCGGCCCGGTAATACCGCCACACCAGCGCGCCGACGGCGGCCGCGGCGACGGCAACGCCAAGCGGCTCGAGCAGTGCCGGCAGCGAATCCTGCCGGTCAAACACCAGTCGCAGCAGCACAAAGAGGGCGGTGCCGGCGCCGCCCAGGGCGAGCAATCCGGGAGCCAGCACTCCGACAACGATCAGCCCGACGTCCGCGAACCCGTCCCGCAGCCGGCGCGCACCGCCCCGCACCCAGTGTCCCCACCAGACCGCGGCTCCCCCGGCCGCCCAGACCAGGTCCCGGAGGACCGGCCGCCACCAGGGGTTATCGGTCGGGGTGAGTTCCATGGGCCCGCGGAGGGCGACGTCGAACAGTCCACCCAGGGCCAGTACCGCAGCGCCCGCGCCGAGGGCCAGACCGAAGTAGGTGCCGAGCACGGCCGGCACGGTGGCGAGCTCGATCGGACCCCGGGCCGGATGGCGCCACATCCAGTGGTGCCATACCCAGACCAGCGCCCAGACCAGCCCGACGGACAGGGCTGAGCGCCACTCCGGATTGTTCTCCGCGATGACGGAGGCGGCCATGGCCAGCAGGGACGTGGCAGAGATGACGAGGGACATCGTGTAAACCGCGGCGACGTAGAGACCCCAGGAGGGGGCTGCCCGCTCCGCGTCCTCGTCCAGCCGCCGCCATACGAGCCACCACAGCAGCGCCGCGAGCGGGCCGCCGACCAGGGTGAACGCCAACGACAGCGCCAGTCCAGCAACGCTGTCGCCGGCCAGCACCTGGCCGGAGCGCAGCAGCCGTTCCAGCAGGCCGCTGAGCCCGTTGGCGGCAATCACGACGAGGGCGAACAGCAACACGATGACCACTAGCCGGCGGAGCTTCGCCTGGACGGGCACCACCGCGGGCCCGCCAGCCACCCTCGTGGCGCTCACTTCTTCAACGTCCCGCCGACGCAGGTCTGGAGGCTGTAGGGCAGATCGTTGATCAACCACCTGCCAGCGGTCTTCACGAGGGCGATGGTGGCCTCTTCGGCGTATTCTGAGGGGCCGAACGGGCCGTCCGGCGCTGAGTGCACTACTGAGACCTTCACCGTGGCGGTGTCGCCCCGCTCGGTCGTCGCGATCAGGACCACGCGGCTGGCCTGGGCGCTGCCGTAGAAGCTGGCACAGCGGGATCGGGCACTGTCCGATAGATAGGTATCCGCCGCGGCGGGGTCGGCGTCGATGACGGCTTTGCTGTAGCGCTGCACCACTCCGGCGGGGGACGATGCGTCCAGCGGCTGCGGTTCCCCACGGAGGAAGACCACCGCCAGGGCGACAACCACCAGAACCGCAATGGCGGCCACAATGGCCAGGAGGACACGGTCCGGCTGCCGCCCCGGGACGGGCTCTGGCCCGCTTGACGTCTCTGGAGCCGCCGCGGGCGGTCCCGGCTCCTGCGGCGCTTGGCTCATGCCGTCAGTATGGGGCGGCCGCGCGGGCGGGTCATGGTGTCTTTAGGCCCTTTCTGCGCTGCCGCGCGTCGACGACGCTGGGAGCTGACACTACTCTCGGACAATGGGGATCATGCGGAAAATCATCGGCCCGGCGCTGGCGGGCGCGTTGCTGCTGCTCATCGGCCTGACGGGCATCCTGCTGGGCTCCGCCCCGGCGGCGCTCGCCGTCCCGCCCGCCGACGTCGTGGTGGAGGACCGGGCGGGCGTGCTGGACCGCAACACGCTGCTGCCCGCCGTGCAGAAGATCGAGTTTTACCAGCCCACCAAGGTGGCCGTCTACACCTACAACGGCAACGCGGCCGACAATCTCAACGAGGAGGTGCTGCGCTTTGCCCGCGCTGAGCACCCGGACTGGATCAGCGCGGACGGGCAAAAGTGGGCGGACGGCCTCTTCATCTTTGCGCTTGACCCGGTCGGCCGGCATGTCGGGACGTACATGGGCGAGGACCGGAAAGTGTCCCCCGCGCAACGCGACGACATCCAAAACGCCACCAAGGACCTGCTGCGCGACGCCCAGTGGACCGACGGGACCATCGCCGGAATCAGGCGCGGCGCCGAGCTGATCAACCAGCCCTGGTACCGCTCCACCGCGTTCCTCGCCACCGCATGGAGCACCCTGGGAGCGGCGGCGGCCGGCGCCGGTACGTGGCTTCTCGTGCGCTGGCGTACCCGGGTGGGCAGCCGCCGGGAGATCGCCCGCGCAGACGCGCACTATTCCAGCGTAAGCATGGACCTGCAGGTGACCGAACTGAACGCCAGCACCATCCCGGAGTCCTCCCGTTACGGCAGCACGGTGCTGGAAAAGTACCGCACGTTCCTCACCAGCTACAACACGGCCACCGGGCTCTCCAACCAGGTACATGCCCTGACAAAGCGCCAGCTGGGCCGCAGGGCCAACTTGCTGCTGGCCCGGCAGTACGCGGACGCGACTGCCCAACTGGACGCGCTGGACGATGTCATCTCGGACACGAACGCCCTGCTCAACCGGGCCTCCAGTTGGGCGCCGGCGTGGGACCGGCAGCTCGCACCGTTCCGCAGCGACCTGGCCGGTATCGAAGGCATGCTTGGCAAGAGCCATGGCGAGGGCGATTCCGCGACAGCTGCGGCCCTCCGGTCCTTCCGGGATGGCAGCCAGCGGGAGCTTGAACGCTGGACTGCCGAACTATCCGAGCGCAGCATCAGCCCCGAAACCGCGCTGGACCGGTTGCGGGACGCCAGGACGGAGCTCTCCGAGCTGCTTAAGAGCCACGCGGACACCGTGATTGCCGGCTTCGCCCGGAACGACCGCGAGGCCAAGCTCATGCGCGAGGAGATGGACCAGGCCCAGGCCGGGACCGGCAAGAAGCACCGGCCCAGCTACGAGCCAAGCATTCTAGGAACGGTTTATCCGTCCTACTATTTCTTCTCGGTCCCCACTTTCAACAGCGGCTTCAACACCGGCGTCAGCAGCGTCAGCAGTGCCCGGGGCGGCGGCACCACGGGTTATGGCGGTAGCGGCGGCAGCTTCTCCGGCGCCGGAAGCTCGTCCGGCTTCTGAGAAAAACAGGTCGACAACCGGTGTCCAAGCGACGATTCCTGGCACGCTTCAGCTTCGAACCCGGGTGGCGCTGGTCCGAATGCATCAAGCCGGCAGCCAACACCGATACCTGTAGGAGTCGCCGGCGGTGATGTCGAGGCGGCCGCCGTCGCTCGTCTCGACGCATAGCTGGCCGCAGACGCGGAAACCGACGTGGCTGTTCTGGCGCCTCAGGCGGCGAGAGCTTGACGCCTGAACCGCAGCTCGCGCTGTGCGCCCCGCAGCGGCGAGCCGCCGAACGGCAGGTCCTCGAGGCGGATGGCGCCTGCAGCGGCGACGGCGATCCGGTTGGCGCTTGCCGCTGCCCGCGGCGGCAGCCCCAGCGTGTCCGCGAACTCAGCCCAGTGCCTGGCCTTCAGGTTTTTGGTCTTGCCGGAAACCGGCAGGGCCAGAGTCTCGTCGCCATAAAGCAGGGTGCACGGCACGTCGTACACGGGAGCCATGACAAATCCGGCGGCCCCGCCCAGGATGGCGAGGTTCTTGGCGTGGAGGTCGCCGTTTCCGCTCAGCCAGGCGAAGACGAATTGGAGATACAGGTTGCGGCTGGCGACCAGCGGAGCCTTACACAGCCCGGCCAGCGCGGTGGCCACCGCTTCGGAGGCCAACCCGTACTTGGAGGCCGGCGGCAGACCCAGGACTTGGGTGCCGTCCTCAAGCGGCAGCCGGAGCCACCTCCCGTCGGCCGACTTGATACGGTCGAACCGCTCCACCAGCAGCCCCGGCAGGCCGTGACTGTCCTTAATAACGGAGCTCTTTGCGACGGGGATCTTGAGCCCCCTCGCGCCGATCAGATGGGCTGCCTCGTTTTCCACCAGATGGGGATGTTCCGCTGGGTCCAGCTTCAGCAGGTAGCGGTGACCGCGCAGGGCCAGCGGCGTCGTCAGCATGGAGGCGCTGGTCTTGCGCTGCACCCCCGGGATGCCGTGCAGGTCGACGGTGTTGGCAAGTAGAGAAAAATCCAGCTCCTCCGGCCGCGAGGTGTCTGCCAGCGCCGCCGGATCGACGGGCAACTCTCCCGCAGGAACTACCTGGACGTCGCCCGGCACATCAGCCCCGACGGCGAGCAGCAGCGTCAATTCGTCGTCAAAACTGGTTTTCGTGGCGTTCTTCAACACGGTAAGCCGGTGCCCCTCGGGAAGGAGCCCGGCAAAGAAGGCCGGCAGGGCGCCCGCGGGGGCTTCCACCGCCACTTCGGATCCCGGCAGGGATACCGCAACCGCAGGGTACCCGCCCGCAAGATAGTCGGACCGGTACGAAAACCGCACCCCGCCGTCGGTGGTGCGGGCCAGGGAACCGGCCAGGTGTCCGTTCTTGTAGACGTCGGCGGACCTGACGAACCTCAGTTCCTGCAGTTCGGCAGCCATCAGATCACCGCGAGCCGCAGGCCGAGCACGTTGGCCACGGCCGCGACCGCACGCAATGAGGGGTTGCCGGTCCCGGTCTCGATGGCGCGGACGGTGCGCTCCGAGGTGGCGGCCAGCAACGCCAAATCCTCCTGGGTAAGCCCGGCAGCCTTGCGGCTTCGGCGGATCCCCTCGGCAATACTTGCCACGTCGGCCACGGCACTCCCCCTTCGAACGTATGCCACCTATGCGGGTGACGGTCCGGCAACATTCTGCCGATTTGGACCCCAATATCCTTCCATAATGCATGACGAGCATCCAATCGGCAAGATGTTGCCGATCATGCATTCACGGAGCAGCCCAGTCAACCGCATCGGCAAAACCGGCAGTATGCTGCCGAAACCCGGGTGCCCACGCACCCCTTCCGGCGGCGGCCACCCGACGCGTAGGCTCTGGGCCATGCGGAAGATCATCCTCGCCCTGCAGGTGTCCCTCGACGGCTACGTGGAGGGACCCGACCGGGACATCGGCTGGCACATGGTCGACGAGGAACTCCACAGCCATTTCAACGAACACCTCCGCACCATGGGCGCGTTCCTCAGTGGCCGCGTTTCCCATGAGCTGATGGCCAGCTTCTGGCCGACGGCGGACCAGGATCCGGCCTGCCCGCCGACGATGGCCGAGTTCGCCGGTATCTGGCGGGAGATGCCCAAGGTCGTCTATTCAAGCACGCTTGAGGCAACCGACTGGAACACCACTGTGGTGCGCGACGTCATCGCCGAGGACATCCTGGAAATGAAGGCACAGCCGGGCGGCGATTTGGCCCTGGGCGGGGCTGATCTTGCCGACACCTTCCGGCGCCTCGGGCTGATCGATGAGTACTGGATCTACGTCCACCCGGTGTTGATAGGGCGCGGGACACCCTTGTTCAAGCCCGCGGACAGCAAGACGCCGCTCACGCTCGTTCAAACCCGGGCGTTTGGCAATGGCGTTGTCTTGTTGCGGTACTCCAGCCCGCCAAAGGCCGGTGGCCGGCCGTCATAACGACAGCCGGCCACCGGCCCTTCAATGCAGTGCGCTGCGCCTCGGCGCGTACGCCCAGGCACCTACGCCTTGGTGCTTAGGCGCGGACGAACGTCACGCCGCCGGTGGCAGTCAGCCAGGACAGCGGGTGGACGATGGTCTGGTTGGTTCCGTTCATGCCGCCGCTGACGACCTGGCCGTTGCCGGCGTAGATGCCGACGTGGCCGGACTGAACCACCATGTCTCCGGGCTCCGGGGTCGCAACTACCGTCCCCTGGCTCAGGAACTGCTGCGGACCGAGGTCACCCACCGGGTGGCCGGCGGCGCCGAGAGCCTTCTCCACCATGGCGGTGCAGTCCTGGATAATGCCGATCTGGGCGTACGCGGAGGCGAGCATTGCGGCATTGACGCCGCCGGCTGCCGCCGGAGCCGGCGCCGGGGCCGCTGCGGCCTGCACGGTGATCTTCGGTGCGGCCGGGGCCTGCACTGCGGCCGGCGCGGCGGCGGCCGGGGCTGCGACCGCCGGAGCTGCGGCGGGCTGCTCGATCACGGGGGCCGGCGAAGTAGCAACGGCGGAGCGATCAAAGCTGATCTGCACGGAGGAATCAGCCGTGACCGGCGTCGAGACCTTGCTGGCGACGTCAACGGAGGATGCGGGGGCGGCGTCGCGCTGAACCGGTGCGACGGCGGCGTTGGCCGCCATGCCGCTTGTGAGGACGAGTCCGGAGGCTGCAAAGATTACTGCGGCCTGGCGGCCGACGGTACCTGACTTGATGGAAAATGCTGAGGACCGCCCGGCGGTGGCGTCGGAGCGATGGCGCGCAGCAGTAGTGCTTGAGAACATGTTTGTAGCCTCTCCCAATGCCTACGAGGTGAGCTGTCGGATTCGGATGGGAGGCACCCGGCCGCGGGCCCGTCAGAACGGGCGCTGTGCGGCTTCACCCCAAGACCTGCCGGAAATGCAGGTCAAATGTGGTTTCCCCGTCTCTGCCAGAAAGGTTGCATTCGGATCCCGGGCCGCGGCAGAGTTAGGCAATCGGCTGGGGAGCGCCCGTATCGGATACAAACAGGCACCCATCAACGGTAACGGAGTCGGGCGGCAATGTCACATTCAGGTAACGAGAGCGTGTCGTGGCGCCGAAAAACCCTAGGCCGCCGGTAGCTGCCGCGCTTAGGATAAAGCACGTGAGCGCCCGCCGAGTGGAGGCCCTGCTATGAACAGCCCCTGTGTTGCCATCTGCCAGTTGAGCGATCAGCCGCAGGAAGACTTTGACGTCAACACGGAACTGCTGGTTCTTGAGGGAAAAGAAATCCACGTGGCCACCTGGGACGCCGAACCACGCGACGGCGGCTTCGACATCCACGTCCTGAACGACCGTGTGGATTCGCTCGGTTTCATGGTGTTGACCGGGTGGCAGTTCCTCGACGGCAAGGCGTACGCCGTGGTGGAACGCCGGCCGGGCAACTAACTGGCCTACCTCCCGGGCACTTCACCGCTGAGAGTCGCGATCGCCTCGCGCACCAGTCCGGCCGAGCGGCGCAGCCACGGGTCCGGGTCCCGAAACCACCGGTCCAGGACGAGTTCGGAACGGGTCCGGCGGGCGCCGTCGAGGCGCGCTATGAGCGGCCCGACGACGTCGACCGCCAGGGGATCCGCCAACTCACGGACGCCGGCACTGCGCAGAAAGCCCTCGATCCGGGTCAGGTCCGAGTTGTCCAGCACGGGCGTGCAGGACTGCAGCAGCACGACGCCGGCGAGGCGCCGTTCGAACACGGGAACCGCCCATAATTCGGAGCTGAGCGCGGTCAGGTCGTCGTGGCCCAGGTTCCGGTAGCGGCGCAGTGCGTCCCGGACCGCGCCGCGGACGGCGCCCACAGAGGCGCCGTAGCACTTCAGCTCCGGGCCGAACCGGGCCTGCGCTTCCTCGGCCCGCTGCCACGTGCTTTCCCGCTGCAGCGCCCCGTCAATGAAGTCGCCGGCATCGCTCATGGGTCCATTCTGTCGTGTCGGTGCGGCTGGCGCGTCAGGGCAGGGGCCGTCCCGGTCAACCCGGGCCGGTGAACTTTCCCCGCGCAATGCTCTCAGCGGAGTGGGCCGGATTCCCGTCGTAGGGCTCATTGGAAATGTCGAGCACCGGATAGTCGGCCAGGTTGACGCCGCCGGGGATGACAAAGGCTCCCGAGCCCTCCCCCAGGACCCCCAGGCTGACCATCTTGGACAGATCCGCGGATCCCACCCAGACCTCGCGGAAACCGGTGAGCTTCTCCTCGGGAAGGCTGACGACCAGCTGTCGGGTTCCGTCGGGGAGCTTCTCCACGACCGCGCTGCCGCTAGCGGAGTGCCCCGCAAGCGGAGCCAGGGTGGCTTCGGCGACCACCGCCGCTGTTGGCGGGGGTGTTGGCGCTGCCACTGGGGGGACGGCGGGACCAAGGAGTGTCAGCGCCGTCCAGGCCCCGGCGGCGCCAATCGCTACCCCCGCCGCCAGGCCCAGGATCCAGGAAGGCCGGCGCGGACCGCGTTTGCGGATCTGCGGCGGGCGGCGTTGCCGGGCGGGGGTGGCGGGCCGCTTCGGGCCGGGGTTGAGCGGCTTCGGGGCAACATGCTCCTCCGTGCGCGCAGTCCCCGCGTCGGAACGCCCCGCGATGTCGACGCCCGGGCCGAGGAGAGGATCTTCAGCCAGGGCCGGAGAGAGCCCCAGCGTCCGGTGGATTGCGGCCCAATTGTGGCTGCCGGGCGCCTCCAGGGGCACCTGTTCCGGATTGACCGTCGCTGCGAATACGGTGCTCCGCAGCGCGCTGAGCATGGCCCCGCACTCCCCGCAGCTCTCCAGATGGGCCAACTCTTCCTCGGTGGCGGGCCGTTCCCCAAGGGCCAACAGGCCCAAGAGATCATCGTCAAGATGATCCATGTTCCACCTCCAACCGGGACCGCAGCCGCGCAAGACTGCGGCGGATATGGCTCTTGACCGTGCCGAGCGGCAGATTGAGCCGGGACGAGATCTGGTCGTGGGTCAGATCCTCGTAGAACGCCAACCGCATGATGGCCGTCTGGGGGTTTCCCAGACGCTCGAGTTCATCTTCCAGTGTCAGGCGGTCCGCGAGCGCGTCGGCGTCCGGCCGGCCCGTGCTGTCAGCGGGGTGGTCGACCAGGTACAGGGCGGCCTGTTCAACATCCCGTCGGCGGGAGCGGGCGGACAAGGCGTCGAAAATGGCATTCCGGGTGATTCCGATCAGCCACGCCGGCAAGCGTGCCGCTTCGGGGCGGTAACTGGTTCGCGACTTCCAAGCTCGGATGAAGACCTCCTGGGTGACGTCGTCGGCAGCACCATGCTCGCGCAACGCCCTCAGCGCCAGTGTATGGACGAGAGGCCCGAGCATCCGGTAGGCCTCGGCGAGCGCACGCTCCTGCCCGGCGGCGAAGGCATGGTCAATGTCAACGTTCCATTCACGATCGGCAGCCTCCATCGGGTGCTCCTTCGAGCGGGAAATGGGACCCGTGGAACGTCATTATTCCTCGGCGCCGGCAGCCCTGCAATGGTCGAGAGGCTGGGAAGGCAACTGGCGGGGCCGCGATCACCGCGGCCCCGCCAGCCGGTCGGCGCCCACCCGGTGGCAGGGCCCGTTCCTATCAGTCGTCGTGCCCTGACAGCTTCACCACCTGCACGGCGACTCCGAGGTTGTGGTCGGCCAGGCTGCCCCAGGCATACACGATGGTGTTCTTCCCCGCGGTGACCGGAACGTCCGCCGGCCCGATCAGTGCGTCGCTGCTGCCGGCCGCCGCCACCGAGGCGGAAATGGTACCCGCCTTGAGCGTGAGCTTCTCCTGGCCGGGGTTTTCAAGGCCCTCGATCACGGCGGTTCCGCCGGCGAGGACGTCGACGGCGGGTGCCGCGGCGACGTGCCGCACCGTCAGCCTGCCTTGGCCGTCTCCGACCGCGGACGTGTCGTTCTTGAAGAGTGTGGCCGTGGGCTCACCGTCAGCCGTCAGGTGCGCCACGGCTGTGTAGTCCCGGCCCGCTTTCAGATCCACGTCCACGGGCCCGATCACAGGATTGTCAGCACTCGTGGCGTCCGCCCCTGTGATGGCAATCTCGTGATCTCCAGCCTGGACGTCCAAGGGACCGGCCAGGCTTCCCGGCTTAAAATTGTCCAGCGTCAGCTTTCCATCGACCCAGACGTCCACGGTGAGTCCGGGGACGCCGTGTAACACGGAGAGTTTCGCTGTGTCGTGCTCGTGGCGTTGTTCGCTTGCCTGCGCCGGGGCTGCAAAAGCAAGCCCGGCCAACAGGGTTAGTGCTCCGGCGGCTGCAGAAAAAGACTTATGCATCTCGAACTCCTCATTGAGGCCCGGATACGGGCGTTTTTGGCTTACACCCTTACTACCGGCCGGGGGCGCCATCCGGATGCAGTCGAGAACAATAATTTTCCGGCCGCCGCGGCCGGCCCCCGGTCCCCGTGCGACCTAACCCGGGCTGGGTTTTGCGGAGAAAGGTCACGATCGCGTAACGTTGGCGGCTGGCCCTGAGGGCTGGCCCGCATGCAGGGCCCCGGACGCCCCGCCGCGGGGCCCGCCGCGGGCCCGGTCGCCTTGTCGCGCCACCCGCACGAATTCAATATCCCGGAAGGGTCACTTGTTCAAGAAAATTGCCATCACCGCCTCCCTCGGTGCCTTATCCCTGACCGGATGCAGCGCCGCATCCACAGCCGGTACCGCAGCACCGCCCGGAGCAACCGGCCCGACGCCGTCGTCCGCCGCCTCCGGGTCAACCTCCGCCACGCCCACCGCGGGTACCCCGGGCACTGCAGGGACCCCGGGCACCGCAGGGACCCCGGGCACCTCAGCGGCAGCAGCCCCGACCGCTTCCACCGCCGCGCCGGTGGCCGCGCACGCACCGGCCCCGCAAGCATCGACGGCGGCGACCGGGACATCGACGACGGCGGCTCCCGCGGCACCGCCTGCACCTGCGGTACCGGCAGGCGACGGGACCCAGGCCGCCGCCGCCTTTGGCTGGGGCGCCGTGGTGGCGGGCGACGAATTCTCCTATTCAGGCGCGCCGGACATCAGCAAGTGGGCCGCCTTCGACGGCCCGGGTCGAGCCGGCAAGGGCTTTCGCAGCGCCCAGGCATGGTCCGTGTCCAACGGCGTGGCGACGGTCAAGGGCGACGCGGCCGGGATCACGGGCGGCATGTCGGCAAAGTTTGGACAGCAGAAGTACGGACGCTGGGAGACCCGCATGAAGACGAACGCCCGCGACGCCGACTACCACCCGGTGCTGCAGCTGTGGCCGAACAACAACACCTCACCGAACTGCGCCGAGGTCGACTTCGCCGAGGGCAGCTCGGACACCGCTGCCATGAGCTTCTACCTTCACTACGAATGCAGCGGCGGAGACGTCCAGGCCACTGCGGCCACCCCGATCGACACGACACAGTGGCACAACTACGCGGTGGAGTGGGCCCCGGCCGGCATCACCGGCTACATCGACGGGGTAAAGACATTCACCGACTCGAATCCGGCACACCAGCCAACCGTCGGCATGCACCAGACCCTGCAGCTCGACTGGTTCCCCGACGGCACCGGCACCAGCCCGTCGCAGATGGACATCGATTGGGTCCGCGTCTACCAATAGGATGACGGCGTAGGAGGACTGCGTAGGAGGACTGCGTCCGCGCGCCTGCCCGACTGGGCCCTTGTTCGCTGTTCGTGGCCCGGTGCAATGCAATGCTCATGGTGATCGGAAGCAAAGGGATGATCCAGAATGGCAGATGACGGCCCGGAAGTAGAAGAAGTCGACCTGCTCGTGGTCGGCGGCGGCAAGGCGGGAAAGACCCTTGCCATGGACCTGGCCAAGGCCGGCCAGAAGGTCGCGATGATTGAGCGTGCCATGATCGGCGGCACCTGCATCAATGTCGCCTGCATTCCGACCAAGACCCTGATCAACAGCGGGCGGGTGCTGCAGACCATCCGCCGGGCCGCCGAGTTCGGCGTTGCCGGGGCCGATGACGCACAGGTGGACCTCAAGCTGCTGCGTCACCGAAAGGAAGACGTGGTGGAGACGATGGTTAAGGGCCAGCTCTCCTCCTTCACCGGGTCCGGCATGGACTTCATCCTTGGCGAGGCGACGTTCGTGGGTCCCCGGACCGTCGTTGTGGCTCTCAACGACGGCGGCAGCCGGACCCTGCGCGGCACCGACGTCGTCCTCAACCTCGGCACCGAACCGCTCCTGCCGCCCATCGACGGCCTCGCCCAGGCCAAGGTGCAGACCAGCAATTCGCTGCTGCGCCTCGAGTCGCTGCCCGAGAGCATCATCGTCCTCGGCGGCGGCTACGTGGGCTGTGAGTTCGCCGATCTGCTCAACACGCTCGGCGTCAAGGTGACCATCGTCCAGGGCGGACCCCAACTCCTGGCCCGTGAGGACGAGGATATTTCCGGCGCAATCAGCCAGCGCTTCGTGGATGCGGGCATCACCGTCCAGCTGGGGGCGAGGGCGGACAAGGTCACCCGGGCCGCGGACGGGACGGTCACAGTGACGCTGGCGTCCGGCGACAGCGTGGCTGCCGCAGACATCCTGGTCGCCGTCGGGCGCCGGCCCATGACCGGCGGCATCAATCTCGAAGGTGCCGGCGTGGAGCTTGACGAGCGCGGCTACGTCAAGGTTGATGACCAGCTCCGGACCACCGCCGCGGGAGTGTGGGCGGCAGGCGACGTGGCCGGCACACCCCAGTTCACGCATGCCTCCTACGATGACTACCGGGTGCTGAAGACCAACCTGGCGGCCGCCAACGGCGAGGGAGCGCCGCGCAGTACCAGCGGACGGCTAATCCCGTACTGTGTTTTCACCACCCCGGAGCTCGGTCGCGTCGGCCTCACCGAGCAGCAGGCCAGGGATGCGGGCCACAACGTGCGCATCGCAAGGATGCCGGTCACGGCCATTCCGCGTGCCCGCACCGTGGGGCATCTGGACGGTGTCTGGAAAGCCGTGATCGACCGGGACACCAACAAGATCCTGGGCGCGGCACTGCTGGGCGCCGAGGCCAGCGAAGCCATCGCGGTGGTCCAAATGGCGATGCTCGCGGGCATGGAGTACACGGCAGTGCGCGACGCCATCCTCACCCACCCCACCATCGCCGAAGGCCTCACCCTGCTGTTCACCCCCGCCTACCTGGCGGACTGACCCGCTGCCGCGGCGGGCTGCCGGCCGGGCCAAAATCCTCTGGTCCCGGCGGCTCCCGGCCCGGAGAATGGGCGCAGCACATCCACCGACGGCAGGGAGTCCAGTGGTGCGTACAGGTGCTGAAACAACCCGAAACCTTGGCGGTCCGCACTCGCGGCGGCGGCGCTGGCTCGTGGCTTTGGCCGCCGGCGTGCTGGCCGTCGCCGGCTGCACGCCGGGCCCACCCCCGCCGGCTCCTTCCAGTTCCCCGCCGGGTGCCCGCGCCACCGCGAGCGCGGCCGTGCCGGCAGCCGGGAAGGTGTTTTCCGATGAAGAACTGATGGCCCTGATGGACCGGGCGATCAACAGCGCCGAGAAAGGCACCGGGAGGGTCGCGAAAACCGGGGACCTGCGGGCCCGGCTTCAGGACCGCCCGAACTCCGCGACGCTTCCCGCCGTTGAACCGGCCGAATGCGGCGCCTTCCGGCCCCGCAGTTCGCCCACCGGGCCGGCCGACCTCGACATGAATTTCGCCGCCGGGGTGCTGACCCTGACCGGTGAGTGGTCGCGCGACTCGGTGGCCTTTGTTCTGGCCCGAAGCGGGCCCAGGGATGATGTGTTGGCCGCGGACTTTGCCTACACCGAAGAGCAATCCAGCAGATGCTCCACCTTTGTGCAGGCCGGGCAGCCGGATGCGTCGCCGTCCACGGTCCTGTTGTTCGCTGTGCCGGCCGTGGGTGAGAAGGCCTACGCCACTGTGGTGCTCCCGCAGGAGACTCCGGGCACTCCTCACGCGGGATCCACGGTTGCCCTCCAGGCCTTGCTGGGTAACGTCTCGTTCGGTCTGAGCCGGGAGGCTCCCCCGGGCACTTACGCTTCCGCCGACGAATATGCGATCGTCCTGCAGCCGCTGGTCCGGCTCGCAAAAAAGCTGGTCGCGGAGACGGCCGCAAGCCTGGCCCCCGGGACTGGCCCGTCGGCCGCCGGGACGAGCACGCACCCGTACGACCGACCAACTGCCCAGCCGCCCGCTTGACCGAAGCCCGCTTGCCCGCCTGCCCGACCCACCGAGGAACCCGACGACATGCCTGAGAACTCCACAACCCGCTCCCCCGCCGGCTCCGGCGCCATCCCCGGCCTCCGTTGGGGAATCCTGGGCACCGGCTACATTGCCGGGCTGCAGACCTCGGACCTGGTGGAGCACGGCTTCACCGTCCAGGCGGTGGGTTCCCGCCAGCGCGCTACCGCGCGGGAATTCGCCGCCAGGTTCCGGCTCCCAGCCTCCCACGGCAGCTACGAAGCGCTGGTGAATGACCCGGAAGTCGACGTCGTCTATATTGCCTCGCCGCATCCGTTCCACTACGAAAACACCCTGCTGGCCCTCAACGCCGGCAAGCACGCTTTGGTGGAGAAGCCGTTCGCCATGAACGCACGGCAGGCCCGGGACATGGCCGACCTCGCCAAGTCCAAAGGGCTCGTCGTCCTCGAGGCGATGTGGGCGCGCTACCTCCCGCACATGGTCCGGATCCGCGAGCTAATCAGGGCCGGTGACCTCGGCGAAGTACGCACCGTGATCGCGGACCACAACCAGAACCTCCCCAAGGATCCGGAGCACCGGCTCAATGACCCGGCGCTGGGCGGCGGAGCCCTCCTGGATCTCGGGATCTACCCCGTTTCCTTCGCCTTCGACGTGTTCGGGGCGCCCGTGCGGACCCAGGCCGCCGCCAGCAAGACGGCCACCGGCGTCGACCGTCAGACGGCAGTCATCTTTGAATACGCGGGCGGGCAACAGGCGGTGCTGCACTGCGCCCTTGATACCGCCGGGCCCAACCGGGCCGCTGTCCTCGGGACCGGAGGCAGGATCGAGATTGATCCGGTCTGGTACACCCCCACGGCCTTCACCCGCTACGACGACGCCGGAAGCGTCGTCGAGCGATTCGACCAGCCGGTCACCGGCCGCGGCATGCAGTACCAGGCGTGGGAAGTCGAGCGGCTGATTGCCGCCGGCGCCATCGCCAACGACATCCTGCCGCCCCAAGGCAGCGTCCAGGTGATGGAGGCCATGGACGCCGTCCGCGGCCAGATCGGCCTTGGCTACGCCAGCGACGCACGTCCCTGAGCCAGTCCCGGAGCGCCGGTGCAGCTTCCCCGTTCAAGCCGCCCGGCGGGAACGCGCCCTCAGGGTATGGAAAAGCAGTGCGATGAACACCACGAGGCAGATGACCCCGCCGATCGCGAGCGTCGCAGTGATTCCGATGCCGGTCGGGTGCAGGTCCGGCGCCATGTTTCCGGCCAGTACCGCACCCGAGGCAGCGGTGCCGAAGGAGCTTCCCACCGTCCGCAGCACCTGGTTAAAGCTCACGGAACTGCCCAGCTCTTCGGTGGCCACGCTGCGGGCGATCAACGCCGGCATGGCGGCATAGCTCGTGCCCATGCCGACGCCGAAGACCAGCATCCCGATCAGGATTTCCCCAAGTTCGGTGTGGGCAACCCAGAGCAGTATGGCGGCCGACGCCATGATGCCGGCGCCAATCGGCAGCAGCGTCGCCAGTTTGATCCGGCGCGACAGCCGGCGCACCAGGCGGTTCGCGCCGAAGCTTCCCACCGAGAGCGGGAACATCACGAAACCGGCCCAGAACACCGGCAGCGCGATGCCGTAGCCGGTCGACGCGGGCGCCTGGGCTACCAGGCTGGAAATGGAGAGACCGATGTACATCGCTGCGCCCAGCCCGACTGCCGTGCCGTTGGCCAGCAGCACTTCGCCATTCCGGAGGACCCGAAGGTTCACGAGCGGGTGCCGCGTCCGCAGTTCGGCCCGGACCCAGGCCACCAGGACACCCGCCGCGACGAGGAAGGCGCCGACGGTCCACGGTGAGCTCCACCCCCAGTTGGGCCCTTCGCTGACGCCCAGGAGCAGGGCGCCCAGGCCGAGTCCGAGCAGGCCCGCGCCGTTGTAATCGAAGGGCACTACGGGGGCCCGCTCATCGGGTCCGGCGGGTACAACGCGGAAGACGACGGCGATGGCAGTGACCACGAACACGGCGGCAAACCAGAAGGCGAACCGGAAGTCGAAGAGCCCCGCGATGATTCCGGTCAGCGGGTAGCCGATCCCGATCCCGGTGGACACCGTTACCGACAGGCTCGAGATGGAGAACTGCACCTTGTCTGCTGCGACGTAGCGGCGGGCGAGCGCGATGGTCACCGGAACGATCCCGTAGCTCAGGCCCTGCAGGGCCCGACCGATCAGGAACACCGTGAAGTTCGGCGCCGCGGCCGCGATGACGGATCCGAGGAGGATGATCGACAGCGCCCACAGCAGCAGCCGCTTCTTGTGCGGACCGTCGCTGAGCCGGCCCATGACGGGAGTCGCGATCGCGCCGACCAGAAGGTTGAGGGTGAGCATCCACTGTGCCGTACTGACCGACACGTCCATCTCCCGGGAGATGGTGGGCACCAGCAGCATGCCCAGGGAGCTGACGATCGCGGTGGAGAGCGCCGCGTACACCAGGGCCGGCACGGTGTTCGAGGGGCCCGCCGGTTCAGTCAACGGGGGCCTCCTTCCCAAGCTTTCGCAGGATCGGAATGACCGCTTCGAGCGTCGTCCGCTCCTCCGGGGTCAACTGCTCCGCGATGGCCCGGCCAAGCCAGCCGTGGCCGGCCGAGGATTCGAGGTCAAGCTTTTGCCTGCCGGCGTCGGTGATCTCGATCCAGCTTCGGCGCCGGTCCGCCGCGTCCGGCACGCGGACAACAAAGCCCAGCCGTTCCAGCTCGCGCGCGGCCAGCGAAATAGCCTGCGGGCTGACCTGGACGACGACGGCCAGCTCGGACGTCGTCGCGGGACCTTGTTCCGCGATGTGCCGGAGTACGCCCAGCTTCCCCGCCGAGATGGTTCGTTCGGTGTTCAGCCGCCGGAGCAGCGGTTGCAGGGCCTGGAAGAAGGAGCGCGCCGGGACCTGGCCTGGCAGCGGTTCATGCGTCATCCCCTAATTATACAAGCAACTTGATCAAGTTACTTGCGTACCTTGGACTGCGGAACTGGCGGTCGCTCGCTGAGAGCACGTGCGACGTCGTCCGCGCTGGGCGCCTGACCGCTTGCCCGAAGTCCGGTCACGACGCCCGCGGCGTCTTCGGCGGACCGGTTCTGGCTGAGTTTGGTCTTCGCTTCGATCCTGCTGATGAGCACCTCGACGCCGACGATGGCGCGCAGCTGGCCGGCGATGAAGCGTTCCGGAGCGTCATCGACGGACCACGGCCGCTCCGCTCCGGTCTCATGGAGGTCGGTCAGCCGGCGGACATGGCCGGCGAGCCAGGCCGGGTCGTCGTGGACCACCAGCGTGCCGTACACGTGCGCGGTGGAGTAATTCCAGGTCGGGACGACGCGGCCGTGCTCGGCCTTTGACGCGTACCAGGTGGGAGAAATGTAGGCGTCCGCCCCCTGCATGATGACCAGGGCCTCACCGAGTGCGGGTTCTGACCACTGCGTGTTGTTCCTGGCCAAATGGCCGTGCAGCGCACCGTGCTCACCAACCGAAGGATCGTAGCGGAGCGGCAGCAGGGTGGCGAGCATGCCCTGCGCGGTCATGGTGACAAGGTTGGCGGCCGCCGGCGCGGCGAGAAGCTCTCGGATGGCAACGGAGTCGGCCTGGAAGTGGGCTGGGATGTACATGGAACCTCCGCGGCGTGGCCTAGCAGGCTAGGCGCGGTCCTGCTGCAGGGCGTCGCGGATCTCGGTGAGCAAGGCAATCTGCGGGTCCTCGGCCGCGTCTTCCTTGACGTCCTGGTTGATGCCCAGGCGGCGGTTGCGGCGTTCGATCATGTGGTTCATCGGCATGACAATGACGAAGTAGATGGCGGCGGCCACCAGCAGGAAGTTGACGATCGCAGTGAGCAGGACACCGAACTTGATGTCGTTTCCGTTGAGGGTCACGACGGCGAAGCTGTCGAAGTTGGGCGACTGGAAGATCGCCGAAATCAACGGCATTAACACGCTTTGAACTAGGGCCGTGACCACGGCGCCGAAAGCGGCACCGATCACGACGGCGACGGCAAGGTCTACGACGTTGCCCTTCATGATGAAATTCTTGAATCCGGTCAACATAAATCTCAAGCTACCGCACGCTGATGGGCAGACGGTGGCGTCCGGGCAATATTTCGGGCGTGTCCGGGGCCACAATTTCGCCGCGGGTCTAAACTGAGTCTTGCCAGCTGCGCCCGGTTCGCTGAGGCGCCTTGACCTCAGAATGTGACCCCAGAGAGCGTGGTGCGTATGAGTAATTCCGACACAGTCCTGGCTTCCCTCGATACCGAACTCGGCTGGATCCGGGAAACGTACTCCCAGCTGCACCGTCATCCCGAACTCAGCCTTGAGGAGCATGAGACCTCGAAGCTCGTCGAGGACAGGCTCAGGGCCTTCGGCTATTCCGTGACCCGCGTCGGTGGCACCGGCGTCGTCGGCGTCCTCACCAACGGTCCAGGCCCCACGGTCTTGGCGCGCGCGGACATGGACGCGCTGCCTGTCACCGAGGCCACCGGGCTGGCCTACTCCTCCGAAGTCGAGGGGGTCATGCACGCGTGCGGACACGACGTCCACGTCAGTACGCTGCTGGGCGCCGCGAAGCTGATGGCGGACGGCCGCGGCGCATGGGCGGGGACCTACATTGCGCTGTTCCAGCCCGCGGAAGAGGTCGGAGCCGGGTCCAAAGCCATGGTCGAGGACGGTCTCGCCACCAAGGTGCCGCGGCCCGACGTCGCCCTTGCCCAGCACGTGATGCCCCTTCCGGCGGGGACGGTGGCCACCACGGCCGGGCCCGTCCTCTCGGCCGGAGACTCACTGAAGATCACGGTGCACGGCAAGGGCGCCCACGGCTCGATGCCGCACATGTCCGTGGACCCTGTGGTGCTTGCTTCCTCGATTGTGCTGCGGCTGCAGACGGTCGTGTCGCGGGAGACCAAGCCCGGCGACTTCGCGGTGGTCACGGTCGGGGCGCTCAACGCCGGGGCCAAATCCAACATCATCCCGGACCGCGCCACCCTGCTGCTGAACATCCGCACCTACGACAACGAAGTCCGGAGCACGGTGCTCGCGGCGATCGAACGGATCGTCAAGGGCGAATGCATCACGGCCGGGTCGCCGCAGGAGCCCGAGTTCGAGTATTACGACCAGTTCCCGCTGACCAGCAATGACGAGGCAGTCACGGACCACGTCACGGCAGCGTTCAAGGCCCACTTCGGGGCGGACGCGGTGCAGCCGGCCGGCAGGCAGACCGCTTCCGAGGACTTCAGCCGCATTCCGGACACCTTTGGCGTGCCGTATACCTTCTGGCTCCTGGGCGGCGTGGACCCGGCGGTGTACCAGGCCGCGGCAGCGAAGGGAACGGTGGCCCAGGACATCCCGGCCAACCACTCCCCCTTCTTTGCTCCGGTGATTGACCCGACCCTCTCGATGGGCGTCCAGTCGCACGTTGTCGCAGCATTGTCCTACCTTTCCTAGGAGGCGCAATCATGGGTACCGCCCAATCCCAGGCCAAGACCGAAACGCAATGGAAGCCTAATGACGCGTGGCTGATCGGCATTGTCCTGGCGGTCATCAACTTCTGGCTGTTCGCACAAACCCTGCTCAACGTCATCCCCGGCATCCAGGGATCCCTGGGCATCGAACGGACCCTGGGCAACCTCGCCGTGTCCATCACCTCACTGTTTTCCGGCATCTTCATCGTCGTGGCCGGCGGCCTCGCCGACCGGCTGGGCCGCGTCAAGATCATGAACATCGGCATCTACCTGAGCATCCTCGGCTCGCTGCTGATAGCGCTGACCCCCGAGAATGCCGGGGGCCTCACCGCGGCCGCCCTGCTGGGCGGCCGCATTGTCCAAGGCCTCTCCGCAGCCTGCATCATGCCTTCCACCATGGCCCTGGTGAAGACCTACTACGAGGGCAAGGACCGCCAGCGGGCACTGTCCTTCTGGTCGATCGGGTCCTGGGGCGGCTCGGGTTTCTGCGCTCTTTTCGGCGGTTTGATGGCGACGTCGTTCCTCGGCTGGCGGTCCATCTTTTGGATCTCGATTGTGCTCTCGATCGTCGCGTTGTTCCTGCTCCGCGGGACTCCCGAGTCCAGGTCCGCGGCCAAAGCCGGCGGGGCCTTCGACTGGGGCGGGATGATATGCCTCGTCGTCGCGCTCGTCGCGATCAACGTGTACATCTCGCAGGGCCCGCTGATCGGCTGGCTCAGCTTGCTCGGGATCGGGCTGGTTGTCGTCGCGGTGGTGGCGGCCCTGGCGTTCTTCGGAATCGAGACAAGCCGGGCCAACCCGGTCCTCAACCTCAAGCTCTTCGGCAACCTGACGTTCGCCGGGGCCACACTGTCGAACTTCCTGCTCAACGGCGCCGCGGGGACGCTGATCGTGTCCCTCGGACTGGTCCAGGTCGCCGCTGGTATGTCGTCCCTGCAGTCGGGCCTGCTGACGCTTGGATACCTGATTGCGATCCTTGCCACCATCCGCGTCGGAGAGAAACTGCTCCAGCGTTTCGGGCCGAAGCGGCCGATGATTTGGGGCAGCGCGATCGCCGGCGTCGGCATCCTGATGACGTCGATGACCTTCACCTTGATCGGGCAGTACATCGTCCTTGCCGTTATCGGCTTCACGCTGTTCGGCATCGGACTCGGCTTCTATGCGACGCCGTCCACCGATGCCGCCCTGTCCAACGTGCCCGACGACGAGGCCGGTGCCGCGGCCGGCATCTACAAGATGGCCTCGTCCCTGGGCAACGCGATCGGCGTCGCGATCTCGGCTGCCCTGTATGTGGCGGCGCAGTCGATGAATCCGGACACCATCCGGTCCTGGGGCTTGTTCATCGGCAACCAGGAAAACGTGGGACTGCGGTTCGGCGGCGCCGTTGGAATCCTTTTCAATCTGCTCATGGTGGTGGTCGCGATCATCGCCATCATGGTGACGGTACCCAACGAACGGTCGGTCAAGCGGCCCGAGGTCCCGGCGACCCCTTCCTTCGGCAGCTAGCCGACGTTCCTACCGCCGGGCGGGTGCGTCCAGACAGCCGCGTTGGGTTGGCCCGGAAGATGAACCCTCTCGGCGGTCCGGCGGCTTAGGTTCCGCTGACGCCGGGGACCAGGGCCGCTGACCGCACCCACTTGACCACGTGTTGGCCTGCCGCCACAATGTCGTCGCGGACACGAGCCTCGACCCGGGCGGTCGCGCGCTGCGTTGCGGGCTCGTAGCTCTCGAAGGCGTACGTCAGGGACAGCGTCTGTCCGGGATACACCGGCCGCACAAAGCGGATGCGGTCATAGCCGAGCGCAACCGGCGTCAGCCCTTCGGGCCGGGCGTCCTCCAGCGCCCTGGCGGCCACGGCGGACATGAATCCGACGATGAGCGCCCCATGGACGTGCCGCGTCCCGTACGCGGAGCGTTGCATGTATTCCTCGTCGGTGTGGTTGCTGGCGAAGTCGCCCGTGATGCCGGCGAAGAGCACCATGTCGGTTTCCGTCACGGTCTTGCGGAAGACGGTGATCCTGCTCAGGTCGAAGGGGGCGCTGTCCATGGTCATAGAACTCCTTACATGGTGAGTCCGCCGGAGACGGACAGGACCTGGCCGGTGGTGAACCCGGCGTCGGTGGAAGCCAGGTAGGCAACGGCAGCGGCGATCTCCCGGGGCCGCGCGGCCCGTCCCTTGGGGATCGCTTTGAAGGTTCCGGACATCACTTTTCCGGTGAGGCCGTCGTCGGAGAGCATGCCGGCTAACAGCGGGGTGTCGGTGGGGCCGGGAGAGACGACGTTGATGGTCACGTCCGGCCGTGCCGTTTCCCGCGCCACGGACTTCGCGAGCCCGTACAGCCCGGCCCGGGCCGCGGACGACATTGCATCGCCCAGCGTCCCCGCTTTGCCGCTGTCCGAACCGATCAGCACGATCCGGCCGAATCCGGCCTCAAGCATCCCCGGCAGCACCGCTCGCACCAGCAACGCAGGGCCCAGGAGTTCGGTCCGGACAATTTCCTGCATGGTCCGGGGATCCATTTCGGCCAGCAGCTGCAGCGCGTGGCGGTGCCCGGTGGTGATGACCAGGGTGTCGATTCCGCCCAGTGCCCGGTCCGCGCTCCCCCGGGGGCCGGCCAGCGCGGCGACCGCGCCGGGGTCACCCGCGTCCAGTTGCACTTGACCCGCCCAGCAGTCCCGCGGCAACCTGGCGGCCAGCGCTGCGCTGCCGTCGACGTTTGCGTAGTGGGTGCCGAAAAGACGGGCCCCGCGGCCGGCAAGCACATCCGCGACGGCCCCGCCGATCCCGCCGGTGCCGACGAGCAGCACGCGCCGCCCGGCGAAGTCGTTGCTCTCCGGCATACCACCCTGCTGCATGCCGTGACCTTCCCCCGCGCTCATGCGAAGGCCGAGATTCCGGTGGCGGCGCGGCCGATGAGGAGGGATTGGATGGAGTCGGTGCCTTCGTAGGTGTGGACAACTTCCATGTCGGTCAAGTGTCGGGCAACGTGGAAGTCGAGCAGGAGCCCGTTGCCGCCGAGGATGTCGCGGGCTTCGGAGCAGATCCAACGTGCTTTTTGGGCGGTGTGCATTTTCGCGATCGAGGCCATTGTCCCGGTCCAGGTTCCGGCTTCCTGGAGTGCGGCCATGCGGAAGCAGATGAGTTGGATGGCAGTGAGTTCGGCGAGCATGTTGGCGAGCTTGTTTTGTACGAGCTGGTAGCTGGCGATGGGCTTGCCGAACTGGGTCCGGACCTTGGCGTAGGTCAGGGCGGCTTCGTAGGCGGCGAGGGCGTGGCCGAGGCTTTCCCAAGACGCGCCGCCGCGGGTGGAGGCTAGCACCCGGGAGGCGTCCCGGAACGATTCGGCGCCCGGGAGCCGGTTCTGCTCCGGAATCCGCAGGCCGGTGAATTCGATGTCGGGTTGCAGGATGGCGCGTTTGCCGATTTTGCCGGTGATCAGCTCGGTCCGGTACCCGGCCGGGTGGGCGCCGTCGTCATTCTTCTCCATTACGAAGGCTTTGACGTTGCCGTCGGCCTCGTCGCGGGCCCAGATGAGCACGACGTCGGCGAAGCTGGCGTTGCCGATCCATCGTTTCCGGCCGGTGAGGACCCACTGGTCCCCGGTCCGGCGGGCACTGGTTTCGAGGTGGGCGGAGTCGGAGCCGTGTTCGGGTTCGGTGAGGGCGAAGGCGCCGATCAGGTCCAGGCCGGCCATCCGCGGCAGCCATCGCTGCTTCTGCGCCTCGCTGCCGAGCATGTTGATGGTGCCCATGGCCAGGTTGGACTGGACGCCGATGAAGGTGTTCATGGAGCCGTCGCCGCGGGACATTTCCATCGTGGCCAAGCCTGCGGCAAGCCGGCTCATGCCGGGGCAGCCGTAGCCTTCGATGGTGGAGCCGATGATGTTCAGTTTGGCCAGGGCGGGCAGGAGTTCGTGCGGGAATTCGGCGCGTTCCCAGTAGCCGTTGATCACCGGGAGCACCTGGTCGTTGACGAAGCCGCGGACCGCGTCCCTGACCGCCCGTTCGACGTCGGTGAGCTGGTCCAGGAGGAGGTAGTAGTCGGTATCGAGGGCCCCGGTCAGTCCCCTGGCCAGCGCTGCGGTGTAGTCCTCACTGAGGGTCATAGCTGTACCAGCCCTTTCCGGTTTTCCGGCCGTAATTGCCCTGGTCGTAGAGTTCGGTCAGTGCCGGGTGGGGCAGGTCCGCGGGGTCGCCGGTCTCCTCGAAGGTCGCTTGCCGGATCAGGTAGCTCACGTCCAGGCCCACCAGGTCCATCAGTTCAAACGGGCCCATCGGGTGGCCCAGCGCGGTTTTGGCCGCCGTGTCGATGTCGGCCACGGACGCTATGCCGTCCGCGTAGAGCCGCAGCGCCTCGTCCCGGAGCGCGCCCATCAGCCGGTTCGCGACGAACCCGGGGACCTCGCGGTTGATCAGCACCGGAGCCTTCCCCAGCGAGCGGGCCAGGTCCAGGGTCGTGTCCACCGTGGCCTGGGAGGTGGTGTCGTGGCGGACCACCTCGACGCATTTCATCACCAGGGCGGGGTTGAAGAAGTGCATGTTGCAGACCTGCTCGGGGCGGCCGGAGTCCTCCGCGACCTTGGAGGAGCCCAGGGTGGAGGAGTTGGTCGCCAGGATGGCATGGGCCGGGGCGGCTCGCCCGAGCGCGGCGAAGATCTTGCGTTTGGTCTCGAGTTTCTCGGTGGCCGCCTCGATCACGAAGTCCGCGTCCGCCGCGCCGTCCTCCAGCGAGGTGGTGAACGTGAGCCTGGCCAGCGCCGCGTCGGCGTCGTCCCGGGTCCGGCGGCCTTTCGCGACGCTGCTGTCCATCCGCTCGGTGAGCTGCCGCCGGGCGGCGGCGAGCATGTCCGCGGAGATGTCCCGGACGGTGACCCGGTAGCCGGCCAGGGCGGCGACCATGCCGATCTGGGAGCCCATGGCCCCGGCCCCGACCACCAGGATCTTGTTGATCTGCCTCATGTCCTTCGTCCTTATCTGCCGGTGAATTCGGCCGGGCGTTTGTCGATGAAGGCGCGGGCGCCTTCGCGTTTGTCCTCGGTGGAGTAGAGCAGGGACTGGGCCAGGCGTTCGAGCAGCAGCCCGGTCCGCAGATCCGTTTCGGCACCGTTTTTGATCACGAGCTTGCCGAGCCGGACGGCCAGCGGGCCCTTGGCGAGGATCTGCTCCGCGGTGGCCCGGACCGTGGCCAGCAGGTCCGCGGCCGGGACCACCTCGGTGACCAGGCCGATCCGCAGCGCCTCGTCCGCGCCGAAGAGCCTGCCGGTAAGGATCAGCTCGACGGCGCGGCCCTTGCCGACCAGCCGGGTGAGCCGCTGCGTGCCGCCCGCGCCCGGGAGGACACCCAGGGTGGCTTCCGGCAGCCCGAAACGGGCCCCTTCGGCGGCGATGCGGATGTCGCAGGCCATGGCCAGTTCGTTCCCGCCGCCCAGGGCGAAACCGTTGACCGCCGCGAGCGTGGGTTTCGGATAGTCCTCGATGTAGTCATAAAGCCGCTGCATGTCCGCGACCAGCCCGTCCAGGAAGGTGTAGTCCACCAGTTGGGTGATGTCCGCCCCGGCGATGAACGCCTTGTCCCCGGCACCGGTGAAGACAACGGCGCCGACGTCGTCCCGGTCCGCGAAGTCTTCGAGGGCGGCCCGGATTTCGCGCAGCACGGTCCGGCTCAGGGCGTTGCGGACCTCGGGCCGGTTGATGGTGATGGTGCCGAGCCGGTCAGCGACGTCGGTCAGAATCGTTTCGTACCCCACGGCCCGCCCCTACCGGAACGCCGGCTGGCCGGTGATGTGCTGGCCCAGGATCAGGGTGTGGACCTCGTCCGTGCCCTCATAGGTCCGCACCGATTCAAGGTTGTTCGCGTGCCGCAGCGGCGAATAATCCAGCGTGATGCCGTTGCCGCCCAGGATGGTCCGGGCCTCCCGGCAGATCGCGATCGCCTCCCGGCAGTTGTTCAGCTTCCCCACCGAGATCTGCACCGGCTCCAGCACGCCGGCGTCCTTGAGCCGGCCGGTATGGATGGCCAGCAGCGTGCCTTTCTGGATTTCCAGCAACATGTTCACCAGCTTCTCCTGGGTCAGCTGATACCCGGCCAGCGGCTTGTCGAACTGCACCCGTTCCAGCGAGTACTTCAGCGCCTCCTCGTAGCTGTCCCGTGCCGCGCCCATTGCGCCCCAAATGATCCCGTACCGGGCCTCGTTCAGGCTGGAAAACGGGCCGCGGAGCCCCCTGGCCACGGGCAGCATCGCGGACTCCGGCAGCCGGACGTCATCAAGCTCGATGTCGCACTGGATCGAGGCGCGCATCGAGAGTTTCGGCTCGATCGGCGTCGCCGTGAACCCCCGGGTCCCGGTGGGGACCAGGAAACCGCGGACGCCGTCCTCCGTCGCAGCCCAGATCACCGCGACCTGCGCGATCGAGGCCAGCCCGATCCAGCGCTTCGCACCGTTCAGGACCCATCCGTCCCCGTCCCGCACCGCCGTGGTCGCCATCGACGACGGGTCTGAACCGGCCGTGGGCTCCGTCAGGCCGAAACAGCCGATGATCTCACCCCGCGCCATGCCCGGCAGGTACGTGGTCTTCTGCTCCTCGGACCCCCACTTGTGGATCGCGCTCATCGCCAGGGACCCCTGCACCGAGACAAACGTCCGCAGCCCCGAATCCCCGGCCTCCAACTCCATCGCGGCGATGCCGTATTCCACCGCGGACCGGCCCGGACAGCCGTACCCCTTCAAATGCATCCCGAGCAGACCCAGCGCGCCCATCTCGCGGGCGATCTCCACCGGGAAATAGGCGTCCTCGTACCACTTCTTGATGTTCGGCTTAATCCGCTCCCGGACGAACACGCGGACCGCATCCCGGAGCCGGAGCTCCTCGGCACTGAACAGCCCGTCCAAAGCAAGCACATCCGAATTGGCCAGAATCGTTGTCATGACGCTGCTCCTGCCGGCTGGGTCTCCGCGAATTTTTGGCGGAGTTGGTATTTCTGGATCTTCCCGCTGGGGGTCCGCGGCAGGTCCTGAAGGACTTCCACCTGCTCGGGCCAGTACGGTTTGGCGACACCCTTGGCGGCCAGGAACTCCTGCACCTCGATCAGGGTCAGCCCGGTCTCGCCGGCCTTCAGGACGACGGCGGCGAGGGCCGTCTCCTGGAGCCTCTGGTGCGGGATGGCGACCAGCACCACCACGTCGATTTTCGGGTGTTCGTAGAGCACGTTTTCCACGTACGCTACCGGGATGTTCTCGCCGCCGCGGATAATGACGTCCTTCGTCCGGCCGGCAATGCGGAGGTAGCCGTCCGCGTCCACGGTGGCCAGGTCGCCGGTGTCGAACCAGTCGCCGTCGAACTCCGCCCGGGTTTTCTCCAACTGCCCGGCGTAGCCCTGGAACACGAACGGCCCCTTGGCCTGGAGCTTCCCTTCCGTGCCGGAAGCGGCCTCGGTGCCGTCAAAGTCGAGGATGCGGACGCTCATGCCGGCCAACGGACGCCCGTCGGTGCTGACGATCTTCTCAAAGGGATCAGCCGGATTTCCCATGGTCACCAGGCAGCACTCGGTGGAACCCCAGCCGCCGAAGACGTTCAGTTGGGGCAGTCGTTCCTTCGCTTTGGCCACCATGGCCCTGGGAATGGGGGCGCCCATGCAGCAGAAGTGCTTCAGGGAACCGGTGTCGTGCTGATCGAGGTTGCTTGCCTGGAGCAGGTCATGGAGGAACGGCGTCGCGCCGGAGGTGTGCTGGATGCGGTGCTGCTCCACCAGCCGTACGAATTCCTCGGCGTTCCAGACATCCTGGAAGACTCCCGTCGCACCCAATTGCAGCGGCAGGGACACGCCGTAAAGGTACCCGGTGAGGTGGGCAAATGTGGATGCCATGTGGATCACCGCTTCATTGTCCATCCCCAGTCTGTCGGGCCATGGCAGGCTGCCGGCCACCAGGGTGTTGTGCGTGTGCATCACCCCCTTGGGCTCACCGGTGGTCCCGGAGGTGAAGATCATGACGGACAGGCTGTTGGGGTCCGGACGCAGGCCCGCAAGTTCCGCCGGATCCCGGAGTTCCTCCCACGGCGTGCCGATGAACTCTTCCCAGGACGTGAACCCTTCGCCGTTGGTCCCGGTGTCGCCCAGGACCACCACCCGCTCAAGGGCGGGAAGTTCGGCGCGCAACCGGTTCGCCATGTCCGGGTAGTTGAAATTGCGGAAGGTTTGCGGGATGAACAGGACCTTTGAGGCGGCTCGCTTCATCATGAAGCCCACTTCGCGGTCGCGGTAGATCGCGATCAGCGGGTTGGTGACGGCACCGATCCGGATGGCGGCGAGGTGGATGACGATCCATTCGCGCCAGTTCGGAAGCTGGATGGACACCACGTCCCCCGAAGCGACGCCGAGCTCCAGCAGCCCCAGAGCGCAGCGATCCACCAGCCGCTTGAGTTCGGCATACGTGAAGCTCCCGCGGGAGTCCACGCTGGAAATCTTGTCCGGCGTGGCCGAGACGGCCTCATCGAGGTAGTCGGTAAGGGTCTTGTTCCGCCAGAAACCCTGACCGGTGTAGCGGTCGATCTGGTCCTGGCTGAGCAGCGTGTCAAATGTCATGGCAGGGTGTAGTCCTTAATCCTCGTCGTTGAGTCGGGTTGCCTGGCACAGCGGTTTAAAAGCAGCGGTCTAAAAGCAGGGGTCTAGCTCATCGTCAGGCCGCCGCTGACGGACAGGGTCTGGCCGGTGATGTAGGAGGCTTCGTCGGACGCGAAGAAGGCGACGGCGTTCGCCAGGTCTTCGGGCTGGGCCAGCCGCCGCATGGGAATGGCTTTTTCCAGCGCTTCGCGGAGCTTGGGATTTTCCTCGCTGATGCCGGCGAACAGCGGGGTATCCGCGGGGCCGGGGCAGACGCAGTTGATGCTGACCTTGTTGCGGGCCATTTCCCTCGCCGCGGTCTTGGTGAAGGCGATGATTCCCCCCTTGGCCGCGGAGTACACCGCTTCCCCGGATGAACCCACCCGGCCGGCGTCGGACCCGATGTTGATCACGGCGCCGAAGCCCTGTTCAGCCATCACGGCCAGGACCGCTTGGCTGCAATGCAGCGTGCCGTAGAGGTTAATGCCGATCACCCGTTCCCAGTCAGGAACTTTGCTGGTCAGGAACGGCTCCACCTTGTCCCAGCCGGCGTTGTTCACCAGCACGTCGATCCGGCCGAATTCCTGCGTGACCGACCTGACCATGGCGTCGACGGATTCCCGCGACGTGACATCGGTGAGGAACCCTACTGAGTTATTGCCCAGCGACGATGCGGTCTCCTTGGCGGCCACCTCATTGATGTCGCTGACGACGACGGTGGCGCCCTCGGCCGCGAGTTTCACGGCGATGGCACGGCCAATCCCGCTCCCGGCTCCGGTGACAATTGCAATCTTGTTCTCAAGCTTTCCCACGGTGTGCTCCTCGGATGGAAGTTTGTGCTGTTCAGTGCGGGTCCGTGCAGGGCCCGAGTCTTTGCCTAGGGGGCGAATTCGCGGCCGATGGCCTGTCGGGCGATGATCATTTTCATGATCTGCGCCGTGCCGTCACCGATCTGCAGGCCCAGGACATCGCGCAGGCGCTGTTCGATGGGACGGTCGGTCTTGTACCCGAACTGCCCGTGCAGCAGCAGGCAGTCCTTGACGATGTCGAAGGAGACTTTGGGCGCCCACCACTTGCACATCGCGGCCTGCGAGGTGTGCGGCAGTCCCTGGTCCTTGAGCCAGAGCGTCTGGTAGCAAAGCAGTTGCGCGGCGGCAATCATGGTCTCGGCCTCTGCCAGCGGGAAGGAGACGCCCTGGAACTTACTCAGCGGCTGGTCAAACGCCTCTCGGTGGCTGACATACTCCCAGGTCTCGTCGACGGTGACCTTGGCGACCGCCAGGCACTGCAGGCCGATCAAGGCACGGCTGAAATCGAAGCCCTGCATCACCTGTGTGAAGCCTTTGCCTTCCTCGCCGAGCAGGTGGTCCGCAGGGATCCACGTGTTGTCGAAATGGACAGCGCCGCGGCCCACCGCCACCGTACCCATGTCCGAGAATCGCTCCCGGCTCACGCCTTCGGCGTCCATCGGGGCCAGGAAGGCGCTGATTCCGCGACCGCGGGGCGTGTCCGGGTCTGTTTTGGCAAAAACGACGACGGCGTCCGCGGACTCATTGAAGGACATCGACTTCATCCCGTTCAGCACCCAGCCGCCGTCGCGCCGTTCTGCCCTCAGCCGCGGCGTGCCGGCGTCAGATCCGGCTTCCGGCTCCGAGAGTCCGATCCCCACGATGGACTCGCCGCTGCAGATCCGCGGGACCCATTCCCTGGCGACGGACGGTTGGGCATTCTGGGCGAGGATCTGGCCAACCAGGGAGCCCACCACCTGAACGTAGGAGACGTTGAAGTCGCCGCGGGCGATCTGTTCCAGGATCAGGCCGGAGGTAAGGCGGTCAAGGCCGCGTCCGCCGAGGTCCACCGGCAGTTCTGGGGCGATGAGGCCCAGGTCGCCCATTTCCCGCCGCAACTCGGCCTTGACGTGGCCGTCCTGCTCCCGCTGTTGGTAGCCCGGCGCGATCTTGTCAGCGTAATTCTTGGCTTCTTGCTGGTACTCGAGCTGTTGTGCGGTCAATGCAAAATCCATGGTGACTTCCTTGTCAGCGGGTGGATGCGGCGGTGGTCAGTGCGAGAGAACGTGGCGGTTGAACTCGGGCTTGCGCTTCTCGGCGAAGGCGGCGGCGCCTTCCTGGCCTTCGGGTGAGGCGGTGAAAAGATCGAGGGCGGACATCGCCAAGTTGCTCAGCCCGGCCTGGTGGTCGGTGTCCGCGTTGAAGGACTGCTTAAGGAAGCGAATGGCGGTGGGGCTCTTTTCGGCAATTTCGGCGGCCCAGGCCTTGGCTTCGTCGAGGAGCTTGTCGGCGGGGACCACGGCGTTGACCAGTCCCCAGCGTTCGGCCGTCGCGGCGTCGTACTGGCGGCACAGGTACCAGATTTCGCGGGCCCGCTTCTCGCCGACCACTCGCGCCAGATAGGCCGAGCCGAAGCCCGCATCGAACGAGCCAACCTTGGGCCCGGCCTGCCCGAAGGTGGCGTTTTCGGCCGCGATGGACAGGTCACAGAGCACATGGAGGACATGCCCTCCGCCGATGGCCACGCCGTTGACCGCGGCAATGACCGGCTTCGGAATATCGCGGATGAGCTTGTGCAGGTAGCCGATTTCAAACATTCCCGACTCGGTGGGGCCGTAGTCGCCCGTTTCGGCGCGCTGCTTCACATCCCCGCCGGTGCAGAACGCCTTCTCCCCCGCGCCGGTCAGGATCACGGCCTGTACCGAGCGGTCGGCCCAGGCCAAGCGGAACGCCTTGATAAGTTCCTCCACGGTTTGTCCGCGGAAGGCGTTGTAGCGGTGCGGTCGGTTGATGGTGATGATGGCGGTGGCCGCATCGACTTCGTAGCTGATGTCTTCAAAAGTGGTCATGTCGGAACCTTTCGGCGGGTCAGTCGGATGGGAGGGAAGCCGGCGGCTAAGAAGCAGCTGGGTTAGACCTGCTCGGCAAGCGCTCAGTCAAGATCGAGCAGGTGGGCGTACTGGCTCCGGTACTCCGGGGCGACGACGGCGCCGAGGGCCACCGCGGTCTGCTTGCGGACGTAGCTGGGAAAATCGAGCGAGCGTTCGAAGTACCAGTGCTTGAGGGCCCAGGCGTGGGCCAGGAGCAGGAGGTTGTAGGCGAAAAGGTCCACGTCGACGGGGACGAACCGCCCGGCGTCGATGGCTGCCTGGACGGTATCCCTCAGCGGCTGGGAGGTGGTCAGTTCGAGGTCTTTGATTCGGGTGCGGCCTTCCTCGCCGAGGGTCTTGGACTCCCGGTAGGAAAGAACGGCAGCGTGGCGGTGCTCGTCGATGACTTCGCAGAACGCGGCGAAGGCCGCAGCCACGCGTTCAACCGGATCGTTCCCGGCGGCATCGACGGCTGCCGGCGCTTTCGTGCCGAAGGCGTCGAGCACCTCCACGATGACGGCCAGCAGCAGGTCCTGCTTGTTGCCGAAGTAACGGTAGATCAGCCCCACACTGACGGACGCTTCGTCGGCCAGCGCCTGCATCGACACGGCGTGCGATCCGTCCCGTTCCATCAGCCGTGCGGCGGCGCTCAGCAACTGCCGCGTACGCAGGTTGGTTCTTACTTCGCGGGCCGCTGCTCCGGGATCATCGTCTACCGCGGAGATTGGGGTTGCCATCTTGGGGTCCTCAATTGAATAGTAGTTCACTAAAAATGAATCAATGTTCATTTTCAATGAGGATATATTCACTCCCAGTGGCCGTCAAGAGCTATCCCAGGTGTAGCCGATGCCGGTCCCGGGATCAGGRCGCGGCCGACGGCCTCCTCAGGTATTCCGGTAAGGTTCCAGCCGAGGTTCCTACCGCCGGTCGAACGCCTCGAGAAGCCGTCCGACGGAGCTCCCCAGGTTCCACTCGGTGGCCAGACGCTCCAGTTCGGCGCGGGACTCGCCCGCGACAGGGTGCAGTTCGGCGCCCGCCTCTTCGAGCGTCGGCAACTGCAGATCGCGGACGATCTTCACGACGGCCGGCGCGACCGTGAGATAGTCGGCCGCCGCGGCCAGCTTAGACCGCACACCGGAGGACAGCCCGCTGCCCGCGTCCGCCGCCGCGGCGAGCAGCCCGTCCAGAGTGCCGTAGTCGCCGAGCAGCGCCGCGGCCGTCTTCTCGCCGATTCCGGCGACGCCGGGCAGCCCATCGGAGGAATCGCCGCGGAGGGTCGCGTAGTCGGCGTACTGTGCGGGCAGCACGCGGTACTTTTCGACGATGACCGCGTCGGTCACGACTTCGAGGTTCCTCATGCCGCGCGCGGTGTAGATCACCCGCACCTGCCGGGCGTCGTCCACGGCTTGGAAAAGGTCGCGGTCGCCGGTCACCACGTCAACCGGCACCCCGGCATGGCTGGCGTAGCTGCCGACGACGTCGTCGGCCTCGTGTTCGGGGGCGCCGACGACGGCGATACCCGCGAGGTCGAGCACCCTACGGATCATCGGGAGCTGCGGCGTGAGCGCGTCCGGTACGATCTCGACGTCTGGGGCTCCCACCAGGGTCTCGGCGACCCGATGCGCCTTATAGCTCGGAATCCGGTCGACCCGCCACTGCGGCCGCCAGTCATCGTCCCAGCAGGCGATGAGATGCGTCGCGGCGTAGTCGGTAGTGAGGCGCGCGATCATGTCGAGCAGGCCGCGGACGGCGTTCACCGGCGTATCGTCGGCGCGGCGGATTGTGTCGGGCAGGCCGTAGAAGGCGCGGAAGTACAGCGAAGCGGTGTCGAGCAGCATCAGGCGCTGGGGCATAGCCGATCCTTGCACGTATGCGTGATCATGTCAGCCCAACCACGGCGGCGGCCTCAGGAGCTAGGAGTCGACGGGCAGGTACGTGTTCACCGGCCGTCCCGTAGTGCCGTAGGCCAGCTGAAGCGCCAGAAGTCCCTTGCGTTCCAGTTCGCTGAGATATCGCTGGGCCGTCGGGCGGCTGATGCCGATGCGGTCGGCGATGTCAGAGGCACTCGTGGGTTCGCCGGCTTGGACCACAGCATCGAGGACCTTTTGCATGGTGGGCGGCAGCCGGCGGCTCCCGGCTGCCCTCGACGGTGCACGCCGCAGGTTGAAGAGTTGGTCGACGGCGGCCTGGTCGGCGACAGTTCCGGCGCCCACTTCCCGGCGCCAGCGACGGTATGACTCAAGCTGGGTCTGGAGTTGTTCGAAGCCGAAGGGTTTGACGAGGTAGTAGACGGCTCCCCCGCGCATGGCCGCCCGGACCGTCGCCAGGTCCCGCGCCGCCGTGATCATGATCGCGTCCACATTTTCCCCGCGGGCCTGGAGGGAACGGAGCAGGCTGATTCCGTCCTCGTCCGGCAGATAGACATCAAGGAGCAGGAGATCCGGTTTGAGTTCGGCGATCGCGGCGCGCGCCGCCGCCGCCGTGTGGGCCTCGCCGACACATTCATATCCCTCAATCCTGTCGACCCGGGCGGCGTGGATCCGGGCCACACGGAAATCGTCATCGACCACCAGGGTGCGAATCATGCCGGCCCCTCTCCCAGGGATGCGGGCTCGCGCACCGATCCTTCGGTTGCGGGTTCAGGGAGCCAGATTTCGAACCGACCGCCCGGCCCGGGGAAGACATCCAGCGTTCCCCCGACCCGACGCACGATCCTGGCAACCAACGCCAGCCCGATGCCCCGCCGGATGCCGGGCCGTTGGTTTTTCGTGGTGAACCCGTCCACAGCCACGTCGTTGAGGACCTCGGCCGGTACGCCGGGCCCGTTGTCTGTCACGGAGATGAAGATGCCGGCGGAATCATCGAGCTGGAGCGTGACCAGCCTGGGTGTGGGCCGCCCCGCGACAGCGTCAACGGCGTTGTCCAGCAAGTTGCCGACAATGGTCAGGAGCGATTGGGTGTCCAGGAAGGGCTGCCGCAACTCGGAATCATCGGTGACGCCGATCTGCACGTCCTGCTCCGCTGCCACCGTGATTTTGGCCAACAGCAGGGCCGCCAGTTCCGGCGGTTCCACCCGCGATCGCAGGCCTTCGCCCAGGGACCGCGAAGTGTCTGAAATCCCCGAGACGAACCGGCGCGCTTGATCGACGTCGCCCATTTCCAGCAACCCGCCCACAACGTGGAGTCGGTTCGCGTACTCGTGCTCCTGCGCGCGGAGTGCTTCCATCAGACCTTGGACGGAGCGGAGGTCGCGGACCAGCCCCTCCACCTCGGTGCGGTCCCGCAGCGTCACGACGGCGCCGATGCTTCTGCCGTCCAGGCTGACGGCCATCCGGTTGGCTACCAGCAGCGCGCCATCCGTGATCACCGCCTCGTCGGTGCCGCCCAGCTCCCCGGTCAGGACGGACTGCAGCCGGCCGGCCGGAAGCAGATCCTTCAGCCGTTGGCCGACGACGCTCCCGTCCAGGTGCAGCAGGCGCCGCGCTTCGCTGTTGATCACGGTGATGCGGCCGTCGTCGTCGACGCCGATCATCGCCTCACGGATGCCGTGCAGTAGAGCCTCGCGGTCCTGTAACAGAGAGGCGATCTCGGCCGGCTCCAGGTCGAACGTCACCCTCTTGATCCGCCGTGCCAGCAGCACCGAGCCGAAGGCACCGATCAGCAGCACCACTGCCGAATAACCGGCTATGAGCCAGATCTGCTGCCCCCGGTCCTTGTCCTCGGTCGTTTCCAGGATGCCGACTGAGACCTGGCCGATCACGCTGCCGTCCGGTGCCCTGACGGGCGCCTTGGCGTTGGCCGAGGGCCCCAGCCGTCCCGGCTCGGTGCCGACATGATTCTGGCCATCCAGTGCATCCACGGGCTCGTGCAGGACCGTGCCGACGAGAGCCGGATTCGGGTGGGAATAGCGCACGCCGTTGCGGTCAGTGACAATCACGTAGTCCGGATGCGCGGTGGACTGCACGGCGGCCGCGAGCGCCTGGATTGACCGTGCAGGGTCGCCGTGCTGCAGGGCAGCCGCGACCTCGGGCATTTGGGCCACGGTGGTGGCGATTCCCAGTGCACGGGCGCGGTACTGGCTTTCCAAGGTCTGGTTGCTGATTCGGTCGTAGAGGAACGCCCCGCCGGCCACTGTCAACAGCAGGATGCAAAGCACCCACACCAGGATCTGTGATGCGAGCGGCTTGGCCCTCAACGGTCGACCCGGGATCCTCACCTTGCCCGTCTCCCTGCCTTGAACCGGGGCGCGCTCGGAATGTTCGAAGCGAAATGATCGAGGCCGCCTGCCGAACAACTGCGGCGGCACCGTTAACCTCTTCCTACACCCCCAGTTTAGGCGCTACACCGCGTCGCCGGACTTCGGTGCGGACCTTGGCTGGATGCGAGTTAGCGGGGCAGCCCGAGCAAAACGCTCGAAACGTGAATGATGCCGCTTAACCTTCGCAAGGCACGCAATCCTTGGGCGGTGCATTCCCCGTTCCTATCGTTGAAGTATCAGAGGTGACGTGGTTCATAGCCGGTCGAACCACCACGATTACCACCATCAGCTACCGCACGCAGGTGCCGTCGTCGGCTCAATTGACGCTGACGGGCAGTGCGGCGAGGTAGCAATCTCCAAAGGACTAACCCAATGAACAAGATCATCCGCGTTCTCGGAACGACGACGGCGACGCTGGCTCTGGGCTTGGGCGCAAGCGCCCTTCCGGCGAGCGCTGCGAGCGCAGCCGCCCCGGCCTCTACCGACTGGAGCCACAGCTCGATGACCGACCGCCACCACATGAAAGACACCAACCGGCACGATGCTCAACATGGCTGGTGGGATAACGAAGGCCGCTGGCACGACTGGGCCGACGGATCGGGCTGGCGTGACGACAACGGCAATTGGCGTTCGGACAACGACCACAATGGCTCGTGGATGGGACGCGACGGATTCCGGCACGACAAGGACGGATTTTTTGATCACCAGGGCCACCACCATATGCGCACCTGGTAACCCCGGGGAGACCTCGGGGGTGCGGGCCTGGCCGTGAGGCCGTTGCGCATCCATCCAGCCGGAGGACGGGGTTCTGCCCGCCCTCCGGCTGGCGTTCGCCCGCATGCGTTCGCCGGGTCTGATTCCCTTGCGTTTTGTTCGGCACAGTCCCATCATGGAGCCGAGGCGCCGCCTTCTGGAACTGGCCCACTGATGTTGCCGGCCGGACCACGGGCGTGTGGTTCAGGGAGGTACGGGCATGTCCGAAACGGCCATCGAGCTCTCCGGCGTCACCAAGCGGTTCGGCTCCTTTACCGCGATCGATGACCTTAGCCTGCGGGTCCGGCGCGGGGAGATCTTCGGCCTGCTCGGGCCCAACGGGTCTGGCAAGACAACCACCATCAACATGATCAGCGGCCTGAGCCGCCCGACCGCCGGCGGGGTCAGGGTTCTTGGCATCGACCTGCTGGCGGATCCGCGAAAGATCCGGCGCTCGCTGGGGACCGTGCCGCAGGAGAACGCCCTCTACGAGGAGCTCACGGCGGAGGCCAACCTTCGGTTTCACGCCGACCTCTTCGACGTTCCCCGGAACGGCCTCGAACAGCGGATTACCGCCCTGCTTCAGCTGGCGCAGCTGGAGGAGCGGCGGAAGAGCCGCGTTTCCACGTTCTCGGGCGGCATGAAACGACGTCTGGCCCTGGTCCGGGCGCTGCTCCACGACCCGGAACTGTTGTATTTCGACGAGCCCGCGCTGGGCGTCGACGTGCAGAGCCGGCGCGCGCTGTGGGACCGGATCCTCGAGCTTAAGGAACGCGGAACCACCGTGCTCATCACGACGAACTATCTCGAGGAGGCGAATGTCCTCTGCGACCGCCTGGCCATCATCGATCGCGGGCGGCTTGTGGCGCTCGACTCGCCGTCGAACTTGCGCCGCAGCTTCGGCGACACCGTGCTCGAGATGCGGACACGGCCTGCACCGACGGAGGACCTCGTTCGGGATGTCCGCGCGCTGCCCGGCGTGGTCTCCGCCACGGCGTCCCATGAATCGTTGAAGGTCACGGTGGAGGGCGGCGCCGACGTCACCGGCAAGGTCGTGACGGCTGTGGTCCAATCCACGAACCTTGAGGAGATCCAGAGCCGCGAGCCGAGCCTGGACGAGGTCTTCCTGAGCCTGACAGGCAAGGAGCTGCGGGAATGAGCCTGCGCCATAACGTGCGGGTGGTCCGGGCAGTGGCAGCGGCGGACATCCGCCTCACCCTCCGCGAACCGCTGTTCGCGGTAGTCGGCGTCGTCATCCCGATCAATTTCTTACTGCTCTTCCTTCTCTTCGCCCTCAGCGGGGGTCAGGCGCCGATCGCGGTGGTGATGAATGACCAGGGGCCGTTGGCCGCGCGCTTCGTGCAGGCCATGGGCAACTCGCGGTCTTTTATTATCCATACGGCTTCCCCGGCCGACGCCGAACGCGAGATCCGCGCCGGCACCATCGTCGCCGTCGTGACGGTACCGCAGGACTTTGATGCCGCGCTGGGCGCCGGGACACGGGTGGACCTGCCAGTTGAGGTCAACAACCTCAACGTCGATTTCACCAACGACATCCGGCGGGCAGTGCCGCTCTCGATTACGTCTTTCTACGCGGACGCGTTCCCTGAGCAGGTGGTCGTGCATGCCGTCGAGTCCGACATCCAGGCACACGACACCGGCTACGTTCCTTACCTCGCCGTCAGTATCGTGGTGGCCGGCCTGATGCTCGCCGCGCTCTTGCAGGGCAGCGTCAACGCCGCCCGGGACTACGAGCTGGGGACCGTCAAGGAACTGGCGCTGGCGCCGGTGAGCCGGCTGGCGATCGGGCTGGGAAAGATGCTCGGGTCGGCCGCGCTCACGGCGGCGTCGGCGCTGCTGGTGCTGGGTGTCGTGATCCTGTTGATCGGCGTGCGCCCGCTCCATCCCTTGGAGGTGCTTGGGTTCGCGTTGCTGATGATCGCGGCCTTCCTTGCCCTCGGTGTTCTGGCCGGGACGCTGGTCCGCCGGCGGCAGCAAGCGATCCCGCTCGCCATCGCCAGCGTCCTTCCGCTGTTCTTTCTAAGCGGTCCGTTCGGGCCGGCGAACTGGCTGGGCCCGGTTCCCGGCGCGATCGCGGCCGTATCCCCGCTCACCTACGCGATCGCAGCCTTCCAGCACGCCTTCCACGGCTACCAGACGGCCACGCAGGACCTCGCCGTCGACACGATTGTGCTGGCCGGGTTCACGCTGCTGACCGTCTTGCTTACGGCGTTTGTTTTCGGCCGCCGGGGGGTCGCACGCTGATGGGAGCGCACTAATGGGAGTCCTGCGGGCCGTGCTGGCCATCGCGGTCAAAGACCTCGTGACGTGGGTGCGCACGCCTTCGGCGATCGCGGTGAGCCTGCTGCCGCCGGTCGCCTTCCTGCTGATCATCTTCATCGTGGCCGGGGCAACGGGCCGCAATCCGGTGGCAGTCGTAGCCGAGGGCGACGGCCCGCAGGCCCAACGCCTCGTGTCGATTCTGAACGACTCGGATGCGTTCCGCATCCAGCGCGCATCACCGGATGAGGCAGCCCGGTTGCTCGACACGCTTCAGGTCGCGGCCGTCATCACCATCCCCGCCTCGTTCGACGACGACTACCGGATGCACCGGCCGGACCCGGTGCAGATCCGGATCAATAATCTGAACCTGGACTTCACCAATGACCTGCGCCGGTCCCTGCCGGCGGCCATCACGCGATTTTACGAGGGCCAGTCAGACAACCCCATCATGGTCGGCGTCGCCGAGTCTGATCTGAGGCCGCACGACGTCGACCTCGTGCAGTTTGAGCTCGTGCCCATCCTCGTACTGCTGCTCACGCTCATGGGCGTGGTCAACGGCGGGTTGGCCACGGCCCGTGAGTTCGAGGACCTAACGATCAAGGCGCTGCTGCTCTCGCCGATCGGCCGCGGCACCCTGATCGCCGGGAAGATCCTGGGCTGCTGGGTGACGACCATGCTGGTGGCCGCGCTGGTGCTGGCCTTGTCGGCGGTCACCGGCATCCTGCGTCCGGCGGGCTGGTACTGGGTTCCTGCCCTGGCAGTGGTTGGGTTGATTGCGCTCGCGGCAGCCGGCGTCGGGACAGCCCTTGGCGGCATATTCCGCCGGATCGCACCCGTATCGGCGGCCGGCATCAACGTGGCGATCTACCTGTTTTTCCTCAGCGGCGGGATCGGTGTGGCGGCCTTCCTGCCCGAGTGGATTCAGGCCATCGCCCACTTCACTCCAACTTTTTACGGCGTGGACGCGTTGGAGGCGGCGGTCTTCTACCAGTCAACCGACAACCTGGGCCGGGACGTCGCCGTACTGGTGCTGACGGCCGCCGGCGGACTCTTTGTGGGCATTCTCTCGCTCCGACGGCGGCTCGTTGCCTTCTAAAACATCTACTGCGACTCGGAGTAGACAACCTCAATCGTGGTTGTTTCGTCGGCCGGCCGTCCATAAATCAGTGCGTAGCGCGAGTACGGCTCAGGCCGTCCATCTCTTGTGAAATGGTGGTCCTCCCAGCGAAGGAAAACCTCGAAGGGATTTCCGTTTGCCGCCTCTATGCCCCCTCTGATGACGTCCGTGACCTGCTCGGCGTCGGTGACATCCCATTCATCAACTAACCAGGCGAAATCCGGTGCAGGCGGAGGAGTCCAGAAGCGCACCCTGTACATCGGCGCGAAGTCATCTTCGCCAACGGAATCTACCGAATCAGCTCGCACGCTGCGCATAGCCCGAGCCTAGGCGCCGGAACGAGTCTGAAGAATGTCGCACCCGCTGACCGTGTTGCGGACGCTCCCCCAACCGTCACTCCCCTTGTGGTCACTCAGGATTGTCCCCCCCCATAACGCCGGTAATCCGCCGCTTCCTCCCCCGCTCGACGATGGAACGTCGAAGCGATTCCAAAGGACGTGCGGATCATTAAATGTCGGTGCCTCCTCGTAGTGTTTGGGTATGGAAAGCAGTGTGGTTTTGAGTGCGGAGATCGGGGAGGCGGTGGCGGCCGTCGCCGCGTCTGCTGCTGCGCTTGCTGCTTTGATCGGTGCCGACACCCACGCCGACGCCAATGCCGACTTCGCTCCCGACGCGGATCCGTTGCGTGCTGTGGCGGAGGCGTGCCTGGACGGTCTGGCCGAGGTGGCCCGGGGGGAGGCCCGGTTCGCGGCGCTGAAGGCGAGGCTGGCCGCCGAGTACGTGCGGGCGGCCGAGGCCCTGGCCGCGCCGGCGGCATCCCTTCAGGAGCGCACCGCGCAGGAAATGGCGGTCGTGGCCGAGGT
>NZ_JBFTMR010000016.1:0-56756 GCF_056397065.1 Arthrobacter sp. 05N428_2 | reverse complement strand
CTCGATCCGACCGGTGCCGGCAGGACCCGATGGGCCGTGCGTTGGAAGCCCGCTTTGAACGCCTTCGCCATCACCTTCAGCGACCGATTCCCGGCAGCTGAAAACTACTAAAGGAAACCGCCGGATACACCGTTAGTGAGATAGTCCCGAGCTGTGGATAACTCCTGCGCGAATATTCAAATGGGTTCACAATGCCAGGATGAGAAAGAGGACGGAGCTACCCGGACCCCTCGGCGCAATGCCCTTCACAATCGCGGATGCTCGGTCCTGGGGAGCACCGATATCCAGGCTCAGACAATCCGACATCAGTCATGTCAGCAGGGGTCTCTATCGGCCGGCGACATGGGACTTCGAACTGGAGGCGGCGGCCCGTGCGCTGTCGGCCGCCTCGCCAGGGGCCTGGATCTCACACGTGACGGCCGCCCGGCTTCGGTGCCAACTCCTTCCGCCGTGGCTCTCGGACTCTGAAGAGCTGCATCTGAGCAAGCCGCGGGCGTTGGCAGAGGTCCGACGCAAGGGCATCATCGGGCACGCGGTTCTGGCGTGGGACGACGAGGTCGAAACGGTGGACGGCATCCGGATCAGCACGCGCGCCCGGACGTGGCTCGATCTGGCCCGACGGTTGAGCCTGTACGAACTGGTCTGCACGGGAGACGAGCTCGTTCGGATTCCCCGAATAAGCCTGGAGGACCGGAGCGAGCCTTTCGCGACCGTTGACGGGCTGCGGTCGATGGTAAACCGCCATTCAAATCTGCAGGGGATCGTCCGCGCCCGAGCAGCTCTTGAGCTGATGCGAGTAGGATCCGACTCCGGTCCGGAGACGCTGCTCCGCCTGGCAATGCGCGACGCCGGCCTCCCGGAGCCGGATCTCCAGCTTGCGTTAAGCCCGGAGCGGGCCGGTTCGCCGACGGCGGACCTCGGGTACCGCCGCCGTCGTCTTGCCATCCAGTACGACGGTGGCCACCATCTGCTGCCCGCCCAGATCTTTAGTGACCGCCGTCGTGACAAGGCGTTCGAGTCGGCGGGATGGACTGTCCTCGTCCTGACCAAAGGCGATCTCGCAGACGGCTTCGTAGACGCCACTGCCAAGATAAAGCGGATCCTGCGCACCGCGTACCTCAGCCCGCCGTCGGCGGCAGGCTTCTCGAGCACGGCCTGAGGGAGCGTCCGTACAGAACCCGTCAGACCTGCGGGAGGGTCGGCAAGGAAGCCGCCAGACCAGCGGGAGCGTCCAGACGGAAGCGTACGGCGATGAGGGAGGGTTCGCGGGACGCACAACGCTCCCGCACCAGAGGTGCGGGAGCGTTGTGTTGAAACTTGCCAGAAGTGCGGGCGCGTTGTGTTGAATCGTGCCAGAGCTGCGGGAGCGTCGGCAGGAACCGGTGAACCGGCGCGCGGTCCGGCGGTGGGGATGGCGCTTAGCGCTCCAGGTCGCCGCGGATGAAGGCCTCGACCTTTTCACGGGCGAGGTCGTCGTTGAACTGCTCCGGCGGGGACTTCATGAAGTAGCTTGACGCGGAGAGCAGCGGGCCGCCGATGCCGCGGTCCAGGCCGATCTTGGCTGCCCGGATGGCGTCGATGATTACGCCGGCGGAGTTGGGCGAGTCCCAGACCTCCAGCTTGTACTCCAGGGACACCGGCGCGTCGCCGAAGTTGCGGCCTTCGAGGCGGACAAACGCCCATTTGCGGTCGTCGAGCCACTGCACGTAGTCCGACGGCCCGATGTGCACATCGCGGGGCGCGATGTCGGCTTCGACGTTGGAGGTCACGGCTTGGGTCTTGGAGATCTTCTTGGACTCAAGGCGGTCGCGCTCCAACATGTTCTTGAAGTCCATGTTGCCGCCGACGTTCAGCTGGTAGGTGCGGTCCAAGGTGACGCCGCGGTCCTCGAAGAGCTTGGCCATGACGCGGTGCGTAATGGTGGCACCGATCTGGCTCTTGATGTCGTCGCCGACGATCGGCACGCCGGCCGCGGTGAACTTGTCCGCCCACGCCTTGGTTCCGGCGATGAACACGGGCAGCGCGTTAACGAAGGCCACGCCGGCGTCGATCGCGGCCTGGGCGTAGAACTCGGCGGCTTCCTGGGATCCCACGGGCAGGTAGCAGACCATCACGTCGACCTTGGCGTCCTTGAGGGCCTGTACGACGTCGACCGGTTCCTCCGGGGACTGCTCAATGGTCTCGAGGTAGTACTTGCCGAGGCCGTCGAGGGTCGGGCCGCGCTGGACGGTGACCCCGGTCGGCGGGACATCGGCGATCTTGATGGTGTTGTTTTCGCTGGCGAGAATCGCTGCGGAGAGATCCTGGCCCACCTTCTTGCCATCGACGTCGAACGCGGCAACGAACTGCACGTCGTTGACGTGGTACTTGCCGAACTCCACGTGCATCAGACCCGGGATCGTGGCCTGGGGGTCGGCATCCCGGTAGTACTGGACACCCTGGACCAGCGACGTGGCACAGTTACCCACGCCGACGATTGCAACACGAATCGGATTTGCAGACACGAAACTCCCTTTGAGAACAAACTTCAGCGCCCGGCCCGGACGCACTCTAAATGTACGACGACGGCAAACGGGCACAACGCCATGCGGCGCCCTTGCATTCTAGTCAACGGCGCCGGGACCTAAGTTGTTCCCGGCCGCGGCACCGAATCTGTTACGTTCGGCGCCGGGACGGCGGACCGCCCCGGCGCCGGCTCATTTCTGGGCCCAGAGATTGATGCCGGACTCGACGGCGAACTCGTCGATCGCCTCCAGCTCACCGGCCGTGAACTCCAGATTGTTGACCGCGGCCAGAGTGTCCTCGAGTTGCCGGACGCTGGAGGCACCGACCAGCGCGGAGGTCACGGAGCTGCCCTTGACCTGCTCGCGGAGGATCCAGGCGATGGCCATTTGCGCGAGGGTCTGGCCCCGGCCCTCGGCGATCCGGTTGAGCCCACGGACGCGGTCCAGCTTTGCGTCGTCGATCATGCCCTGGTCCAGGGACTTGTGCTGCGCGGCGCGGGAATCCTCCGGCACGCCGTCGAGGTAACGGTCGGTGAGCATGCCCTGCGCCAGCGGCGAGAAGGCGATGGACCCGGCGCCCACCTGCTCCAGCGCCTCGTAAAGGTTCGGACTTCCGTCCTCGGTCCAGCGGTTCAACATCGAATAGCTGGGCTGGTGGATCAACAACGGGGTGCCCAGGTCCTGAAGGATCCGCGCCGCCTCGATGGTCTGCTCCGGGGTGTAGGACGAAATCCCGGCGTAGAGCGCTTTGCCGGAGCGCACGGCCTGGTCCAGCGCTCCCATGGTCTCCTCCAGCGGCGTCTCCGGATCCGGACGGTGGCTGTAGAAGATGTCCACGTAGTCCAGGCCCATGCGAGCCAGCGACTGGTCCAGGCTGGCCAGCAGGTACTTGCGGGAGCCCCCGTTGCCGTAGGGCCCGGGCCACATGTCGTAGCCTGCCTTGCTGGAGATGATGAGTTCGTCGCGGTACGGGGCGAAGTCGTCCTTGAAGTGCCGGCCGAAGTTGGTCTCCGCGCTGCCGTAGGGCGGCCCGTAGTTGTTGGCGAGGTCGAAGTGGGTGACGCCCAGGTCGAAGGCGCGGCGCAGGATGGCGCGCTGCACCTCGAAGGGCTTGTCGTCGCCGAAGTTGTGCCACAGGCCCAGCGATATGGCCGGCAGCTTCAGGCCGCTGCGGCCCACGCGGCGGTAGGGCATGGCGTCATAGCGGTTTTCTGCCGCAAGGTATGTCATGGGTCTATCCTGCCTCAGTCGGGAGCATTCTTTGGTGGTCAGTTTCGCCGCTAGGGCGCGACGACGGCGGCGCTGTGGCCGGGCAGCTCGAGCCCGTCCGTACCCAGCCCGGCGTCGGCCTCCGTGGCGAGCAGCAGCGAACCGCCGCCGACGGCAACCCGCCGCGGTTCGGCGGAGAAGTTCATTGCCACCTCCACGCTGCCGCGCCGCAGCAGCAGCCAGCCCTCGTCTTCGCTGAAGTCGACGGCTGTGTCCGCAAAGCCGAGTCCGGCGAGTTCCGGCCTCTCACGGCGCAGCGCGATCAGCTGGCGGTACAGCTCCAGCAGCCGCGCGTGCTCGCCCGTTGCAGCCTCGGACCAGTCCAGCTTGGAGCGGGTGAACGTGGCCGGGTCCTGCGGGTCGGGCACGACGGCGGGATCCCAGCCCATCCGTTCGAATTCCTTGATCCGGCCCTCCGCGGTGGCCTTGCCGAGCTCGGGTTCCGGGTGCGAGGTGAAGAACTGCCAGGGCGTGGTGGCGCCGTACTCTTCGCCCATGAACAGCATCGGCGTGAAAGGGGCGGTCAGGGTCGCGACGGCGGCGAGCGCCAGCTGCCCGTAGCCGAGGGTCTGGGAGAGCCTGTCGCCGGTGGCCCGGTTGCCGATCTGGTCATGGTTCTGGTTGCAGACCACCAGGGCGGCCGGGTGGACCAGGGAGGTGTTGATGGGCCGGCCGTGGTGCCGGCCCCGGAAGCTGGAGTAGCTCCCGTCGTGGAAGAAACCCTTCTCGAGGACCTTGGCGAATGCCGCGAGTGAATCGAAGTCGGCGTAGTAGCCGGTGGTTTCCCCGCTGACGTTGACGTGGACGGCGTGGTGGAAGTCGTCACTCCACTGCCCGGCAAGGCCGTCGCCGTTCGCGTCGCGCGGGTAGAGCAGGCGCGGGTTGTTCAGGTCCGACTCGGCGATCATCGTCGCGGGTCGCCCGGTTTCGGCGGCGACAGTATCGGCCAGGGTCCCGAACTCCTCCAGCAGGTCGACGGCGCGCTCGTCCTTGAAGGCGTGCACCGCGTCGAGCCGGAGGCCGTCCACGTGATACTCCCGCAGCCACATGGCCGCGTTGTCCAGGATGTAGCCGCGGACCACGTCGGAACCGGGCCCGTCCAGGTTGACCGAGTCACCCCAGGTGTTGCCCTCGCCGGACTTGAGGTAAGGCCCGTACCGGGGCAGGTAGTTGCCGCTGGGGCCGAGGTGGTTGTAGACGACGTCCTGGATGACGCCCAACCCGGCATGGTGCGCGGCGTCAACGAAGCGCAGGTACGCGGCGGGGCCGCCGTAGCCCTCGTGCACGGTGTACCAGAGGACGCCGTCGTAGCCCCAGTTGTGGGTGCCGTTGAACCCGTTGACCGGCAGCAGTTCCACGAAGTCGACGCCGAGCTCGGCGAGGTAGCCGAGCTTTCCGATCGCCGCATCCAGCGTGCCCTCGGGCGTGAAGGTACCCAGATGCAGCTCGTAGATCACCGCCCCCCGCAGTTCGCGGCCCGCCCAGCCGCCGTCCGTCCACGCATGGCTGCCGGGGTCGAAGGTCCGTGAGAGCGCGTGCACCCCCTCGGGCTGGCGGCGCGACCGCGGGTCCGGCAGCGGCGTGGAGTCGCCGTCCAGCAGGTAGCCGTAGTCGACCTCGCCGGAGGCCGGGGCCTCCGGCGCGGCCCACCAGCCGGCGCGGCCGTCCGCAGCGGCCCGGCGCATCGGGTAACGCTGTCCGCCGGCGAGCAGGGTGACCTGCTGCGCATCCGGCGCCCAGAGGTCGAAGCGTTCGGTTCCATGTGCAGGCAGAGTCATTGCCGTTCCCCCTCTATCGGTTCGTCAGTTCGGGCGTGTCAGGCGGCCGGGATCAGGAGGGCCACCGGATAGTCGCGGAGGACCTCCGCGACCTTCGCCGTGCCGGGGCCGAAGGACCTGCCGCTGAGCTGGTCGGTCATGGCGGCGGCGAGTTCGATGGCGGTGTCCTGCCAGCCGCCGCGCTGTTCGAGGCCGCGCGGCAGCCTCGTGGCCAGGGTAATGGCGCCGGGGGCGCCGGCGCCGCGGTCAAAGGCGACCAGGTGCCCGGCCGAGGCTCCGGTCACCGGCACCGGCGTGTAGCCGGTGAACAGTTCCGGTGCGTCCCGCCGCAGGCGCAGGGCCCGGGAGGTCACCAGCAGCTTCGCGGCGTCCTCCCGGTACGACGCCGGCAACTCGCCGGCGTCGAGCGCGGCCAGGGCGGCGCGCCGGGGTCCGAAGTCGAACGGCCTGCGGTTGTCCGGGTCGGTCAGGGAGCGGTCCCAGATCTCGGTGCCCTGGTATACGTCCGGCACGCCGGGCATGGTGAGTTGCACGAGTTTGGCGGACAGCGCGTTGGCGGAGCCGTAGGGATCCAGCAGTGCCACCAGCGAGTCGAGTTCGGCGCGCACCTCGTCGTTGTCGAAGGCGGCGTCGACGGCGGCTGTCAGCGTCGCTTCGAAGTCCGCGTCCGGGTCCAGCCAGTCGGTGGAATTGCCGGCCTCGCGGGCAGCCTTCTGGGCGTAGGACTGGAGCCGCTCCCGGTCCGCGGGCCAGACCCCGGCCACGGCCTGCCAGAGCAGGTTGGCCAGCGGTCCGTCCGGCAGGGGCGCCAGTTCCTGCAGCCGCCGCAGGGACGCCGTCCATTCGGGTGCCAGCTCCGCCAGCACCGAGATCCGTGCCCGGGTGTCCTCGCTGCGCTTGGTGTCGTGGGTGCTGAGGGTGGTCATGGACAGCGGCAGGCGGGCCTGCCGGCGGGCCATCCGGGCATGGAACTCGCCGACGGGCAGCGCGAACTCGGTGGGGTCCGCGCCGACTTCAGTGAGGGTTCCCAGCCGGGTGTAGCGGAAGAACGCGGTGTCCTCGACGCCCTTGGCCATCACCATGCCGGAGGTTTGCTGGAAGCGGCGGCCCAGTTCGGCGTCGGCACCGGGGCCGGCGTGCAGCAGCAGGGGCAGCATTGCCCGCACGGCGGGAGCCAGGTCGGGGCGACGGCGGACGGCGAGATCGCAGGCCTCACGCAGCACGCCCTCCCCGTCGGGCAGGTAGCTGCGGTAGACCGGGAACGCCGCGGTAATTTCGGACAGCGCATCGACGGCGACGTCCGGGCCAAGCCCGGCACCGGCCGGGACCAGGCGGGCCAGCCGTCGCATTTCCGAATGCAGGATCCCGTCCGTGATCCGGCGCTTGGTGCCGCGGATCATCTCCTCGTAGTCCGCGGGCTTCCCGCCGCGTAGCGAGGCATCAAGCGCGTCGAGGTCGGCTTGGCCGGCGGGGTCAACGAAGACCCGGTCCACGTCCGCGAGGGCGTCGTAGCCGGTGGTCCCTTCGCACTCAAAGCCGGCCGGAAGCTCCTCCCCCGGCTCAAGGATTTTCTCGATCAGCAGGTACGCCCCGCCGGTCACTTCGCGCAGCCGCTGAAGGTAGCCTGCCGGATCCGCGAGGCCGTCCGGGTGGTCGATGCGGAGCCCGTCCGCCAAGTCCTCGCGGAACCAACGAACAACTTCTTCGTGGGCCTCGTCGAAGACTTCCGGGATCTCGACTTTGATCCCGGCGAGGGTGTTGACCGCGAAGAACCGGCGGTAGTTCAGGTCCGTGTCGGCTCGGCGCCAGCCCACCAGTTCGTAGTGCTGCCGGTCGTGGACCTCGCGCGGGTCGTCACCTGCCGTGTAAGTGCCGTCCGCCAGCGGGAACCGGTGGTCGTAGTACCGCAGCTCGCCGTCGCGGATCTCGAGGGCGTCGACGTCGGAGTCCTCGCCCAACACGGGGATCCGGATCCGGCCGCCGCCGAAGTCCCAGTCTACGTCGAACGCCTGGGCGTACCGCGACTCGCGGCCTTCCTTGAGCAGCGACCACCACCAGGGGTTCTGGGCCGGGGTGGCGACGCCGACATGGTTGGGCACGATGTCCACGAGGACGCCCATGCCGGCGGCCCGCGCGGCCCGGGACACCGCCTCGAGCCCTTCCGGGCCGCCGCGGTCCGGGTCGATCGCGGCCGGGTCGGTGACGTCGTAACCGTGGTCCGACCCCTGCTCCGCCGTCAGGATCGGCGACAGGTAGACCCAGTCGACGCCCAGGGACTTCAGGTAGGGCACGGTTGCGGCGGCATCCTGCAGGGTGAAGCCCGGCCGGATCTGCAGCCGGTAGGTCGAGGCGGGGGTCCTCATGCTTGCGTCGCCCTTGCCTCGCTCGCGTCCGCTGCCTTGGTCTGGGCCTCCACCATCTCCTCCTGGGCTTCCTCTTGCTCGGCCATGGAGGCCAGGGACGCCGCTGCGGAGTAGTCAACCTCGGCCTCGGGGCCGGAGTAGGCCCGCAGCACCACCATGGACTTGGCGTGCAGCGCCAGGGTGGCCCCGGCCTTGAGCGGTTCGTAGGCGTCGGCCTGCGCCGCGGTGTCAAAGAGCACCTCCCAGTACTGGGAATACTCGTCGGAGGGCAGGCAGAAGTCCACGGCGTCATCGTGGGCATTGAAGGCCATGATGAAGCTGTCATCGGTGATCCGACGGCCGCGGGAATTCTGCTCCTGGATGCCGTCGCCGTTGTAGAAGACGCCGATGGTCCTGCCGAAGCCGCTCCCCCAGTCCTCCGGCAGCATTTCGGTGCCGTCCGTCTTGAGCCAGACGATGTCCGGCAGCTTCTCGCCCTCACCGCGGACGACCGGCCGGCCGTCGAAGAAGCGGCTGCGGCGGAACGTCGGGTGGTCGTGGCGGATTTTATTGACGAAGGCGGTGAACTCCACGAGCGGCTGGTCCATGGCTTCCCAGTGCACCCAGCTCAGCTCGGAGTCCTGGCAGTAGGTGTTGTTGTTGCCCTGCTGCGTGCGCCCGAGCTCGTCGCCGTGGAGCAGCATTGGCACCCCCTGCGAGAGCAGCAGGGTGGCGATGAAGTTCCGCTGCTGGCGCGCACGGAGGGACAGCACGGTGTCGTTGTCCGTGTCGCCTTCTTCGCCGCAGTTCCAGGAGCGGTTGTGCGATTCGCCGTCGTTGTTGCCTTCGCCGTTGGCCTCGTTGTGCTTCTCGTTGTAGGACACCAGGTCCCGCATCGTGAACCCGTCGTGGGCGGTGACGAAGTTGATCGACGCCACGGGGCGGCGGGCCGAGCTCTCGTACAGGTCGGCCGAGCCGGTGAGCCGGGAGGCGAATTCGCCCAGCGTCGACGGTTCGCCGCGCCAGAAGTCGCGGACGGTGTCGCGGTACTTGCCGTTCCACTCCGTCCATTGCGGCGGGAAGTTGCCCACCTGGTAGCCGCCGGGGCCGACGTCCCACGGCTCGGCGATCAGCTTGACCTGGGAAACGATCGGGTCCTGCTGGATCAGTTCGAAGAAGGTGGACAGCTTGTCGACGTCGTAGAACTCACGGGCCAGCGTGGAGGCGAGGTCGAAGCGGAAGCCGTCCACGTGCATCTCGGTGACCCAGTACCGCAGGGAGTCCATCAGCAGCTGCAGCGAGTGCGGGTGCCGCACGTTGAGCGAATTGCCGGTGCCGGTGTAGTCCATGTAGTGCTTCAGGTCGCCGTCGACCAGGCGGTAGTACGCCTGGTTGTCGATGCCCTTGAAGGAAAGCGTGGGGCCGAGGTGGTTGCCTTCCGCGGTGTGGTTGTACACGACGTCGAGGATGACTTCGATGCCGGCCCGGTGCAGCTCGCGGACCATCGCCTTGAATTCCTGGACCTGGTGTCCCACGTCGCCGGAAGAGCTGTAGCTGTTCTGCGGGGCGAAGAAGCCGATGGTGTTGTAGCCCCAGTAGTTGTTGAGGCCCTTTTCCACCAGGGTGCCGTCGTTGACGAACTGGTGCACCGGCATGAGCTCGATGGCCGTGACGCCGAGCTTCTTCATGTGCTCGATGACTGCCGGGTGGGCGACGCCGGCGTAGGTGCCGCGCTGGTCTTCCGGAATATCCGGGTGCAGCTCCGTCAGGCCCTTGACGTGGGCCTCGTAGATGACCGAGTGGTGGTAGGGGATCCGCAGCTGGCGGTCGCCGTCCCACTCAAAGAACGGGTTGATGACCACGCCGTGCATCGTGTGCGGCGCCGAGTCGGCGTCGTTGCGGGAGTCGGGGTCACCGAATTCGTAGGTGAAGAGCGCCGGGTCCCAGTCGATCTGGCCCTGGACAGCCTTGGCGTACGGGTCCAGCAGCAGCTTGTTCGGGTTGAAGCGGTTGCCGCTCGCCGGATCGTACGGGCCGTGGACCCGGTAGCCGTATTTCTGGCCGGGCTGGATCTGCGGCAGGTAGCAGTGCCAGACGTAGCCGTCCACCTCGGTCAGCTCGATCCGGGTCTCGGTCAGGTCATCAGCCAGCAGGCAGAGTTCGACCCGTTCCGCCTGTTCGCTAAACAGGGCGAAATTGGTGCCGGTGCCATCAAAGGTGGCTCCCAGCGGGTAAGCCGTTCCGGGCCAGACTTCCATGTGTACTCCTCGTGCGTGGCGAACTATCTCTAGACAGACTACTTGTAAGTAAGGTTACTAATTGACTCGGCCTTGGTGCGTACGCGTTTGTTACTGCTGCGCCATGACCTCCGGCAGCGCTTCCGCAATGTCCGACGCCGTTAGCGGACCGCCGCTTGATGCCAGGATTCCGGCGCGGCCGTGCAGGCTCGCGGCCATCGCCGCGATGGCCGCCCACCGGTCCTTCCCGGCGATGCCGCGGGCGCTGAAGGAGCCGGTGTCTTCAGCGATCTGGGCCAGCAATGATCCCAGCAGCCCGGCCAGTACGTCGCCGCTGCCGGCTGTGGCCATCCAGGGGCTGGCCTCGGCCTGGCTGAAGACGGCGCCCGCTGGGGCGGCCACCAGAGTGGTGGCGCCCTTGAGCAGCACGGTCGCGCCGGTGAGCCCGGCGCCCCGCCGGGCGGCTGCCAGCGTCGCGTCCTCGACGCCGGAGCGTTCCGGGGCGTCGCCGTATCGGCCCAGGAGCGCGGCCAGCTCGCCGGCGTGCGGGGTAAGCACGGTTCGGGGCGAAAGTTTACGGGGCAGCGCGGGGAGGGCGCCGGCGTCGGCCACGGTGGGGAGCCCGGCCGCCGCGGCCTCGCGGACGCGGTCCAGTTGCTCGTGTGCGCCGTCGTCCAGCCCGGGGCCGAGCAGCCAGGCCTGGACGTGCGCGTCCGCGATGCTGGTGCCGCAGACCACCTCGGGGCAGGAGTGCCGCACCAGGTCGGCCACCTCGGGCGGCCCGACGTAGCGGACCATGCCGGCCCCGGAGGCCAGGGCGCCCCGGCAGGCGAGCACGGCGGCGCCCGGGTAGCGCGTTGATCCGGCCACGACGCCGAGCACGCCGCGGGAGTATTTGTGCGAGCGTCGGCCGGGGTGCGGCAGGAGCGCGGCCAGGTCCGCAGCCTCGAGGCGCCGCAACTCGGGACCGGCCAGCGCGTCCTCGATGCCTATCGGGATGATCCGAAGCCGGCCGCAGAAGTCCGCGCCGGGGTCGGCGAGCAGGCCGGCCTTCGCGGCGCCGAAGCTGACGGTGACGTCGGCGGCCAGCACGGGGGCGTGCGCCTCGCCGGTGTCAGCGTCGACGCCGCTGGGGATATCGCAAGCCACCACGAGCCCGCGGCGGGTGTGCAGGCGTTGGAGTTCTTCGAACAGAGTTGCCGCGGCGCCGCGCAGGCCGCCCTGGGCGCCGGTTCCCAGGACCGCGTCAATCACGACGTCGGATCGTGCGGCGTCCGCGGCCAGCTCCCCGGCGTTGTCCCCAGTCAGGGCCGTGTTCCGGCCGCCGGCGGCGCGGAAGGCCTCCAGTCCGGCCCGGTGGGCTTGCCCGGCGGTGAGAATCGCCGTCGTCCGCAGGCCACGGCGGGCCAGCAGCGCCGCCGCGTAGAGGCCGTCGCCGCCGTTGTTGCCCTTGCCGGCGAGGATGGTGACGCTGGAACCGTAGGGCCGCAATCCCCGGTGCCGCAGTTCGCGGATCACGGTATTGGCCAGGCCGTAGGCGGCGCGTTGCATGAGAACAGCGCCCATACCGGTGTCCGCATTTGCCTCGATAAGCCGCTGTTCGACTTCTCGGATGTGGGTCCCGGTATAAGCGCTGATCATGGTGCCTAGCCCTCGGCGATCACCGTGGCGGTGGCGATGCCGCCGTCGTGGCTGATCGAGAGGTGCCAGCGTTTGACGCCCTTCGATTCGGCCACGGCCAGAACCGTATCCTTGACCTGGACCGTGGGGCCGTGTTGGTCCAGACCGATCCAGCAGTCCTGCCAGTTCATGCCGGCGGGGGCGCCCAGCACCTTGGCCACCGCCTCCTTGGCGGCGAACCGCGCGGCCAGGGATCGGGTGTTCAGGTCCCGTTCGGCGGGCACGAACAATCTGTCCCGCAGCCCGGGGGTGCGCTCCAGCTGCCGGCCGAACCGCTCGATGTCTACGACGTCTACGCCGATACCAACAATCATGGCGGCTATTCTACGGTCACGCTCTTGGCCAGGTTCCGCGGCTGGTCCACGTCGTAGCCCTTCGCGCTGGCGAGGGCGAGCGCGAAGATCTGCAGCGGCACGGTGGACAGCAGGGGTGCCAGCAGCGTCGGCGTCGGCGGGATGTAGAAGACGTGCTCGGCGTAGGCCTTCACCGCTTCATCGCCCTCTTCCGCGATGACGATCGTCTTGGCGCCGCGGGCCCGCACTTCCTGGATGTTGGAGACAACCTTCGCGTGCAGCGAATCCCGGCCGCGGGGCGAGGGGACGATCACGAAGACGGGCTGGCCTTCTTCAATCAGGGCGATCGGGCCGTGCTTGAGCTCGCCGGCGGCAAACCCTTCGGCGTGGATGTAGGCGAGCTCTTTCAGCTTGAGGGCGCCTTCCATGGCGACCGGGAAGCCGACGTGGCGCCCCAGGAAGAGCACCGATTTGGCGTTCGCCATCTCGACGCCGAGGTCCTTGATCTGGTCTTCGTGGTCGAGAATCTCCTGGATCTTCGCCGGAATCTTGCCGAGGTCCGCAAGCACGTCCTTGATCTCGCCCTGGAACATGTTGCCGCGCAGCTGTGCCAGGTAGAGGCCCAGCAGGTAGGCGGCGGTGATCTGGGCCAGGAAGGCTTTCGTGGATGCCACCGCGATTTCCGGGCCGGCGTGGGTGTACAGCACGGCGTCCGACTCACGCGGAATTGTGGAGCCGTTGGTGTTGCAGATGGAGATGGTCTTCGCGCCCTGTTCCTTGGCGTAGCGGACGGCCATCAGCGTGTCCATCGTCTCGCCGGACTGGGAGATGGAAACCACCAGGGTGTTCTCATCGACGATCGGGTCCCGGTAGCGGAATTCGTGCGAGAGCTCTACCTCGGTGGCGATCCGGCACCAGCGTTCGATCGCGTATTTTGCGACCTGGCCGGCGTAGGCGGAGGTGCCGCAGGCAAGCACGATGATCTTGTCGATGTGCTTCAGCAGTTCGGGGTCGATCCGCATCTCATCGAGGGTCAGCTTGCCGTCGAGATCCGACCGGCCCAGCAGAGTCTGCGCGACCGCGTCGGGCTGATCGTGGATTTCCTTTTCCATGAAGGACGGGTAACCGCCCTTTTCCGCGGAGGCCGGATCCCAGTCGACGTGGTACTCCTTGCCCGCGGCGGGGGCGCCGAAGAAGTCCGTGATGTCCACAGAGTCGGCGGTGATGGTGACGATCTGGTCCTGGCCCAGTTCCACGGCCCGGCGGGTGTAATCGATGAAGCCGGAGACGTCGGAGCCGAGGAAGTTCTCACCGTCACCCAGGCCCACCACCAGCGGGGAGTTGCGGCGGGCGGCCACGACGACGTCGGGCTGGTCCGCGTGCACTGCCAGCAGCGTAAAGGCGCCTTCCAGGCGCTGGCAGGCAAGCTGCATCGCCTTGGTCAGTCCGCCGTTGGAATTGTCGCCGCCGAGCTGGGTCCGGTAGATGTGGCCGAGAAGGGCCGCGGCCACTTCGGTGTCCGTCTCCGAGAGGAAAGTCACTCCTTCATTGAGGAGCTCCAACTTTAGTTCGGCGAAATTTTCGATGATGCCGTTGTGGATCAGCGCCAGCTTGCCGCCATCGGACAGGTGCGGGTGCGCGTTCTGGTCCGTGGGGCCGCCGTGCGTGGCCCAGCGGGTGTGACCGATCCCGGTCATAGCCTCGGGCAGCGGGTTGGCCTCGAGCTCGCCGATCAGGTTGCTCAGTTTCCCTGACTTCTTGCGGGACTCAATGGTGCCGTCAGCCACCACCGCGATCCCGGCGGAGTCGTAGCCGCGGTACTCCAGGCGCCGCAGCCCTTCCAGGACGACGTCCAAGGCTTTGTGCTCAATATTTACCCGGCCAGCCGAGTGGCCCACATATCCAACGATTCCACACATGGGAATCAGCCTAGCGGGTTTCCCGGCCGTCCGGCGTATGATGCACCGGCCCGGCCCCGCCGTCACTGCCCTCACGGGCGTTCATTTCGCTCTCGGCCTAGTCAAGGGCAGAATCTCTAAGGTGACTGTGCAACGCAACGATGCGAATGGCGAGGGTGTCTCCCCGTTCGTGGAGCTGGACCGGCAGACCTGGTCCCGGCTCGCTGCCCAAATGGAGCAGCCCCTCAATCAAGAGGACGTCCTCCGCCTCCGCGGCCTGGGCGATCCCCTCGATATGCATGAGGTCCGGGACGTCTATCTCCCGCTGTCCCGGTTGTTGCACCTCTATGTCGAGGGTGCCAACCAGCTCCACGCGGCCACCACCACCTTTCTCGGCGAGACCACCCAGCGCACGCCGTTCGTGATCGGTGTCGCCGGTTCGGTCGCCGTGGGGAAGTCGACTATCGCCCGCGTGCTGCGTGAAATGCTGAGGCGCTGGCCGGGCACCCCAAACGTGGAGCTCATCACCACCGACGGCTTCCTGTACCCGCTCGCCGAGCTCCGGCGCCGGCAGCTCCTGGAGCGCAAGGGGTTCCCGGAGTCCTATGACCGGCGCGCCCTGCTGCGCTTCGTGAGCGAGGTCAAGAGCGGCGCGGAGGAGGTGCGTGCGCCCAAGTACTCGCATGTCACCTACGACATTGTGCCCGGAGAGGAAATCGTGGTCCGCCGGCCGGACGTGCTGATCGTCGAGGGACTCAATGTCCTGGCACCCGCCCGCCCGCGGAATGACGGCCGGCAGGGCTTGGCCCTGAGCGACTTCTTCGACTTCTCGATCTATGTGGACGCCAAGACGTCGTACATCGAGGAGTGGTATGTGGACCGCTTCCGTAAGCTGCGGACCACTGCCTTTGCGCAGCCGGAGTCCTACTTCCACCGCTACGCGACGCTGTCCGACTCCGAGGCGGAACAGACGGCCCGCGACATTTGGAAGCGCATCAACGAACCGAACCTGGAAGACAACGTCCTCCCCACCCGCGGCCGGGCCCAGCTGGTGCTGACCAAGGACGCGGACCACTCCATCCGCCGCATGCTGCTGCGCAAGGTCTAGCACAGGTGTACCACGACGTCGGCGCGAACGGCCCGTGGGTTCCCAGCCGGCGCGCGTTCGGGCGGGCCGTCGCCGCCGGGGCAAGCTTTGCCGCCCTGGCCGCCGTCGCCGCCTGCAGCCCCCAGGACACGCCGGGGCAGGCCTCCCGCACAGCCGTGCCAACTGATGCGTCGACAGCCACCGCCTCCGGCTCACCCTCGGCTACTTCCACGCAGACCGGCCAGGCGGGTACCGCCGGGAGCACCGCGCCTGGCACTACGCTGCCGGGCAACTCTCCCGCGGCCGCCGCGCCTGGACCGAAATACTCTCTGACGGATCCGGCCAGCCAGTGGGTGGTGGTGAACAAGCATCGGCCGCTCTCCCCCGCGGACTACGCTCCGGCCGACCTAACCCAGCCGGCGGTCCGGCTTGCGGCCACCGGTGAGGCGGCACTGCTGAACAGCACGACGGCGGCAGCAGCGGAGCGGATGTTCGCAGATGCGGCGGCGGCCGGCGTCGTCCTGACCCTGGCGAGCGGGTACCGCTCGTACGCTACCCAGACAGCCACCTACGACGGGTACGTGAACTCACGGGGGCGCGACGAGGCGGACACCGCTTCGGCGCGGCCGGGCTACTCGGAGCATCAGACGGGCTGGTCGTTCGACGTCGGCGACGGCGACGGCGTCTGCAGTTTCCAGCCGTGCTTCGCGGATGAGCCGGCGGCCGTATGGGCCAAGGCCAACGCCTACCGCTTCGGCTTCGTGGTCCGCTACCCCTGGATGCTGCAGACGGTCACGGGCTACTACTACGAGCCGTGGCACCTGCGCTATATCGGGATCGAGGCCGCCGGCGACATGCACAGCCGGGGCATCGCCACCCTCGAGGAATACTTCGGCCTGGAACCAGCGCCGGCCTACCTCTAGTAGGAAGTTGCGATGGCCCGTCCTGTAATGTCACTGACCATGACGTGGGCTCGACAAGCGTTCGCAATTCTTGTGCGCAGGATTGACAGTTTCATCACGCCGGACCGGCTCAGAGTATATCCGTTGATCTTTGCCTTCATGTCCGGCGTCGCGCTATTGGCGACCTCGGTCACCCGCGTCCTCCTCCCGGCCGCCCAAGGCTCTTTTCTGCCGGACTACCTCGCCCACTGGACAGGCGGAGGCCTGCTACTGGCCGGCGAGTCTGGCGCCCTTTACGACCCCCAAGTCCAGCAGCAGTTCCAAGCCGCTGCGCTCGGACCCGTGACGAGGCTGGCATGGTTCGTTTCGCCTCCGGCCGTTGCCGCGTTTTATGCGCCGTTCGCCGTCATGCCGTACAACTTGAGTGGGCTGATGTGGCTGGTGGTGAGTGCAGCGCTACTGGTTGCATGCACTCTGAGCATGAAGTCCTTCGCTCCCAAACTGATGCTGCACAAGCGCAAGGCGGTTTTTGTTGCCGTCGTCGCTTCACCGGTGGTCTTCGAGTTGCTGGGCGGCGGCCAGGACTCGGCATTCGTGCTCGCTGTTTGGCTGCTGGGCATCCGTTTCCTCAGTACGGGCCATAACTTTTGGGCGGGCGCAATCTTCGGGCTTGGTTTTGCGAAGCCGCAGCTTTTTGTCCTCGTGCCACTAGTGCTCCTGGCGACGCGAAATTTCCGGGCACTGGCGAGTTTCGCGGCAGTGTTCTTGCTTCTCGCCGGCGCCTCCGTGGGCATGGTGGGGGTGGACGGTCTCGCTCACTGGGTGTCCGCCCTTGCCAGTCCGTTGTACGCAGAGCAAGTCCAACAGGGACAGGCCTGGAAAATGATCGGTTTGCCGTCGCTGATTCAGGGACTCCTACCGCCGTCCTGGGCCGGTTGGACAGCACCGGTTTTGACGGTGGCTTCATTGCCTGTCGGCGCGGCAATATTGCTTTATCACGTCCGTAAACTCCGGAAGCGGCGGGTCGATCCTGCGTTAGTGTGGCTCACGACGCTGGCCACGACCGTTGTCTTCTCTCCCCACATCGCGACCTACGACGGAGTGTTGCTCATCCCGGTACTCGTCTACTTGCTCGACCACCGTTGCTCGCCCCTAGTCCGCGTCTCGGCTGTGACTGCCATTGCTCTCCTTTGGCTGGCCCCCGTCTTCCATCAAGTCGCCAGTCAACTGGCCATGTGGCCGCTGAACGCCATCGACGCTCCGTGGGGCGCCTTACCGCTGGCCGTTTTGTGGCGAGAATCGATACGAGCGCTCGGTACCGCCGAGAGCCCTGCAAAAACCACGCATCCGAGCCACCAACACGAACTGACATAAGGTCAACCCTTCTCTCCGGGTCAACAAGCATGCGTCAGTCGGCGACGAAGGCCAGGGCCAGTTCCGTCCGGACCACGTCTGCCAGGCCGTCGGCGACTTCCTGGGCAGTCTCGAGGTCGGCGGCCTCCACCATGACCCGCACCACCGGTTCGGTTCCGGACGGCCGGAGTAGCACGCGTCCGGTGTCGCCGAGGCGCACCTGGGCCTTGGCCACTGCTTCGGCCACCGCCTCGTCGCCGTTGACCCGGCTGCGGTCGACGTCCTTGACGTTGATCAGCACCTGCGGGAGCTTGGTCATGACCGTGGCCAGTTCCTTGAGCGGACGCCCGGTGAGTGCCACCTGGGCGGCCAGCTGGAGACCCGTGAGCACGCCGTCGCCGGTGGTGGCGTATTCGGCGAAGATCACGTGGCCGGACTGTTCGCCACCGAGGCTGAAGCCGCCTTCCCGCATGGCTTCCAGAACGTAGCGGTCGCCGACGCCGGTTTCCCGCAGCGTGATGTCGGCTTCCCGCAACGCGAGCTTCAGTCCGAGGTTGCTCATCACGGTCGCCACGAGAACGTCGTCTTTGAGCTTGCCGGCCTCCTTGAGCGCAAGTGCCAGGATCGCCATGATCTGGTCCCCGTCGACCTCGTTGCCTTCATGGTCTACGGCCAGGCAACGGTCCGCGTCGCCGTCGTGGGCAATGCCCAGGTCCGCGCCATGGGCAACCACGGCGGCTTTGAGCGGGGACAGGTGCGTGGATCCCACGCCGTCGTTAATGTTGAGTCCGTCCGGTTCGGCGCCGATGATGATCACTTCGGCGCCGGCGGTCTTGAAAACCTGGGGTGAGCAGCCGCTCGCGGCACCGTGGGCACAGTCCACCACCACTTTGATCCCCTCCAGGCGGTGCGGAAGGGTGCCCAGCAGGTGCACGATGTAGCGGTCTTCCGCGTCGGCGAAGCGCTGAATGCGCCCGACTTCGCCACCGACCGGGCGGTAGGGTTCCTTGGCCAGCTGTTCCTCGATCGCGTCCTCGACCTCGTCCGGAAGCTTCTGGCCGCCGCGAGCGAAGAACTTGATCCCGTTGTCCGGCGCCGGGTTGTGGGAGGCGGAGATCATCACGCCGAAGTCGGCGTCGAGGTCGGCCACGAGGTACGCAGCGGCGGGCGTCGGCAGGACGCCGGCGTCGTAGACGTCGATTCCGGAGCTGGAAAGTCCGGCCTCCACGGCGGCCGCGAGGAACTCACCGCTGGCGCGCGGATCGCGGGCCACGACGGCGCGCGGCCGGTTGCCGCTCATGTTGCGGTCGTGCCCCAGCACGACGGCGGCGGCCTGCGCCAGCTGCAACGCCAGCTCGGCGGTCAGCAGACCGTTAGCCAGGCCTCGGACACCATCTGTTCCAAATAATCTAGACATCGCGACCCAGTTTAGCCGATCGCGCTCTCGGCGCCCGTCCTTCCTAGTACAGAGCCGCTTTCGGCTGACGAGACGTTTGCGCGTTGACCAGACGGAGTCTCGCAGGAAATCGGCCGTTAAAAGCCCTGTCGTGCGGCGTGAGCATGGCAATATCGGGGCATGTCGAAACTTTCTGACCAAGCGGCGGACTTCGTAGGCGCAACCGTGATTTATCGAACGGATTTCGCTGAAAAGTATCCACTCGCTACACGGTTGTCGGTTGTCCTGCTCTGGCTCCTTGGATTGTTCTCCACCTTTCTATCGATCAAGGCCGCCGTCCTCAGCGACGTACTGGGGCAAGACGCCCACGCTTATTGGCTCGCCGCTCAGGGCGAGCTGGAGTATGACAAGGCGCCGGGCCAGAGAGATGCGTATCTCTATTCGCCAGCTTTCCTTGCCGTGATCCGTCCCCTCGCCATGCTTTCCTGGCCGCTGTTCCTGGTGCTCTGGGTCTGCCTGGAGGCAGCGGTCCTCCTCTGGCTTGTGAAGCCACTGAAAACCAGATGGGCAATTCCGGTTTTTCTCCTCTGCATGCCGGAGCTCCTGGTCGGCAACATCTATGTACTGCTTGCTGGCGCTGCTGTGGTCGGCATGCAGACGCCGGCCGCGTGGGCATTTCCGGTCCTGACAAAGCTCACCGCCGGAGTCGGACTTCTGTGGTTTGCAGTCCGTGGCGATTGGCGCGGACTACTGCACGGTGTCGGCGGGCTGTCCCTCGTTGTCCTTGTCTTTTACGCGGTGGATCCCACGCCGTGGCACGCGTGGGTGCAGTTTTTACTCGACCACAGGGACGGGACACCGGACAGCCAGGCCAATTTTGTCTTGCGCTGCGGCGTCGCCGTACTCCTAGTCATAGTTGGAGCACCAAAGCAGTGGCCCTGGCTAATCGCTCCCGCCATGGTCCTGGCATCGCCGGTGCTGGTTGGACTCATACCGCTAACGATGTTGGCCGCAATTCCCAGACTCAACCGTCTGACAGGGCAAAAGGTGGATCGCCGCAGTTCCCCTTTGCCCGATGAGGTGAAGGCAGCAAAGTAGCCCTGGTGGGCATTGAAATCCGTGTCGCTGCACCGGCCACGGACGGTAATCACGAAGTCGATCAATCCAGTATTGAGTAGCGGCGGCCCAAAACGCCCCGCGGTCGGTTAAACGCCGAAAGCCCGCCCCGCAAAATGCGGGACGGGCCTTCGTGCAAGCGGAATTAGCGCTTGGAGTACTGCTGAGCCTTACGTGCTTTCTTGAGGCCAGCCTTCTTGCGCTCGATGACGCGGGCGTCACGACGCAGGTAACCGGCCTTCTTCAGGGTGGCGCGGTTGTTCTCGGTGTCGATCTCGTTCAGCGAACGGGCGATGCCGAGGCGCAGGGCACCGGCCTGGCCGGAGATGCCGCCACCGTGGATGCGGGCAATGACGTCGTAGGCGCCATCAAGATCGAGGATCTTGAAGGGTTCGTTGACATCCTGCTGGTGCAGCTTGTTCGGGAAGTAGTTGTCCAGCGCGCGACCGTTGATGGTCCACTTGCCGGTGCCGGGCACGATGCGAACGCGTGCAATGGCTTCCTTGCGACGGCCAACTGCCGCGCCGGCGACCGTGAGGGCCGGGCGTTCCTTCTTGGGCGCTTCTGCTTCCGCAGGACCGCTTTCCGAGGTGTAGCTGGTCAGGTTTTCCTCGGCCACGACGGCCTCGGTGGTCAGTTCTTCGTTCTGAGCCACGATTCTCCTTGATTAAAGTTGGTTGGTGGCCAGGACTACTGGGCGACCTGGGTGATTTCGAAAGTCTTGGGCTGCTGGGCGGCGTGCGGGTGCTCGGCACCGCGGTACACCTTCAGCTTGCCCAGCTGCTGCGCAGCGAGGGAGTTCTTCGGGAGCATGCCCTTGATGGCCTTCTCCACGGCGCGGACCGGGTTGGATTCCAGCAGCTCCGCGTAGTTGACGGAGGTCAGGCCGCCCGGGTAGCCGGAGTGGCGGTATGCGCGCTTCTGCTCCAGCTTGGCGCCGGTAAGGGCAACCTTTTCAGCGTTGATGATGATGACGAAGTCGCCCATGTCCATGTGGGACGCGAAGGTGGCCTTGTGCTTGCCGCGCAGCAGGATTGCGGTCTGGCTGGCGAGACGACCAAGGACAACGTCGGTGGCGTCAATGACGTGCCACTGGCGGTTGATATCGCCGGGCTTCGGGGTGTACGTACGCACGGTGTTTGCCTCGTTCTTGTTCTGGCGTTCTTGTTTTAGGCGTCACGCAAAAGGTGCACCTACTATCTATGCGCTACCGGAACAGAGGTGAGGGCTCCATGTAACCAGTCATCCAGTGGTCTCGAATGTGCACGTTGGGTAGCTATCCTGCAACCGGATTCCCAAGCGGGCACGCATCATCGAGATAGGACACGCACAACGACTACCAAGAATAGCGGAAGCCTGGGGCGTGGGTCAAAATAGGGTGTCCGCAAGGCACGCTGCCCTGCGTGCGCAACAGTTCCGACCCGCCGCGTTCTTGGAGGCACCGTGCCCGATCCCGCCCTTGCCGGTTCCGCCTCGCCGCTGTTCATCGCGGGAATTGCCGCGGCTGGACTGTGCTTGGGCCTGCTGGGCGACGTCCTGGTCCGCCGCACGCTGCCGCAACTGGCATCCTCCCCCTCCCCTGCGCAGAGAACGACGACGGCGGTCGCCACCGTCATGTTGTGCGCGCTGCTGGCATGGCGCTTCGGGCCGGCGCCGGCCCTGCCGGCTTTCCTGCTCCTGGCGGTTGCCGGCGTGCAGCTGGTACGCATCGATGTCCTCCATCACTTGCTGCCCAACCGGCTGGTTGTGCCCCTGCTGGGGGCCGGCATGATGCTCCTCGTGGGGGCTTCCGTAGCACTGGGAGGTTGGGAAAAACTGGCCCGCGGCCTCGCCGGCGGCGTAATTCTCTTCGTTCTCTACTTCATCTTGGCTCTCATCAGCCCCAAGAGCCTCGGAATGGGCGATGTTAAGCTCGCCGCCCCGCTCGGCCTGTACTTGGGCTACTTGGGTTGGGCCCAACTCTTCTACGGCGGAGCCCTGGGATTCGTCGCCGGCGGGATCGCCTCCGCCTTCGTGGTGCTGAAAAACCGCGGAAACAAGCCGATGGAAGTCGCCTACGGGCCGTCCATGCTGGCCGCTTGCCTCGCGGTCATCCTGCTGTTTCCGTAGAGGGTGCCACAGCCTGGGCCCCGGCTTCAATAGCAAGTTGGCTTATCGAAACAGGTAATTTTGGCTACACCTCCACACCGAACTGAGTACACCGCCATTGCTGCCGAGTAGAACGACATTTTTCGTTCCAAAAAGTCGAGTATTCGATGTTATTGCCGTGCCGTTAATCGCCGTGCAAATGTGGTTCCAGCGAAGCTCCAGTGAATAAGCAATAGGGGATTCACTGGAATTCCGTTCAAATATTCGAAACTCTGGAAAAGGAAATTAAAATGACTGGTCTCATGTTCTCAATGCTCTCTTTCATCGCCGGCGTCAAGAACAAGCTCGAATCCGAAAAGGGTGCCACCGCGGTGGAGTACGGCCTGATGGTCGCCCTCATCGCCGTTGCCATCATTGTCGCCGTGACGGCCCTGGGCACCCAACTCTCCGACTTGTTCACCGGCGTCAAGGACAAGATCGTGGCTCCCTAACAGAACCAAGTCTCTTGAAGCCCAGGGGCGGGGCGGGGTAGTTCGGGCGAAGATCCGCTGCCACCGCACCCGCCCTTGGGCTTCTCTCGTCTGCTTATGCGCAGGTTTACGAGATCTCAAGGTTCAGGAGGGGTCGTGCAAGGTCTCAGATCCAAAGCAAAAATCACTGCATCGCGAGTGACTGCCGTTGGTTGTTCAGTGCCTTCGCTGCAAACGGGCAGCAATGCAGCGGAGAACACACGTCTGGTCGGCTTCATTGCCACCGCTATCGTTCTTGCCGTCGGCGCGCTCAGGCTAGAGCTAATTCCTCGGTTCCCTACCACCACGGCCGGCTTCTGATGGAATCCCGAGCAAAGCCCCGCGGCGCGAAAAGTGCCAAGGAATTGGGCGCCGTCGCCGTCGAGTTCGCCCTCATTCTTCCCATCTTCCTCGCACTAGTCCTGGGGATTGTGGAATTCGGGAGGGCCTTCAGTATCCAAGTCTCTATGGCAGAAGGTGCCCGAGAAGCCGCGAGGTACTCGGCCATCCACTACGCAGATACCGGTTACACGAACGTTGTGGCACAGCAGAAGGCAATTGACGCGGCACCAATTGCCAACCTGAAGCTCACCGACGTCACAATCAGCTCCTGCGCTCCAGGCACGGATTCAATCGTCACCATAAGCGCAAAGACCAAGTACCTCACTGGTCTCCCGACGTTGGTCCCCTTCCTTCCGGACATCATGAGCATCTCAGCTAAAGGGGTCATGCAATGCGGAGGTTAGCCAAAAAGCAACCGCAGGAATGCGGTGCCGAGGACAAGGAACGGGGTGTAATAGCGCCGCTCGCTGCCATTCTTATGGTTGCCCTGCTGGGCTTCGGAGCCCTGGCTGTAGACGTCGGTGCAATGTACTCGGAGAAAACGCAGCTGCAAAATGGCGCCGACTCAGCGGCACTCGCAGTAGCGCAGGCCTGTGCCAAGGTCGCCACTTCAGCTCCATGCGCCACGGATCAGAAGCTAAAGGCTGGACCGTACGCAAACGGCAACGCTCTTGATGGGTCCAGCAATGTTGTCTCGGCTGTCGTGAACAACGCCGCGGGCACTGCGGACGTCACGACCGAGACGCCGGCCGGCGCAGGCGGCGAACACTTCTCCCTCTATCTGGCTCGTGCCCTTGGTATCAATTCCGTAGAGATCCGGGCGTCCGCGCAAGCACAATTCGGAGGTTTCTCTGCTGCCGATGTCTTTCCATTGACGTTTTCGAAATGCGAATCCGACCCGTCCTTTTTCAAGGGCCTCCAGTTCTTTCCTGAACACGGGACGTCGTTGTCCGATGATCCGAAGTACGCATGCCCCCATCAGTCGTCGTCAGGGCACGAACTCCCTGGCGGCTTCGGTTGGTTGAAGCACCCGGGATCAGACTGCAACGTACATGTCGACATCACCGGCCCCTGGATCGAGTCCAAGCCAGGCACGAGCTTCGATGGTACTTGCACTTCAAAATTTGCCAGCTGGCAGGCGAGCCTAGCGGCCGGCAAAACGGTCGAGATTCTTATTCCGATCTTCGACACGGCCTGTCCGGATAAGGGTGGGACGGGAGTGAACCCCTGCGCAGCCTCTCCTTTTGGTAAGTCTTTTCGGATCGAAGCTTTTGCGCAGATTTCTCTTCGGGGTTGGCATTTCAACGGTGGCGGAAGTACCTATTACACGACGGAAGCCAGCGCGCTCAAAGGAAGCCTGAAGCTGAAAAATAGCGATACCGGACTGTACGGCACTTTCATAAAAAAGGTCACGCTGGCCGATGCTGCAAAAATGGGCGGCCCAATAACATACGGATCTCTTGGAGTCACGTTGTCCAAGTAGCCGCGACACACAATGAGTTTCAATCGGCATAAGGAGGAAGTCAAAGTGAAAACACGCCTGCTGGGAGGCATCGTCGCATTTGTGCTGGCAATAGTCGGCACCGTCCTACTGGTCTCATACGTATCCGCGTCCGAGGCGAGGGCCCAAAAGGACCTGCAGCCTGTGGAGGTGCTAGTCATTCAACAACAGGTTGCGAAGGGCACTGATCTCGAAAAAATTCGGAGTGCGGTGAAACTGACCTCGCTACCGGCGGCGTCGGTGCCCAACGGCGCGCTGAAGAGCCTGGAAGGCCTGAACGGGAAGGTCGCCGCGGCAGATCTGCTGCCGGGTGAAGCGCTACTGGGTGCAAGGCTGGCTGATCCTGACAGCTTGTCCGCGCCAGGCACCGTTCCGGTTCCCGCCGGGATGCAGGAGATCTCGGTTCAGCTGGAGGCCCAGCGGGTGGTCGGTGGACGCATCGCAGCCGGCGACACGGTGGGCATTGTCGTCCTCTTCGACAAGGGCGCCGTAAAGGATGCCCCTGATGTGGAGTCCGGGCAACAGATTTTTCACAAAGTCCTGGTAACGAGCGTCCAACGTTCCTTGGCGAAGACAGCTGGCACGGCTCCCGCCGGAACCACTGCTGAGCAGCAGGCCAATACGGAATTGCCCACCGGGCAGTTGCTCGTAACGTTTGCCCGCAACGACGCCGATTCAGCCAAGATCGCGTTCGGGGCCAACTTCGGAACCTTGTGGCTGACCAAAGAACCCTCGTCCGCCACCGAAGGCACCCCGGTGATTGTCAAGAAGCCGGAGCTGTACCGATGAGCAGATTCGTAGCCATCACAGCAGATTCAGATTTCGAAGCACGTGCCAGGCAGGCGGCTTCCCGCCTGCACGGAACATTTCACGGAATCGTGGCAAACTTCCTGCCGCCGGGCCCGGACGACGTCTTGCGTACCCTCTCGGGCGATCTCGTCGAAGTCATTCTGCTGGGACCTGGCCTCCCGGTAGACGATTCCATCAGGCTCGCCAGTCTCTTCGACCTCCAATATCCGGAGATCAGCGTGGTGCTGGTCACCGAGGACGAGTCGAGCATCGCCTTGCCCGCGATGCGGGCAGGAATCAGGGACCTCCTGGAGCCTGGCGCCGACGTAGACGCCATCCACATCATGCTTGAACGCGCCAGCCTCGCGGCTGCTGGACGGCGTCGAGGTCTCGGGAACAGCGTTGAACCGTTGACCGGGAGCGGACGAATCATCTCAGTCATGTCGCCCAAGGGCGGTGTGGGAAAAACGACCGTCACCACGAACCTCGCGGTCGGGCTCGCAAAAATGGCTCCGATGGGCGTTGTGGTGGTGGACCTGGACCTGCAGTTTGGCGACGTGGCGTCCGGGCTAATGCTGGAACCCGAGAAGACCATCGCCGATGCCGTAAAGGGTGCGGCCGCGGGCGACAGCCTGGTGCTCAAGTCATACCTGACCTTACACACATCGGGCATCTATGCGCTCTGTGCACCCCTCAACCCGATAGAGGCCGATCAGATAACCGGCGAACAGGTCTCCCGGTTGCTCGTCCAGCTGGCCAGCGAGTTTAAATATGTTGTAGTGGACACCGCCCCAGGACTCGGGGAACATGTTCTCGCCACGCTCGAACAGGCCACAGACGGCGTTTGGGTTTGCGGTATGGACATCCCGAGCATCAAGGGCCTTCGGACAGGATTCTCAATCCTGACCGAGCTTGCCCTGCTGCCCCCAAATCGGCATGTGGTGCTCAACTTTGGCGATCGCCGCAGCGGACTGACGCTTCAGGACGTGGAGGCGACCATTGGCTGCCCTGTGGATGTTGTACTCCCCCGGTCACACTCGGTGCCCTATTCCACGAACAAGGGCGTACCCCTGCTGCAGGAAGCATCCAAGGATGCCGTGGCGAAGGGGCTGCGTCAGCTCGTCGAGCGGTTTGATCCGAATTGGGATCAAAGGCCCCACAAGAAGCTTCACCGAAGGGCGGTAGTCCAATGACACTTGCAGATCGCTTCGAATCCGTCCGCAGCCAGGCAATCAAGCAGCAGCCAGTTTCCCCTCGGACCGAGATCCCGTGGGCAGGGACAGCTCAGAGCGTTGCGAATGAGTCCCCCTGGAATGAACCAGGCTCAAAAGATCACAGTGCGGAGGCCAACGACGCACTGACGGCGGTGAAGGACCGCGCCGGCGCGGCGCTCTATGAGCGGATGGGCAGCCGGATCTCGGACTCTTCGCTGGACGAGGGAGAGCTGCACGATTACGCCAAAGACGAACTGCGCGCCATCATCGAAGAGGACGAGATTCCACTGACCTCCGGTGAACAGCAGCGGCTCGTCCAGGAGATCCTGGATGATGTCATCGGCCTCGGCCCGTTACAGAAATTCCTTGCTGACGATGCAGTGACAGAAGTAATGGTCAACGGCCCGGATAAAATATATGTGGAACGGGGCGGCAAGCTCTTCCTTACCGGTTCCCGCTTCACGTCCGAGGAACATTTGCGCCGAATTATCGAGCGGATTGTCACCAAAGTCGGCAGGAGAATCGACGAATCGTCTCCGCTGGTGGACGCTCGCCTGTCCGACGGCTCGCGTGTCAACGCCATCATTCCGCCGTTGGCCGTCAACGGGTCATCGCTGACGATCCGAAAATTCGGTCAAGTTCCCTTGACGGTCAACGATCTCATCTCGTTTGGCACCATCTCTCCCGAAATCGCCGAGCTCCTGAATGCCTGCGTCCTCGCCAGACTCAACGTCATCGTGTCCGGAGGAACCGGGACGGGCAAGACGACATTGCTCAACGTCTTGTCGTCCTTCATTCCTGCTGACGAGCGGATTGTCACCATCGAGGACGCCGTCGAACTTCAACTGCAGCAGGAACATGTGGTCAGGCTCGAAAGCCGGCCGAGGAACATCGAAGGCAAAGGCGAAATTAGCATCCGGGACCTCGTCCGGAACTCGCTGCGCATGCGCCCGGACAGAATCATTGTCGGCGAAGTCCGCGGCGGCGAGACCCTCGACATGTTGCAGGCCATGAACACCGGCCACGACGGTTCGATCTCAACGGTGCACGCCAACACGCCCCGCGACGCCATCGCTAGGCTCGAGACCCTGGTCCTCATGGCCGGTATGGACCTGCCGCTCCGTGCCATTCGCGAGCAGATCGCCTCGGCGGTGAACCTGATTGTGCACATTTCGCGCCTCCGGGACGGAACGAGACGAGTCACCCACGTCACGGAAGTCCAAGGGATGGAAGGCGACGTCGTCACGCTTCAGGACGCCTTTACTTTTGATTACAGCGCGGGGATGGACGCGAACGGGCGGTTCCAGGGGCGGCCGATTCCCACCGGTGTCAGGCCCCGCTTCGTAGATCACTTCGCAGATCTGGGTATTGCCCTCTCCCCGGCCGTCTTCGGGACCTTGCCGATTGGCGGTGGTTACCGGTGATCGCCAGCCCGATTCTGTTGGTTCTTGGCGTCCTGCTTTGCTTCGCCTCGCTGGTGTCCCTCTTCGTAGTGACTTTTCGTGGCCGTGAATCCAACATCGATTTGTCGCGCAGGAGACCAGGTGTTGCCGAGCAACCGTCGGCCCTCACCCGGTTTGCGGCATCGGCATCGTCCTTTGTCGACCACAATGTCGGCCGGAATGCCAGCTTTGGATCCGCCAACTCGTTGGAGGAAGCAGGGCTGCGCCTGCGCCAGGCTGACTACATTCTGCTACTCGGATGTATCGCAGTCACAGCGGGTGTCGTCGGTTTTGTTTTGGCCGGGCTATTGCTGGCTCTATTGTTCGTGCTGTTGACGCCAGTCGCCGGGATGCTGTTCCTGAACATTATGGCCGGCAGGCGTCGCGCCAAGTTCGATTCGCAGCTTGGCGACACGGTGCAGATGCTCTCCGGCGGACTGCGCGCCGGTCACAGCCTGCTCCGAGCGGTGGACGCCGTCGCGAAGGAGTCCGATGCGCCGACTTCGGAGGAATTCGCGCGGCTGGTAAATGAGACCAGGCTGGGACGAGATCTGAGAGACTCCATGGCCGACTCAGCGCGACGCATGAGGAGTGAAGACTTCGACTGGACCGCCCAGGCGATCGAGATTCACCGGGAAGTCGGCGGCGACCTGGCGGAGGTGCTGGACCATGTGGGCGAAACCATCCGCGAACGGATGCAGATCAAGGGTCAGGTGAAATCCCTTAGTGCCGAGGGCAAGCTGTCAGCCTACATTCTCATCGCTTTGCCCGTCGGGATCTTTCTGTTCCTCAGTTTTTCCAACCCGGGCTACCTCGGCGTCCTTTACACAAGCGTGCTCGGCTGGATCCTGCTCGGGTTTGCCGTTGTCTTGCTGGCCCTCGGGTCCTTTTGGCTGAGCCGTGTCGTCAAGATCAAGTTTTAGGGGGAAACAAGCATGAGCGTAATGGCGTGGTTCATAGTGGCAATCATCGTTGTTCCCTCCTCGGTGATGGTCTGGGCAGTGATATCAGTCGACCGGACAGGCCTGGCTGCCGTCCGCAGCAATCTGGGAAAAGTTAAGGGAGCGTCAGCGACGGCTACCGGCGGTGCCGATGCCCCGTGGCTCGCGCAACTGGGCCAGCGTTTGGCGCCGAAGGGGTATCCGGCATGGCTGGACAAGTTGCTCGCCAAGGCCGGAAGGCCAGCAGGCCTGCCCTTGGAGCGTCTCCTGGTGATCAAGCCGGCACTTGCCTTGGTGGCGGGCCTTCTGGGGATTCTGTATGTTGCCAAGACTCCAACCGGCACAACGATTCTGCTGGCTGTGTTTGTGACGGTCCTCGCGTACTTCGTTCCAGACCTGCTCCTGCACAGTCAGGGTGCGAAGCGCCAGGAAGCAATCGAATTGGAACTACCCAGCACCCTGGACCAAATGCTGATTTCGGTAGAGGCCGGACTTGGCTTCGAATCAGCAATGGCGCGTGCGGGCCAAAACGGTAGTGGCCCGCTGGCCGCGGAGCTCCTTAGGACCCTGCAGGACATGCAAGTCGGCAGGAGTCGCCGGGAAGCATATCTCGCCATGGCCGAACGCACCGGAGCCCCTGACCTGCGGAGCTTCGTGCGGGCGGTTGTCCAGGCGGATGTGTACGGCATCGCGATAGCAAGCGTGCTGCGGACGCAGGCCAAGCAAATGAGGATCAAGCGGCGGCAGCGTGCTGAAGAGAAGGCAATGAAGCTTCCCATCAAGGTGCTTTTCCCCCTAATGCTGTGCATCCTGCCTGTACTCTTCATCGTCATCCTGGGCCCGGCCGTCATCAACATTGTTGCGGCCTTCTCGCATATGTAGGAGCAAAAACTCCGTTACAACGGCGCCCCATGGCGCCCCCATGACCGGACCCTCTCGGACCCAGAGCCGAGAGGGTCCTCCTAGGCAGGACCCTCTCGGCACCCAGAAACCGAGGGGGTCCTCCTTTGCGCCCGAAGCCCGATGACCGGGCTGTCCGCAACTCCACCGCAGAATTCACGCAGTATAACTACAGCAATCGTGCAGTTTGGGAAGCCTTGGCGCAGGATGCCGCAAAGTCGATTCTTCGGCGTGTCGGCGCTTGCTAAGTTCCTCTCAGTGCTGGTGCAGGGCCAGCCGCCAAACTCGCTCAGGAGTCCCGATGCTTTCTCTTATCGCAACCCTTCAGACCCTAGGCTTTGCCGCCAAGAACCGCCTTCGCGAAGAGAAGGGCGCAACGGCTGTGGAATACGGCATCATGGTTGCCCTCATCGCCGTAGCCATCATCGTCGCCGTTGGTCTGTTGGGTACCCAGCTGAACACGCTCTTCGAAAACGTCACCAGCAAGCTGGCCCCGAAGCCGTAGCGGCGCCATCCAGACAGGACGAATGGTGCGGTGAAGGGTCTTCCTTCACCGCACCGTTCGTCGCACCCGGACCCTAGGCAGCCAACGCCCCATCCGAAGAAAGGTCGCTACGCATGCGTGAGGGCAGAGAGCGCGGGGCTGTCGCGGTGGAGTTCGCACTCCTGGCGCCCCTCCTGATTCTGCTGCTGCTCGGCATTATGGAATTCGGCCGTGCCTACAACGCGCAGATTACGCTCTCCAATGCTGCCCGCGAGGGTGCACGCGTGATGGCGATCGGTGGCAGCCCTACTGCGGCTCTCAGCGCGGCCAAAAGCGCAGCGACCACGCTAAACCCAGGACTTCAGGACGGAAAAATAGTCTTTTCGTTTCAAACGACGCCTTCAACAACACCGGCACCCACGGCTTGCGCAGCGGAGCGCCAAGTGACTTTGACAATCACCTACAACCTCAGCACCATAACCGGAATCGCGGGGCCATTTGCCATGACGGGCATGGGGACAATGCAATGTGGCGGATGACAAAGCGAGCCGATACCGAGCGCGGCGCGATCAGCGTGGTGGTCGCACTCGTCTTGGTTTGCCTGCTGGGTTTCGCCGCCCTGGCCGTTGACGTGGGTGCACTTTACGCCGAGCGGGCCCAGGTCCAGAATGGCTCGGATGCCGTGGCCCTCATGGTGGCCCAAAAGTGCGCTAAGAGCATCAGCGACCCGGAGTGTTCCGGCACCTGGCCACGGCCCAGCGGGCTCGCCGGCAACTTGGCCAACGGCAATGCCGTGGACGGCATGACCAACGTCAAATCCATCACCCTCGACAAGACCAAGGGGACCGTCTCGGTGGCCACCGGGGCGAAGGAAACGGGTACTGCCACCAACAACATTTCCCTCTTCTTCGCCCGAGCCTTTGGCATTTCGCAGGCCGAGGTGGGAGCGGCTTCGTATGCCCAATGGGGGGCCCCGTCCAGAGGAACGGTGTTCCTCCCCCTGGTCATCGCCGAGTGCAAGTTCAATTTGAGTCCCGGCGCTTCCGTTGCCGCGGAGCAAGTCCTCGAATTCGGCAGCGGCTGCGGACGGGTTCCGGGCGGATTCGGTTGGATTCAGAGCAGTAGCACGCAATGCAGCATGACTCTCGGCGTCGGCAGTGCCAGCGATTCAGGATCATGGTTTGTCAGCGACCCCGGGGCCAGCGCGCCGTCCCGGTGCACTGCCGCCGACCTTAGCAAAATGAACAATCAAACGGTTCTTTTCCCGCTCTACGACCTGGCGACCGGAACCGGTAACAACGCGAAGTACTTTATCAAAGGCTTCGCGGCCTTTTACGTCACCGGCTACCAGTTCGCCAGTATCGGCTGGACCGCCGGCGGAACGATCGCCAACAAAACGATCCGTGGCCATTTCGTCAGGTTCGTCTCCCTGTCCGAAGCCTTCGAACTCGGCAGCGCGCCAGACTACGGTGCCGACATTGCCCATCTCACGCTTGGAGTACCCGCATCGTGAAGTCACGACTACTCGCCGGGATCGCCGCCGTGGTCCTGGCCGTCATCGGCGCCGTTCTGGTGGTGTCATACGCCCACGGCGCGGACGAGCGTGCCGTCAAGGACCTCGATCCTGTGGATGTCCTGGTGGTAGCAAAGGCGGTCCCGGCCGGCACCGCCGTGGAAAGCCTCCTGCCCTTCTTGGCCGCCCAGAAGCTGCCAGGCACCGCCGTGGCCAAGTCCGCGCTGCATAGTCTCGACGGCCAGACCGGGAAGGTCACCGCCGTCGAACTCCTGCCCGGTGAGCAACTGGTAGCTGAACGACTGACCGCACCGGAAACCGCGCAGTCGAGCGGAGCCGTGCAGGTGCCGGACGGGCTCCAGGAGATCTCTTTCCAGCTCGATCCCCAGCGCGTTGTCGGGGGACGGCTGGCGGCCGGGGACCACATCGGCATCTTCATCTCGTTGAAGAACGGCGGCATCGAGGCGAAGCCGGACAAGGAGACGACGCAACTGACACTCCATAAGGTCCTGGTGACGGCAGTGCAACGGGCTCCCGCGGCCACCCCGTCCCCCCAGCCCTCTCCCGGCGCCTCTGGCGCGCCGCCTGAGGATACGTCGCTGCCCACCGGAGCGTTGCTGCTGACGGTCGCCGTGAACGACGTGGACGCCACCAGGATCGTCTATGGCTCCGAATTCGGCACGCTTTGGCTGAGCAAGGAGCCGCTCAATGCCAAGGACAGCGGCCGCCCTGGAATCATGACGAAACCGGAGGTCTACAAGTGAGCCGCTTTGTACTGATCACACCCAACACCGACTTCGCTTCCCGCGTCCGTCAGGCTCTGGCCGGCGGCTTGCCGGGGGGTCTGCAGACGTTCGCCTTCGTCAATCCATCCGATCCCGGAGAGTTGTTCGCGAAGCTCGATCAGGAGCGTCCCGAAGTCCTGATTCTCGGACCGGAAGTGCCCGTGGAGGACGCTTTACGACTGGCCACGGTCTTCGACATTCAGCTTTCCGAGCTCAGCGTCATTCTGGTGGGAGAACCGGACCCGGATTTCTTACTGCTGGCTATGCGCGCCGGCATCCGGGATGTTCTCAGCCCAAACGCCGACGCCGCCCAGATCCGGGTCATGCTGGAACGAGCCTGCCAGTCCTTTGCCAGCAAGAACAGGTCCGCCGCCGTTCAACAGCCTGACGCCCCAAAGGGTCTGGTGATCGGCGTCTTCTCGCCCAAAGGCGGCGTCGGCAAGACCACAATTGCCACGAACATCGCCATCGGGCTGGGTCAGGTGGCCCCCATGAGCGTGGTCATCGTGGACCTGGACCTGCAATTCGGAGACGTCGCTTCAGGGTTGTACCTCCACCCGGAGCACACCGTGACCGATGCGGTCTCGTCCTCGGCGAGCCACGATTCTCTGGTACTGAAGGCCTTCCTGACCGTCCACCCCGGTAATATCTATGCTCTCTGCGCTCCAAGGAGTCCCGAAGAAGCGGACAATATCACCCCCGCGCACGTGACGCGCCTGCTCGGGCAGCTCGCGGAACAGTTCCAGTACGTCATAGTGGACACGGCCCCCGGTTTACCGGAGGTCGGGCTGGCCGCCCTCGAGCAGTGCACTGACGTCGTCTGGGTAACAACCATGGATGTCCCCAGCATCCGGGGGCTCAGGTCCGGCCTCGAGATCCTCAGACGGCTGGACCTCCTGCCCGAGACGCGTCATGTCGTCTTAAACATGGCCGACGCTGCATCCGGCCTCAGCGTCCAGGATGTGGAAGCGACCATTGGCGCGCCCGTCGACGTCAGCATTCCACGGTCCAAGGCTGTCGCTTTTTCCACCAACCGGGGCATACCTGTACTCCAAGAGGGACGCATGGACCCGGCCGTCAAAGGGCTGCGGCAGCTGGTTGAGCGGTTCGATCCGGCGTGGCGTGCCAGGGCGAAGAAGAAACTGCACCGGAGAGTGGTGGTCCAGTGAAGCTCTCTGAACGGCTCGCCGCTGCTGAAGGCGGGTCCGCGGCTGCGACCAGGCCTGCTCCGGAGCCCGTCCCAGCCGCCCAGGCCGCACCCCTCCAAATACTCAAGTCCCCGGCGGCCTTGGAGCGGCAGCGCACGGCGGTGGCAGCCCCCACTTTCGAAGAGCAAACGGACTCGCACAGGTCTGCGGGCCAGCAGCCGGTGGATGTCTTCGCGGCTCTCAAGCAGCGCGCCGCCACCGCCTTGTTCGAGCGCATGGGCGCGCGTTTCAATGATTCCGCCATCACGGAAAGCGATCTGCGCTCGTCCGCCCGTGAAGAACTCACCCGCATTATCGACGCTGAACAGGTGCCCTTGTCCGCAGAGGAACGCCTCAGGCTGGTTCGGGACGTGGCAGACGATGTGTTGGGCTACGGACCGTTGCAGCGGCTCCTCGATGATTCAGCGGTGACGGAAATTATGGTCAACGGCATGGACCAGATCTATGTCGAGCGTCATGGCAAGCTCACGCTCACCGAATCGCGATTCAGTTCCGAAGACCACTTGCGCAAGGTGATTGAGCGCATCGTATCCAAGGTGGGCCGCCGCATCGATGAGTCATCCCCGCTCGTTGATGCACGCCTCGAGGACGGCTCCCGCGTCAACGCCGTCATCCCGCCCCTGGCGGTGGGCGGATCCTCGCTGACGATCCGGAAATTCAGCAAAGTTCCGCTCACGGTCCAAAACCTCATCGAATTCGGCACCCTGACCCCCGAGATGGCCGAGCTCCTGAACGCCTGTGTGAAGGCAAAGCTCAATATCATCGTCTCTGGCGGCACGGGCACCGGCAAGACCACACTGCTGAACGTACTTTCATCGTTCCTGCCCCATGACGAGCGCATCGTGACGATCGAGGACGCCGTCGAACTCCAGATCCAGCAGCGGCACGTCGTCCGGCTGGAAAGCCGTCCGCCGAACACCGAAGGCAAAGGCGAGGTCACCATCCGCGAGCTGTTGCGGAACTCCCTGCGTATGCGTCCGGACCGGATAGTGGTCGGCGAGGTTCGTGGCGGGGAATCGCTGGACATGCTCCAGGCCATGAATACCGGCCACGACGGCTCGCTGTCCACGGTGCACTCAAACTCGCCCCGTGACGCCGTCGCCCGTCTGGAAACCCTGGTCCTGATGGCGGGAATGGACCTGCCGCTCCGAGCCATTCGCGAGCAGATCGCCTCCGCCGTCAACCTGATCATCCAGATATCCCGACTGCGCGACGGCAGCCGCCGCATCACCCACGTCACGGAGGTTCAGGGCATGGAGGGGGACATCGTCACGCTGCAGGACGCTTTCGTCTTCGACTACTCCGCCGGTGTGGACGTCCACGGCAGGTTCCTTGGCAAACCGGTCCCCACCGGGATCCGCCCCCGGTTCATCGACCGATTCGAAGATTTTGGCATCCACGTCTCACCCAGCGTGTTCGCCGCTCCCTTGACGCAAGCCGGAAGGCAGTGAGCCCACCGTGACGATGCTGCCCATTGGTGTTGGCCTGTTCTCAGTTGCCCTGCTGCTACTCGGTTTCGCGTTGCTAGCCCCGCGAGGCGCACGCGTGCCGACGGACCGGCGCCGGCCCGTCCAGAACCGGCCGGACTCGCAACTGACCCGGTTCGCCGGATCGGCCGTCCACCTGTTCGACGGATACTTCGCGCAGCGGAAAGTCAGGCTCTTCAGCAGGGATGCACTCGAGAACGCGGGGCTCCGGATGGGCCAGTCCGATTTCTTTGTGCTGGTCCTGGCCGGTGCGCTCGTCGGCGCATTGGCGGGCTTCGTCGTCGCGGGCCCTCTGCTGGCGATCCTGTTCGTCCTGCTGGTGCCGCTGGCGGGGCACCTCGTTATCGGCTTCCTCACGGGCAAACGCCGCAGCCTGTTTGACCAGCAACTTGGTGACACCCTTCAACTCCTCTCCGGCGGCCTCAGGGCAGGGCACAGCATTCTACGGGCCATCGACGCGGCAGCCACGGAATCGCAAAGTCCGACGGCGGAAGAGATGCGCCGGGTCGTCACGGAAACGAGCCTCGGGCGCGATCTCCAGTCCTCCCTCACCGACACGGCCGAGCGGATGCGGAACGATGATTTTGTCTGGATAGCCCAGGCCATCCAGATCAACCGTGAGGTGGGCGGGAACCTCGCCGAAGTCCTGGACCAGGTGGGCGAGACCATCCGCGAGCGCAGCGAAATCAAGGACCACATCAAGTCGTTGGCAGCCGAGGGAAAGTTCTCCGCCTATATCCTCATGGCGATGCCGTTCGGCATCGTAGCGATGCTCATGCTCGCCAACCCAGGCTATATGAACTCCATGTTCAGCCACCCGCTGGGTTGGATCATGATTGGAGCGTCCCTCATCATGATGACCATCGGTGGTCTGTGGATGCGCAAGATCATCGATTTGAAGTTCTGAGGTGCCCGTGGACCCTTCGGTACTGATCGCCCTGCTCCTGGTCTCCCTGCCGCTCGGGTATCTTGTCTGGGCAGCGCTCTCCGTCGATCGGAAGTCCCACCGGGCAATCCGCGAGCTACTGGCTGCAGGCACGGAGACCGCTGAGTCCGCCGAGGTTCAGCGGACCTCGCTGCTGGAACGGATCGGTTACCGTCTGACGCCGGCCGGATATGTCCGCAAACTCGATAAGCTCCTGTCCCTGGCTGGCCGCCCCACCTCCCTCCCCCTCGGACGCGTGCTGGCGGCCAAGCCCCTGCTCGGCCTGACCGGCGTCTTGCTGGGCTTCTACATCAGCGCTTCGGGTTCCACCCCCGTCATCAAGCTGGTAGGGCTCTTTGTGGTCCTGCTGGGTTACTTCATCCCGGACCTGCTGCTGTACAGCAAAGGCCAGGAGCGGCAGAAGATCATGCAGCTGGAACTCCCCAACACCTTGGACCAAATGCTCATCTCGGTGGAGGCCGGGCTCGGTTTCGAAGGAGCCATGGCCCGCGCCGGCGAGAACGGCGGCGGCCCGCTCGCGGAAGAACTGGTCCGGACGCTGCAGGACATGCAGGTGGGGCGCAGCCGGCGCGAGTCCTACCTAGCACTGGCGGAACGGACCAGCATCCCGGAACTCCGCAGCTTCGTCCAAGCCGTGGTGCAGGCCGACACGTACGGCATCGCCATCAGTCGGGTGCTCCGGATCCAGGCCAAAGTCATGCGGGTCAAGCGGCGGCAAAGGGCCGAGGAGAAGGCCATGAAGCTTCCCGTCATGATCCTTTTCCCGCTCCTGTTCTTTATCTTTCCCGTGCTTTTTATCGCCATCCTCGGCCCGGCCGTCATCAACGCCATCGACACGTTCAGCGGCCACTAGCTGCCGCGCCGGACGTCCGCCACAGAAACCCACAAGGTTTCCGCAGGAACCCCTGGGGTGCCGGGGGGCGGGTGAGAACAGGCAGTAGCGTAGTTGCATGTCCTTTCAAACAGCCCTCCCCGACACAGCTGGAAACTCGGGCGCGCAGCCGCTGGTGGACCCCTCCGCCCTCCAGAACCTGGGCGAGCAGCTGAACAGCGCCGCCGTCGCAAAAGGCTTCGCCCGCGACTACGCGCAGATGTGGGACCAGCGCTATGACTCCCTCGCAACGGCACTGCACACCCGTGACCAGGCAGCCGCGCTCGACGCGGTGCTGAGCCTCAAGACTTCCTCGTCGATGGTCGGAGGCCTGCGGCTGGCCGAACTGGCCGGAGATCTTGAAGAAATGATCCGCTCCGGCAAGCTGGCACTGGCCGCCTCCCGACTCGACGAGGTCGCGGCCCGCGGTAGCGAAACGGTGGATGAGCTGCAGTTCAGCTGCATCCTCCAGGAGCACTAGGGACGGGCCGGCGCCAGCCGGTAGCCTACGCCGCGCACCGTCTGGAGCCAGCGCGGCTGCACCGGATCTTCCCGGAGTTTCCGGCGCAGGTTGCCGATGTGTACCTCCACGGCGCGCTCGTCTGACTCGCCGATGTAGGCGTCGGCCCGGTAGTACTCGCCGCGCACCACACGCACCAGCTCGGCCTTGGATTTCACCGCTCCGGCACCCAGGAGGAGAGCGTGCAGGAGTTCGAACTCGCTGCGCGTCAAGGCGAGCGGGCCGCCGTCGACCGTTACCGAACGGGAATCCGGATACAGTGCCAGCCCGTTGTGGCGCAGGACGTTGTCGGACGCAGGAGCGACGCCGGCCGGTTGGGCGGCGGCAGGGTTCCCGGCCCGCTGAGCCTCGTGTCGCGGGCGGCGCATCATTGCCGCCACCCGGGCCCGCAACTCACGCGGCCGGAACGGCTTGGTCAGAAAGTCATCGGCTCCAGTGTGGAGGGCCGTCAACGTGTCCAGTTCGTCCGTCCGAGCGGTGAGCATGACAATGTAGGCGTCGCTGAACTGACGGATCCGCCGGAGCACCTCGTAGCCGTCAATGTCGGGCAGGCCCACGTCCAGTGTGACCACGTTGGCTTCCCGCTGCCGAACGACGTCGACCCCTTCCCGGCCCTCGGACGCCGAATGCACCTCGAAGCCCGATTGCCGCAGGACAGCCTCGACAAGGTTCCGCACATCCGCGTCGTCCTCAACAACGACGGCCACACCCATGTCAGTCATGCCACCCCTCACATCCGATGCTGTTTGTAGTCCGCCGGAGCCTTGCCGGCCTACAAACGCTGGTACAAAGTCGCGGAGCTTCCGCCCCTGTCCTGTCACAATACCCACGCCGGACACCAATTTCGGGCTTCGGCGCAGGAACACATGCAACGGTAATGGCTTTGGGTGTCAAGTTAGTGTGACAGCAATGTAAACTCCACTTGCGAGGAAGGGGCCCCTGTCTTGAGTGAAGCGCGGCTGATCCGTGGCCTGGGCGCTCCCGGCGGCTTCGGCATCCGGCATCCCCGTGCGCTGGTGCTGGCCAGCCAGCTGCCCCTCACCCTGCTATTGGCCGCCGGTGTGGCGGCCGCGCCCGCCGCCTGGGGCCTCCACCTCTCCAGCGGCTGGGGCCAGGCCGCCTTGGCCCTGCATTCCCTGATCTTCCTCGCCTCGGGCCTCGTGCCGTGGCACCGGTTCGGCCCCCTGGCGTCCCTGATCATTCCGGTTCTTGATTTGGCCGCCATCGGGCTGAGCCGGCTCGCGGCCGCAGTGGAACTGCCCGGCCTTGGTGTCCTGTCGGTACTTCCGGTGGTCTGGATTTCCGTGTCGCGGCTCTCCCCTGCCGCCGTCGTCTCGATCAGCTTCCTGGGGCCACTGCTGGCGGGCCTGCCCTGGTACTTTGCGGCCGGCGCCGAGGAACGCCCGGGGCGCATTGCCTCGATGGTGCTCCTGGCGCTGACCACCCTGGCTGTTTCCTTGGCCATCCAGTTCGTGCGCGCGCAAGTGCTCCGGCAGCAGCGCAAAGTCGAAGCCAAGGAAGCGGAACTGCAGGCGCTCCTCACGGAGAGCCGGGAGCGCGAACGGCTGCTCAACGCAATCCTGGACACCGTCGACGTCGGCATCGTCGCCATTGACGCGGACGGCCGGCGGCTGCTCACCAACAGCTGGCAGACCGCGCTGGAAGCGTCCGCGGCGCCGGCCGGGGATGCCTCGCCCGCGGATCAGGGCTCGGAAGAACGGCTGCTGCTGACCGGTCGCGACCAAGCCACGCCCCTGCCGGCGGGACGCCGCCCGCTCCGCCGGGCAATGGGCGGCGAGTCATTCGCGGACCATCTGGTCTGCTTTGGTGCGGCTCCGGGCAGCCGGGTGGTATCCACCGGGGCGAGACCCCTGAAGGGCGACGACGGGGACTTCCGCGGCGCCGTCGTCGTCTACAACGAGGTCACTGGCCTGGTCAATGCCCTCGCCGCCAAAGAAGACGTCGTCGCGACCGTCTCGCACGAGTTCCGGACTCCGTTGACGTCGATCATCGGCAATCTGGACCTGGTCCTGGCCGAGGAACTGCCGCTGCCGGTGCTGCGCCGGATCGAGGTCGCGCAGCGCAATGCGGAGCGCCTGCTGGCCCTTGTGTCGGATCTGCTGATGTCCGCCAACTCCGCGGTCCACGTCCAGCCGCGGAAAACCGACCTGGCCGGGCTGGTGGAAGCGAGCCTGGGTTCTGCACAGGCCCATGCGCAATCCTCACGGGTCTCGCTGGCGATGGACGTTACGGCGCCGTTGTGGGCGGAGGTGGACCCCTTGCGGATCGGGCAGGCCCTGGACAACCTCGTCTCCAACGCCATCAAGTACTCGCCGCACGGCGGCTCCGTGACGGTCTCGGCGCGGGCCGAGGGCGGACGGGTGCTGCTGCGGGTGGAGGACAGCGGCATCGGCATGACCGCCGCCGACGCCGGGAAGATCTTCACCCGGTTCTTCCGGAGCCCGGCCGTGCGGGACGGAGCAATCCCCGGGGCCGGGCTCGGCTTGTCCATCACCAAGGCAATCGTGGAAGGCCACGGCGGCTCCATCTCGTGCAGCACCCTCCCCGGCCGCGGCAGCACCTTCACGGTGGAGCTGCCGGCCGAGGGAGCACTGCGGGCGTTCTAAGGCCGTCCCCGCGGGACGTACTACCCTGCGGGCGCTCTATTCGCGCCGGGCGCGGGTCAGCTCGGCCCTGGCCAGCAGCCCGTTCGCGGACGGATAGGCCACTTCTTCCAGGACGAGGGGGTGCGGGGCAGCAAGCACGGAGCGCGCGTCCCGTTGCCGGGCGATCAGACGCTCGTACAGCCACCCGGGCTGTTCCAGTCCGGGCCCCACGTGGAGCGCGGCTCCAATCAGCGAGCGGACCATGTTGTGGCAGAAAGCGTCCGCCTGGACAGCCGCCACGATGACGCCGTCCGCGCCGCGGGTGAATTCGAAACGCTGTAGCTCCCGGATGGTCGTGGCGCCTTCGCGGGGTTTGCAGTACGAACGGAAGTCCTGCAGGCCCAGCAGCCGGGACGCACCCTCGTTGAGCAGCCCAGTGTCCAGCTGCTCCTTGTGCCAAAGCGTCGAGTGGCGGCCCAGCGGGTCCCAACGAGTGGGTCCGTCGGCGATTCGGTAGCTGTAGCGCCGCCAAAGGGCGGAGAAGCGGGCGTCGAAGCCCGCCGGCGCGATCAAGACGCGGTGCACCTCGACCGCTCCACTGAGCTGGCCCAGCCCTCGGCTCAAGGCGCCACGGAGCCGCCGCAGCAGCGCGACCGCGGGCTCCAGTTCGGCGCCGCGGTTCAGGCCGCGCCACTCCGTTTCGGTCAGGTCCAGATGCACCACCTGTCCGCGGGCATGCACGCCGGCGTCAGTGCGGCCGGCCACGGTGACCCGGACCTGGCGGCGGATCAACAGGGCCAAGGCCTCCTCAAGGACGCCCTGGACGGTGCGAAGCCCCGGCTGGACGGCCCAGCCACTGAAGGGACCGCCGTCGTAGGAAAGATCCAGCCGGATACGCAGAAACCCGCCGCCCCCCAAGTCGGGGGCAGCGGGTTTGAGCTCGTTCATAGACTTAAGTCTATAAGAAGGTTTTAGCGAATTACTTCGCGTCCTTCTCGGACGCTGCAGCAGCTTCCTCAGCGGCCGGAGCCTCTTCGGTCTCTGCTGCTTCGGTCTCTGCAACCTCAGCTTCGGGGGCCTCTTCGGTCTCCGCAGCTTCGGTCTCGGCAACCGGAGCGGCCTCGGCCTTCTCAGCGTCCTTCTTGTCAGCGTCACGCTGAGCGGCGGAGGTAGCCTCGGCTACCACGGCCTGCTTGGCGGAAACCGGCTCGAGAACCAGTTCGATGACAGCCATGGGGGCGTTGTCGCCCTTGCGGTTGCCGATCTTGGTGATGCGGGTGTAGCCGCCGTCGCGGTTCTCCACTGCCTGGGCAATGTCGGTGAACAACTCGTGGACGACGCCCTTGTTGGCGATCAGGCCGAGCACACGACGGCGGGAAGCCAGGTCGCCGCGCTTGGCGAAGGTCACCAGGCGCTCGGCGTAGGGCTTGAGTCGCTTGGCCTTGGTCACCGTGGTGGTGATCCGCTTGTGCTCGAACAGTGCGGCTGCCAGGTTCGCGAGCATGAGACGCTCGTGAGCCGGGCCGCCTCCGAGGCGCGGACCCTTAGTGGGGGTAGGCATAACTATTTCTCCTCATATGGAAGCCGGCGGGCTGTGCACGCTGCGGTGCGTCCAGCCTGCTGGCCAAGATCTGGTTTAGAGCTCGTCGTCGCTGAAAGCGGCGTCGTCCTCTTCGATGGCTGCGGCGCGGGCTGCAAGGTCGAATCCGGGAGGGGAGTCCTTGAGGGACAGACCCAGTTCAACGAGCTTTGCCTTGACCTCGTCGATGGACTTCGCACCGAAGTTACGGATGTCCATGAGGTCAGCCTCGGAGCGGGCAACGAGTTCACCCACGCTGTGGATGCCCTCACGCTTGAGGCAGTTGTAGGAACGGACCGTGAGGTCCAGATCCTCGATCGGCAGCGCCATGTCCGCTGCCAGGGCAGCGTCCGTCGGCGACGGGCCAATCTCGATACCTTCAGCTGCGGTGTTCAGCTCGCGGGCCAGACCGAACAGTTCCACCAGGGTGGTACCTGCCGAAGCGACCGCGTCACGCGGTGCGATGGCCTGCTTGGTCTCGACGTCGACAATCAGCTTGTCGAAGTCAGTGCGCTGCTCAACACGGGTGGCTTCCACGCGGAAAGTAACCTTCAGCACCGGCGAGTAGATCGAGTCGACCGGAATGCGGCCGATCTCGGAGTCGCCGGACTTGTTCTGAGCTGCCGAAACGTAGCCGCGGCCGCGCTCGATGGTCAGTTCGAGTTCGAACTTGCCCTTCGAGTTCAGCGTGGCGATGTGCAGATCCGGGTTGTGGAATTCGACGCCGGCCGGCGGGGCGATGTCCGCGGCGGTGACGACTCCCGGGCCCTGCTTGCGCAGGTAAGCAACAACCGGCTCATCGTGCTCGGAGGAGACCGACAGGTTCTTGATGTTCAGGATGATCTCGGTGACATCTTCCTTGACACCCGGAACCGTGGTGAACTCGTGCAGCACGCCATCGATCCGGATGCTCGTTACGGAGGCACCGGGGATGGAGGAGAGCAGGGTACGGCGGAGGGAGTTTCCGAGGGTGTAGCCGAAGCCCGGTTCCAGCGGTTCAATGATAAAACGCGAGCGGTTATCGGAGACTACCTCTTCGGAGAGGGTGGGGCGCTGTGCAATGAGCACTTAGGTTTCCTTTCGGCGAGCATCCGCTATATGACGCAACACAGGTGGTGGAAAGATCGGTCTGAGACTTAACGCCGTTGGGCTTGCCCGGGCCGGTGAGGGCCCGGGCAAGCTCCGGCTAAGACTTAGACGCGGCGGCGCTTCGGCGGGCGGCAGCCGTTGTGCGCGCTGGGGGTTACATCCTGGATGGATCCAACCTCGAGGCCAGCGGCCTGCAGTGAACGGATGGCCGTCTCGCGTCCGGAGCCCGGTCCCTTGACGAACACGTCAACCTTGCGCATGCCGTGCTCCTGTGCGCGCTTGGCGGCGGCTTCGGCAGCCATCTGGGCGGCGAACGGAGTGGACTTGCGGGAGCCCTTGAAGCCGACCTCACCGGACGAAGCCCAGGAGATGACTGCACCGTTCGGGTCCGTGATGGACACGATGGTGTTGTTAAAGGTGCTCTTGATGTGCGCCTGGCCCAGCGCGATATTCTTTTTGTCCTTCTTACGCGGCTTGCGAACCGCGCCACGAGTCTTCGGGGGCATTATTTCTCCTACAGAAAGTTATTGGGGGAAAACGTGGCTAATCCCAAGGGATTAACGAGTCTTCTTCTTGCCTGCGACGGTGCGCTTCGGACCCTTGCGGGTACGTGCGTTCGTCTTCGTACGCTGTCCGCGCACTGGCAGGCCCTTACGGTGGCGAATACCTTCGTAGCTGCCGATCTCAACCTTGCGGCGGATATCTGCTGCCACTTCGCGGCGAAGGTCACCCTCAACCTTGTAGTTGCCTTCAATGTAATCACGCAGCTGGACGAGCTCGGCGTCGGACAGGTCCTTGACCCGAACGTCCGCGCTGATGCCGGTGGCAGCCAGGGTTTCGTGTGCACGGGTCTTGCCCACGCCGTAGATGTAAGTAAGCGCAATTTCCAACCGCTTTTCGCGGGGGATGTCTACGCCAGCGAGACGAGCCATAGAGGCAGTGCTCCTTGAATAAACCGGAGGTCGTAGGCAGTACACCCGTACGGATCTGTACGGCCCCAGCCTCCGACCGGGGGTTAGCTGTCCGGACTCGTTCTAGCTCAGTGTCCCAGATCAGCTTGTGCTGCCTTTTATTTACTTGCGTGGGTTAGCAACCCAAGGTTTCCCGTGAAGGGAATTAGCCCTGGCGCTGCTTGTGGCGCGGGTTCTCGCAGATCACCATGACCCGGCCATTACGGCGGATCACTTTGCACTTTTCGCAGATCTGCTTGACGCTCGGCTTGACCTTCATGGCGTTCCTTTGCGTGTTGCAGTTGGTCAGCTGGACCGGCCCTCGGCTAGTGCCCGGACCGCCCAGTGTTTACTTGTAGCGGTAGACGATACGACCACGTGTCAGGTCGTAAGGGCTCAGCTCCACCACTACCCGGTCCTCAGGGAGAATCCTGATGTAGTGCTGGCGCATCTTTCCAGAGATGTGTGCCAGAACGATGTGCTTGTTGGTCAGCTCAACGCGAAACATCGCGTTGGGCAGCGCCTCGGTCACAACGCCCTCGATCTCAATGACCCCGTCCTTCTTGGCCATACCCTCCGCTAACTGTTGTTGCCACCGCCCCTCCGGCTTGCACCGGCGATCGCTGTGGACGTTTTTTGATTGCTTGGTCGCTACGGCAGGCCCACAAAAGGGCACAACAGGGCAGACAACCAACAGACAACACTACGGCATCACGGGCCGAATGTTAAATCCAGCTATGCTAGCGCACTCCGTCCCGGTATGCACGAAAACTCCCCGCCGGGGTCTCCACCTCTTCCGCGGCAGCGATCCCATCCAGGATCGCCAGCCGGACGACGTCGGCGGCAGCGCTCTGCAGCGTAATCAGGCTAAGCTGCCGCGCGGCTTCCGTACTCCGGTCCAAGGCCACGGCGCCCGTGGCCAGGCAAAAGACCGTATCCCCGTCCGCCAGGGTATGGCTGGGATTCAGCGCCCTCGCAAGGCCGGCGTGGGCTGCAGAGGCTGTCCGCTTGCACTCGGCCTTGTCCAGGATGGCGTTGGTGGCGACGACGACGAGGGTTGTGTTCAGGGCGGGCGGCGCATCCGAATCCCTCCGCGTGCTCGCTCGTTCCTCGCTTAGACGCACGCTTCCGGGTTCCGGATGTGCCGCCCGTTCCGGTTCCGCGCCACCCCCAGGTTCCGTCCGCCGGCTCGATGTGTTGAACGGCAGACCCAGGGCGTTTACGACGGCGAGGGCGCCAACGACCACGCCGTTCTCTAAAGTGAGGGAGGCTGTGCCAACTCCGCCTTTGAACTGTCCCCGGCCGATGAGGGCTCCGGTGCCGGCGCCGATGTTGCCGCGTTCGACGTCGTGACCGTTCTGGTGGGCGGCGGCGTCGGCGGTTGCCGTGTAGCCCATGTCCGCCGTCGGGCGCGCTGCGAAGTCGCCGCCGCGGCCGAGGTCGAAGATGGCGGCCGCGGGCACGATTGGGACTACTCCCCCGGTGACGGCGAAGCCGCGGCCGTTTTGCTCGCACCAGCGCTGGGCGCCGTGTGCGGCCGCCAGCCCGAAGGCGCTGCCGCCGGTGAGGACCACGGCGTCGACGGCGGTGGTCAGGGTGGTGGGGTCGAGAGCGTCGGTTTCGTGCGTGCCGGGACCACCGCCGCGGACGTCGACCGAGCCGACGGTACCGGGCGGCGGCAGGACCACCGTCACGCCGCTCAGCCAGCCCTCCCCGGTCCGGGAGGCGTGGCCCACGCGGATTCCGGGCACGTCTGTGATCGCTGTCATGGCTCCATTGTGCCAAACGAACACTGTGGCCTACTGCAACCAACCGGAGGGTGAACGGGCGACGAAGCCTGGCATAACAAAGCTCTGACAAGGCCTCATGCGGGGTACCGGCCCCAACCGGTGTGGTGAAGTGTTTGTTGATCCTCCACCCAACCGCCCGTCATCGACAGGCCCGGATCCGTTAGAGACCCCCATGACAAAAAAATTACTGGACAGTCCTGCGGCCACCGCCGCGGCTGTCACTCCGGACCAGCGCAGGGGACGCTGGTCCGCCCGGTCCCGCCGGGACTTCATCGTGTTCCTGGCCCTGGCCTTGCCGAACCTGGCGTTGATAGCGGTGTTTACCTATCTCCCGCTGATCAACAACATCTATTACTCGACGCTGGACTGGACGTTGGGCTCTGCCTCCGCCACAGTCGTCGGCTTCGACAACTACATCAACTTCTTTACCAGCACCGACGCCCCCAAGGTACTGGGGACCACGGCCGCCTTTACCGTCGTCACCGTTGGCGGTTCGATGGTCCTCGGGTTGCTGGTGGCCCTCGCCCTGAACTCCAAGGTCCGTGGCACCACCTTCGCCCGGTCCGCCGTCTTCGCCCCCTATGTGCTCAGCGGGGTCGGCGTCGGACTGGTGTGGCTGTTCATCTTCGACCCCGGCTACGGGGTGCTGTCCTGGCTCCTGCGCGGCATCGGCCAGCAGAGCCCGCAGTGGATCAACGACCCGCAGCTGTCCCTGGTCATGGTGATCGTCGTCTACATCTGGAAGAACCTCGGCTATTGCGCCGTCGTCTACCTCGCGGGTCTCCAGTCGCTCCCCCGGGATGTGATGGAAGCGGCCTCGCTGGACGGCGCCAGCGGTCTCCGCCGTTTCGTCAGCATGTCGGTTCCCCTGCTCTCCCCCACCACGTTCTTCCTGCTGATCACCACGATGCTCAGCTCCCTGCAGGCCTTCGACCTGATCCGGATCATGACCCCGCTCGGCAACGGCACGTCCACCCTGATCTACGAGGCCTATCTCCAGGCGTTCGGCGCCTACAACCGGGCCGGTTACTCGGCATCCGTCTCCGTGGTCCTCTTCGCGATCCTGCTCATCATCACCGTGCTGCAGCTGCGGTTCGTCGAACGGAAGGTGCACTACTCGTGAGCACGCTCTCTCCTGTTAGTCCCGATCCGACCAAAACCTCGGGGTACACCCCCGACGGCGGTCCGCAGGTCCCGGTGCAGCGCAGCCGCCCCTTCTCCCGCGCCAACCTGGTCCAGACGATCGCCGGCGGTTACATCCCGCTGATCGTGGCCAGCCTCGTGGTGGTCGTGCCGCTGCTGTGGATGTTGCTGAGCTCCTTCAAGCAACCCGGCGAGATCGTCACCACCGATCTCAAGATCCTGCCGGAAGGCCTCAACCTGGACAATTACCGCGTCGCCATGACTACCGTGCCGTTCGGCCAGTTCTTCGTGAACAGCCTGATCGTCACCACCGTGGGCTCCACGGTGAAAGTGATCCTGGCGATCCTGACGGCCTACGCCCTGGTCTTTGTGCGTTTCCCGTTCAAGAACGTCATCTTCGTCGTGATCCTGGTGGCACTCATGGTGCCGCCGCAGGTGTCGATCCTGCCGAACTACATCCTGATTGCCGGCATCGGCGGGAAGAACACCCTGTGGGGAATCATTCTTCCTGGCTTGGGCACGGCCTTCGGCACCTTCCTGCTCCGACAGCATTTCATGACGCTGCCCGGCTCCATCCTGGAGGCCGCAGAGATCGATGGCGCGGGGCACTGGCGGCGGCTCTGGCAGGTCGTCGTCCCCGTCTCCGGCCCCTCCATCGCAACGGTGGCGCTGGTGACGGTGGTTAGCGAGTGGAACGACTACATCTGGCCGCTCATCATCACCGACCGGCCGGAGACCATGACCCTGCCGGTCGGGCTGACCCTGCTGCAGAACTCGGAAGGAAACGGCGCCGGCTGGGGCATCCTGATGGCCGGCGCGATGCTCGTCATTGTTCCGATCCTCCTCGTCTTCGCCGCGCTGCAGCGCTACATCGTCGCCGGCCTCACCCAGGGCAGCGTCACCGGGTGACGCAGCCTTCCGCTCCAACACACACCCCGTACACCCCCATCATCACAACGAGTCAACACCCTTGAGAGGACCCACCATGGCACTAAATCTTGACCGCCGACACTTCCTCGGCCTGGCCGGCGCTGGCGCAGGCGCGGCCGCACTGGCAGCCTGCGGCGGCCCGTCCACCGGATCGACCACCGCCACCTCCGGCGCAGCCGACATCGACTTCAGCGGTGTGAAGCCTGCCGCCTCCATCGACTTCTGGACCAACCACCCGGGCAAGTCCCAGGACGTGGAAAAGGCGATCATCGAGAAGTTCCAGGCGAAGTTCCCGGAGATCAAGGTGAACCTGGTGACCGCGGGCGCCAACTACGAGGAAATCGCGCAGAAGTTCCAGACTTCCCAGGCCGCGAAGACGGATCTCCCGGGCCTCGTGGTGCTCTCGGACGTCTGGTGGTTCCGGTACTACACCAACGGCAACATCATCCCGCTCGACGGCCTGATCAAGCAGCTGGACATCAAGGTCGACGACTTCCAGAAGTCGCTCGTCGCGGACTACAAGTACGCGGACAAGCAGTGGGCGCTCCCCTACGGCCGCTCCACCCCGCTGTTCTTCTACAACAAGGACCACTTCAAGGCCGCGGGACTGCCGGACCGGGCGCCGAAGACGTGGCAGGAATTTGGTGACTGGGCCCCCAAGCTCAAGGCGAGTTCGGGCGCACAGTACGCCTACATGTATCCGGCCCTCGCCGGCTACGCCGGCTGGAATCTGCAGAACAACCTGTGGGGCTGGGGCGGGAGCTGGTCCAACGGCTGGGACGTCAACTGTGACTCCACGGAGCCGGTGGCCGCGCTGCAGTGGGCGCAGGATTCGATCTACAAGGACAAGTGGGCTGGCGTCTCCTCCAAGAACGCCGCAGACGACTTCTCCGCCGGCATCGCGTCAACCACGATTTCCTCAACCGGCGATCTGCTGGGCGTGCTCAAGTCCGCCAAGTTCAACGTCGGCGTCGGCTTCCTGCCGGGTGGGCCGAAGAACGAAAGCCCCGTCTGCCCCACGGGCGGCGCCGGGCTCGGCATCCCCAGCGGCGTCAGCAAGGAGGTCCAGCTCGCTGCGGCCACCTTCCTGAAGTTCATGACCGAGCCGGAGAACACCGCGGCGTTCTCCGCGGCCACGGGCTACATGCCGACCCGCACATCCGCTGACATGGGCGCTGTCCTCGCGGCGACGCCGCAGATCAAGACCGCCATGGACCAGCTCGCGGTCACCCGGGTCCAGGACAACGCCCGGGTATTCCTGCCGGGCGCTGACCAGGAGATGGCGAAGTCGGCCGCGAAGATCCTCACGCAGCAGGGCGACGTCAAAGCCACGATGACCGACCTGAAGACCACGCTGGAGGGCATCTACACCAAGGACGTGAAGCCGAAGCTGAAGAGCTAGCCTCCCCGGCGCAACTGGCTCGCAATTGTTGTCGTTTTGAGCCCTCAAAACGACAACAATTGCGAGCTACTCGGGTTTAAGGGGTGACTTAGGGGATCGGGACCGGGACGACGCCGAGCGGCGCCAGCTTCGCGGCTCCCCCGTCGGGCGCGGAGAGCACCCAGATGCCCTTCTCGTGGACGGCCACGGAGTGTTCCCACTGGCAGGAGCGCTTGCCGTCGGTCGTGATCACCGTCCAGTCGTCCTCCAGCACGGCGGTGTCGATGCTGCCGCGGACCAGCATCGGTTCGATGGCCAGGCACAGCCCGGGCCGGATCTTGGGCCCACGGTGGCTCGTGCGGTAGTTCAGCACATCAGGGGCCATGTGCATCTCCGAGCCGATGCCGTGGCCCACGTAGTCCTCCAGGATGCCCAGCGGCTTGCCCGGCACGGAGGAGACGTAGTCGTCCACGGCGTTGCCGACGTCGCCAACGAACTTGCCGGTCGCCAGCGCCGCGATCCCGTGCCACATGGCCGCCTCGGTAACGTCGGAGAGCCGCTGGTCTTCGGGGTCAGCGGTGCCCACGATCACGGTCCGGGCCGAGTCGGAGTGCCAGCCTTCCACGATGGCGCCGCCGTCGATGGAGATGATGTCCCCGTCCTGCAGGACGCGGTCCCCCGGGATTCCGTGGACCACCTCCTCGTTGACCGAGGTGCAGATAGTTGCCGGGAAGCCGTGGTAGCCAAGGAAGTTGGACTTCGCCCCGGCGTCCTGCAGCACGCCCGCGAAGACGGCGTCGAGGTCGCGGGTGGTCACCCCGGGGACCGCTGCGGCCACGGCGGCGTCGAGTGCGCGGCTGAGGACCAGCCCGGCCTCATGCATGGTCCGCATCTGGGCGTTGGTCTTGTATTCAATGCGGGTCTGGCCGAATGCCATCCTCAGCGTCCTTTCGTGGTGCCGCCCGGCCCCGCGAGGGTCGGACGGACAAATGCCTGAGGCTCCTCCCGGCGCTGCGGGAGGAGCCTCAATGGAAACGGGCCCGGCTCAGGCGGACTGCGCCGCTTTGATGGCCTGCATGACGCGGTCGGTGACCTCGTCGATGCCGCCGATGCCGTCAACCCGGGTCAGGATCCCGCGGTCGGCATACTTCGCCACCACGGCTTCCGTCTGCCCGTGGTAGAGATCCAGCCGGTGGCGGATGACGGTCTCGTTGTCATCGCTGCGGCCGGTGTCCCGGGCGCGGCCCAGCAGGCGCTTGACGAGTTCCTCATCATCGGCCGTGAGCTGCAGGACGACGTCGAGCTTCTGCTCGCCGTCGGCCAGGATCGCGTCCAGGTAGTCCACCTGGGCCGTGGTCCGCGGGTAGCCGTCGAGCAGGAAGCCCGGCTCGACGTCGGACTCGGTAAGGCGGTCGCGGACCATCTTGTTGGTCACGCTGTCCGGAACGAAGTCGCCCGCGTCCATGAACTTCTTGGCTTCGATGCCGAGCGGCGTCTCACCCTTGACGTTGGCGCGGAAGATGTCGCCGGTGGAGATCGCCACGACACCGAGGCGCTCCGAAATACGTTCCGCCTGCGTTCCCTTGCCCGAACCGGGAGGTCCGATAATCAACATTCTCGTCATCGCAAAAGCCCTTCGTAGTGACGCTGCTGTAGCTGCGCATCAATTTGCTTGACGGTCTCCAAACCGACGCCCACCATGATCAGGATCGAGGTGCCGCCGAACGGGAAGTTCTGGTTGGCGTTGATCAGGACCAAGGCAATCAGCGGGATCAGGGCCACAAGGCCCAGGTAGAACGCGCCGGGCAAAGTGATCCTGGAAAGCACATACTGCAGGTAATCTGCGGTCGGCTTGCCGGCACGGATACCCGGAATGAAGCCGCCGTACTTCTTCATGTTGTCAGAAACTTCCTCAGGGTTGAAAGTAATCGCGACATAGAAGTACGTGAAGAAGACAATCATGGCGAAGTAGAGCGCCATGTAGATGGGGTGGTCACCGCGGGTCAGGTTGTTGTTGATCCACTCAACCCACGGCGCCATGGACTCGCCTGGCTTGGGCTGGTTGAACTGCGAAATCAGGCCCGGCAGGTAGAGCATCGAGGACGCGAAAATGACGGGCACGACGCCGGCCATGTTCACCTTGATGGGGATGTAGGTGCTGGTGCCGCCCACGGTGCGGCGGCCGATCATGCGCTTGGCGTACTGCACCGGGATGCGGCGCTGGGACTGCTCGACAAAGACGACCAGCGCCACTGTGAGCAAGCCGATGACCAGCACCATGAAGAACGTGCCCGGCCCCTGCGCCTTCCAGATCGCGCCCAGCGACGTCGGGAAGCCGGCGGCAATGGACGTGAAAATGAGCAGCGACATGCCGTTGCCCACGCCCTTTTCCGTCACGAGCTCGCCCATCCACATGATCAGGCCGGTACCGGCCGTCAGGGTGATGATGATGAGGATCGTGGTGATGATGCTGGTGTCCGGGATGATCGGCAGCTGGCAGTTAGGCAGCAGCTGGCCGGAGCGCGCCAGCGACACCAGCGTCGTGGCGTTCAGCAGGCCGAGGGCGATCGTCAGGTAACGCGTGTACTGCGTCAGCTTGGACTGGCCCGAGGCGCCCTCGTCGTAGAGCTGCTGGAACCGGGGAATGACCACCCGGAGCAGCTGGACGATGATGCTGGACGTGATGTACGGCATGATCCCGAGCGCGAAAATTGAGACCTGCAGCAAGGCACCGCCGCTGAACAGGTTGACGAGCTGGTAGATCCCGCCCGTGGTCTGACCGTTCTGCAAGCATTGCTGGACATTCTGGTAGCTCACACCAGGCGAGGGGATGAACGCACCCAAGCGGAAGATTGTGATGATTGCCAGCGTGAACAACAACTTGCGTCGCAGATCAGGCGTGCGAAAGGCCCGGCCGAATGCGCTAAGCAAGCGTCCTCCTGAGGAATAAGTAAAGTCGTGTGAGACAGGTCAAATAAACCCAACAACCGAGTCTAACGGGTGGATGCGCCCGCCGAACAATCGGCGGGGCCCGGAAATGAAAAAACTCCCGACGCCGGGGCCGGAGCCCCGGAGCCGGGAGTTTCAACAACGGGCGAATGCCCCGCCGCCTCCTTAGAGGGCGGTGGTGCTTCCGCCTGCTGCGGCAATCTTTTCCGCGGCACTGGCCGAGAATGCGTGGACGGTGACGTCAACCTTGACGGTGATGTCGCCGGTGCCCAGCACCTTGACGGGCTGGTTCTTGCGAACGGCACCCTTTTCGACCAGGTTCTCCACGGTGACTGCGCCACCTTCCGGGAACAGCTCGTTGAGCTTGTCCAGGTTTACAACCTGGTACTCAACCCGGAACGGGTTCTTGAAGCCGCGCAGCTTCGGCAGGCGCATGTGCAGCGGCAGCTGGCCGCCGGCAAAGCCAGCCTTGATCTGGTAGCGGGCCTTCGTACCCTTGGTACCGCGACCGGCGGTCTTACCCTTGGAACCTTCACCACGACCAACGCGGGTCTTGGCGGTCTTGGCACCCGGGGCGGGACGCAGGTGGTGAACCTTCAGTGCGTTCTGCTTCTCAGCAGCGGCGCCCTGTGCCTTCTCGGCGGTGTTCTTCTCTGCCATTTACTTCGCCTCCTCTACCTTTACCAGGTGCGGAACCGTGTTGAGCATTCCAACGGTCACGGCATCGGCGGTCCGGACAACGGTGTGTCCGATCCGCTTCAGGCCGAGGGACCGCAGGGTGTCGCGCTGGTTCTGCTTGCCGCCAATGACGGACTTGATCTGAGTGATCTCCAACTGGGCGTCGGAGGGAATCAGGTTTTTAGCCACGACTCAGACACCTGCCTTCTGGTTCATGATCGCCTTCACCATTGCCGCCGGAGCGATCTCGTCGAGCGGGAGGCCGCGGCGTGCTGCCACTGCTGCCGGCTCTTCGAGGCGCTTCAGCGCATCAACGGTCGCGTGAACGATGTTGATGGCATTGGAGGAACCGAGCGACTTGGAGAGGATGTCGTGGATGCCCACGCACTCCAGTACTGCACGGACCGGACCGCCGGCGATAACACCGGTACCGGCGGAAGCCGGACGCAGCATGACGACGCCTGCGGCGGCTTCGCCCTGAACACGGTGCGGAATGGTGCTGCCGATGCGGGGAACGCGGAAGAAGGACTTCTTGGCCTCTTCAACGCCCTTCGCGATGGCGGCGGGAACTTCCTTGGCCTTGCCGTAGCCGACGCCGACCATACCGTTGCCGTCACCGACGACGACGAGCGCGGTGAAGCTGAAGCGACGACCACCCTTGACGACCTTGGAAACACGGTTGATGGTTACGACGCGCTCTACGAACTGGCTCTTCTCGGCTTCGCGGCCGCCGTCACGGCCACCACGGCCACCACGGTCGCCACGGCCCTGGCCGCGGTCGCCACGCTCGCCACGACGGGCGCCACCACGGGCGCCGTCGGTGGTAGCAGGCGCAGCGGTCTCAGTTGCCGGAGCAGCTACAGCTTCAGTCACCTGAATGTCCTTTTCGTTATTTTCGGTCACAGTGCGAGCCCACCTTCACGTGCGCCGTCAGCGACGGCGGCGATCCGGCCGTGGTACTTGTTACCACCGCGGTCGAAGACAACTGCCTCGATGCCGGCAGCCTTGGCACGCTCGGCGACGAGCTCGCCGACGCGCTTGGCTTTGGCGGTCTTGTCACCGTCGAATGCACGAAGGTCGGCTTCCAGAGTGGACGCGCTCGCTACGGTCAGGCCCTTGGTGTCATCGACAACCTGGACGAATACGTGGCGTGCGGAACGGTTGACGACCAGACGCGGACGTACAGCCGTACCGGAAATGCGCTTGCGGATACGAAGCTGGCGGCGGCTGCGCTGGGCAGACTTGCTCTTGTTCGTACGCTTCTTGTTAATTGCGATCGCCATGGTTACTTACCAGCCTTTCCGACCTTGCGGCGGATGACTTCGCCTGCGTAACGGATGCCCTTGCCCTTGTAGGGGTCCGGCTTCCGCAGCTTGCGAATGTTGGCAGCAACCTCGCCGACCTGCTGCTTGGAGATACCTGAAACAGAGAGCTTGGTCGGGGTCTCAACTGCAAAGGTGATGCCGTTCGGTGCCGAGACGTTGACCGGGTGGCTGTAGCCCAGAGCGAACTCCAGGTCAGAACCCTTGGCCTGGACGCGGTAACCGGTACCGACAATCTCAAGCTTCTTCTCGTAGCCTGCGGTGACACCCTGGATCATGTTGGCGATCAGGGTGCGGGTCAGGCCGTGCAGCGAACGTGAGGCGCGCTCGTCGTTCGGGCGGGCGACAGTCAGGGTGCCTTCTTCCAGGGAGACCTCGATCGGGCTCGCCACAGTGTGGCTCAGCTCGCCTTTGGAACCCTTGACGCTGACGACAGAGCCGTCAACCTTGACCTCAACGCCGGCAGGAACGGTGATGGGGAGACGTCCAATACGTGACATTATTCTCTTCCTTTCCCGTTACCAGACGTAAGCGAGGACTTCGCCGCCCACGCCCTTCTTGCCGGCCTGCTTGTCAGTCAAGAGGCCGGAAGAGGTGGACAGGATTGCAACACCCAGGCCACCGAGCACGTGCGGCAGGTTGGTGGACTTTGCGTATACGCGCAGTCCCGGCTTGGAAATACGACGAACGCCAGCGATGGAACGCTCGCGGTTCGGACCGAACTTGAGCTCGAGGGTCAGCTTCTTGCCAACCTCAGCGTCTTCTTCTTTCCAGGAGGCGATGTAACCTTCGGCCTTCAGGATGTCGGCAACGCGTGCCTTGAGCTTGCTGTACGGCATGGTCACGGATTCGTGGTATGCCGAGTTAGCGTTGCGCAGACGCGTGAGCATGTCTGCGACGGGATCTGTCATTGTCATGTGGGCTCTTGCCCTTCCTCATAACGGTTTCCGCTGCAACGGTTTTCAACAACCGGCAGCCGGACCTTTTACGTAGCTAGATTAGTCTTCGGTCTTGAACGGGAAGCCAAGCGCCTTGAGCAGCGCGCGGCCTTCGTCGTCGGTCTTGGCAGTGGTCACGACAGTGATGTCCATGCCGCGAACGCGGTCAATGGAATCCTGATCGATCTCGTGGAACATAACCTGCTCGGTCAGACCGAAGGTGTAGTTGCCGTTGCCGTCGAACTGCTTGCCGCTGAGGCCCCGGAAGTCGCGGATACGCGGCAGTGCCAGCGTGACCAGACGGTCCAGGAATTCCCACATGCGGTCGCCACGCAGAGTTGCGTGCGCACCGATCGGCATGCCTTCGCGCAGCTTGAACTGTGCGATCGACTTGCGGGCCTTGGTTACCTGCGGCTTCTGGCCGGTGATCAGGGTCAGATCGCGGACAGCGCCGTCGATCAGCTTGGAGTCCTTGGCGGCATCTCCAACACCCATGTTCACAACGACCTTCACCAGACGGGGAACCTGGTTGACGTTCTGGTACTTGAATTCCTCAGTCAGCGAGTTCTTGATGGAATCGGCGTACTTGGTCTTCAGACGAGGAACGATCTTGCTTGCCGGAGTCTCGAGAGTCTCAGTCATTAGATGTCCTTCCCTGAGCTCTTGGCCACGCGGACGCGCACGTCACGCTTCACGCCATCGCGCTCAACGGTCTCGGTGCGGAAACCGACGCGGGTGGGCTTCTTGGTGGAGGGGTCAACCAGTGCCACGTTGGAGATGTGGATTGAAGCCTCAACGACCTCAATGCCACCGGTCTTGGTGCCGCGCTGCGACTGACCGACCTTGGTGTGCTTGGTTACGCGGTTAATGCCTTCAACCAACACGCGGTTGGTATCGGGGAAGACGCGCAGAACCTTGCCCTGCTTGCCCTTGTCGCCGCCGCGCTCAGCCTTGGCGCCAGTGATGACCTGAACGAGGTCACCCTTTTTGATCTTAGCCATGGACTAGAGCACCTCCGGAGCCAGAGAAACGATCTTCATGAACTTCTTGTCGCGAAGTTCACGACCAACCGGTCCGAAGATACGGGTACCGCGGGGGTCACCGTCGTTCTTCAGGATGACGGCTGCGTTCTCGTCAAACTTGATGTAGGAACCATCCGCACGGCGGCGTTCCTTCTTGGTACGGACGATGACAGCCTTGACGACGTCGCCCTTCTTTACGTTGCCGCCCGGAATTGCGTCCTTGACGGTAGCGACGATGACGTCGCCAATGCCTGCGTAGCGACGGCCAGAGCCACCGAGAACGCGAATGGTAAGGATTTCCTTAGCACCCGTGTTGTCGGCAACCTTGAGTCGCGACTCCTGCTGAATCACTATTTACTCCTTGCGTCGCGCCGGTTCTCAGACCGAAAATCTTCCTACGGAATGAGCCTTGCGGAACGGTTGATCGGGGTGTCTCTTGACCTGCCTGGATTTTGCCAGACCAGGCCTAAACGCCCGTGCCAAAAACATTTGCTTCCCGGGCGGTTCCCGACGAGTCGGGGCGCGAGGGGGCACTATGCCGTGGCACGATTGTTTACGAGGTTGACGATGACGCGCGAACGGCGCCATACAAACTCAAAATCTTAGCATGTTTTCGCTGGATCCCCATATCACAGCAATGCGCTCCGGGCACAAGCCTGCCCGCCGACGGCACTGCGTCCGACGGCGCCACTCACGGGGCGGGCATTCGGCCCGCCCAGGCCACCGCTCTCCCCCTCCCCCCGGGACATCCAGTCAACGTCGCACCCGTCCCCCGAACGCTCCCTCACATCACGCAAGGATTCCAGCGACCCTCCCGCACATCCTGCAAGGACGCAGGGACTATCTCACTAACGGTGTATCCGGCGGTTTCCTTTAGTAGTTTTCAGCTGCCGGGAATCGGTCGCTGAAGGTGATGGCGAAGGCGTTCAAAGCGGGCTTCCAACGCACGGCCCATCGGGTCCTGCCGGCACCGGTCGGATCGAG